>JBEVJH010000216.1:0-10406 GCA_040510355.1 Aestuariivirgaceae bacterium
TGCGCCACGCCCGCGATCAGATCCTTGATCATTTCTCTTCCCCCTTGGCTTCCGAACCATTGCGTAGGGCGGCCATCAGGCACGCGGATGGTAGATCCCCTGCCCCAGCTCGTCATTGTCGCCGCCGCGCTCCAGTGGAGCCTTTGCCAAAGTCCGCTGATCGAAGCGCTCGATCCGCTCCGTCCAGCTGACCGCCATCTCCACGAATTTGTCGACGATTTCAGAGAGATAGACCGCGTTCAGGGAGCTCGCATCGAGAACACTTTGGAGGAGGACCTCGTCGCGTTCGACATCGAGTGCGAGCACCCCGACAGCGCCGTCCTCGCTCGGCTGATTGGCCTCGAGCAGCTCCTGGTAGAGGGCACCGCGGGGACCCGGGCGCAGTTTCGAGAGAACCGAATAGATGATGAACTTTTCACCATCGTCGCGCAGCGCCTCGACGTCGACGTTCATACCGCCATTGAAGACGAGCCGGCACATGCCGTTGCCGTCCAGCGCCAGCGGCAGCCCAAGCCGCACGCCCAGCTCACGCACGAGATGATCTACCCGCATAATGTGATCCCCCGGTCAATTTCACAACCGAAGCGGTTATACCGCAACACAACCCTTAGCGCAATAAATCTTGTAACTATCCAACTTTTGATAGTGAAATTACTTGATCATCGATCGGGTCCGGCCGGCTCATCGCCGTTGCCCCCTCGATGGCGACGACGCTGCGCCCGTTGCTGCGCTTCTCGACCCTGATCTGGACAGGAATGCGCTCATGCATCGCCTCGACATGGCTGATGACGCCGACCTTGCGTCCCTTGCCATGAAGCCGTTCGAGAGCATCGATGGCGACGTCGAGCGTGTCGGCATCAAGGCTGCCGAAACCCTCGTCGATGAATAGCGTGTCGACGAAGCTCATCCGCCCTTCGAGCCCCGACAAAGCCAGCGCCAAGGCCAGCGAGGTCAGGAAGCGCTCGCCGCCCGACAGGCTAACCGTCGAGCGCCGCGCCTCGTCCTGCTCGTGGTCGACGATCTGCAGGCCAAGGTCGCTGCCCGGCGCCGTCTCGAGACGATAACGCGGATTGAGGTCGGCGAGGTGAATGTTGGCAAGGTGCACCAGGTTGGTCAGCGTCACGCTCTGTGCGAAACGCTGGAACTTCGATCCGTCGGCCGATCCGACGGCCTGCCAGACCTGGCGCCACGTCGTGACCTCGGCATTGGCTGCGGCAATCCGCTCCTCGAGATCGCCCGCCCGCAGGCGATTGTCGTCATCGCCTCTCAGAATGCCGTCGATCTCGCCGATGCGGCGCTGCAGCTGCTCCAACTCGCCGGTGAGCCCGAGCCGCCGGTCAGCGAGCATCTCGACATTGGCCGGCGGCTCGCCACCGGCGATGGCCACCGCGAGATCCCGTTCGCGTTCGTCAACCAGGGCCGTCATGCGGCTCACCGCATCCGCGACCATCGACAAGCCGGCACGCAGCGCCTCGACCTCGGACTCCTCGACCGCCATGAGAGTGGCGAGCTCGGCATCGCTCAATGCCAGCTTGCGCTTGGCATCTGCCAGGTCGTCGACGGCACGGTCCTCGCGCATGCGTGCCTGGTCGACCAAAGCGGCGAGCGAGGCCGCGCGGCTTGCCGCCGACGCTTCCTCGGCCTTCGTCATGCCATGAGCGGCCTCGGCCAGCTTGAAGCTGTCGCGCACCTGCCGCCGACGCTGGGTGAGGCGCGCCCGATGGCTTGCCGTCTCCTCACCACCGAGCAGCCCGGCGCGGCGCAACCGCAGCTCATCGATCCGCTCTTCGCGCGCAACCAGCGCCGCCTCATCCGCCTCGAGCTGCGCCAAGAGCCGCTGCTCGAGCGCCCGGCCCTCGGCACAATCGGGCCTGAGCTTTGCAACCTCATTCTCGCAGTCGCGACATCGATCGGCCTGACTCCGATAGGCCGCAGCCTGCTGGGACAACCGGGTCAGGACGCCGTCGGGATCGCGGTTGAGGTCGAGCTCGCTCAATCCAAGCGGCTCGATCAGCGGCTTGAGCTCGCGGTCGATCGAGGCGATGCGATCGCGCAAGCCGCGACCCCGCTCATTGCCGACGGCAGCTGCCTCCTTCAGCTCGGCAAGACGGCTGGCAAGGGTGCTGCGATCCTCGGTCAAGCGGGCAAGCTCGCGCTCCAGGCCCTCCGCCGCCTCGACCAGCTGGTCGCGCTCCTGCCGCAAGGCGCTCGACGCCTTGAGCCTCTCGCGGCAGGCCGCGCGGCGCTCGTCGATCATCGCAATCAGCGACTCGGTCGCTATCGGATCGGGATCGGCACTGGCCGCCAGGTCGCGATCCTTCTGCCGGCGGTCAGCCAGGAAGAGCGCCCGGCTTCGCCCGTAGGCCTGCCGCGCCTCGACCATCTCGCTGCGATGGGTGGCGATCTGCTCCTCGGTCACGTCGTGGCGCGAGCGCGCGGCGGCAGCCTGCCCGAGTGCTTCCGCCTCGAGGCGTTCGGCCTCCTCGATCTGCGCGTCGATTGCCGCCTTGCGCAGCCTCAGCGCCGCCACCAGCTCGGCCGTCTCCTCGGCCTGGCGATGGGTTTGCGAGCCGCAGACCGGACAGGGCTCGCCTTCGATCAGGGCGGCCCTCAGCTCGACCGCCTTGGTCGACGCGGCGGCCTCCGCCAGGTCGAACAGCAGCTGGTCGGCGCCGCGTCGATCGCGTGCGTCGGCGAGCCTGGCCTGTGCCGATCGGGCCGCCTCGCCATGGCGCAGCAGGGCCGCGGCCTCGTCACGCTGGGCCCGCTCAGCCATTGCAAGCCGCGACCGGGCGGCAGCATGGCGTCGTGCTGCCTCCTGCATGATCCGGGCGCGCTCCGCCAGCTGATCGAGACTGGCTGCCCGGGCCTCGAGAGCGGGGTTCTCGGCCGCTTTCAGGGCGGAGGCCTTGAGCGCGGCACGCTCTCGCAAATCCCCGGCCCGGTCGCGGATCCCGGCAATCTCCGTGCCGCCCTTGTCCAGCCTGTCGACGATGGAATCGCGCTCCGAAGCGATGGTCGCCTGCGAATCGGCAAGCTCTCGCGCATTGCGGCGCAGCGCCTCACGCTTCGGCAGGTCGCCCTCGACCGTCGTCCATTGCTCGGCAAGCAGCCGCGCAGGTTCATGCCTAAGCAACTCGCCGCCGACCTGCCGTAGCTGCTTTTCGAGCTCGGCGAGCCGGCCGGTCAATTCCTGCGTCGCTGCCGCCGCGTCGACGGCGGCGATGCGTTGGCGGTTGACCTTCTCGCGGAGCTCGGCCGTGTCCTTGCGGGCATTGGCGATCTCGCCGTCAAGCCTGGCGGCTTCCTCCCAGAGCGGCACCAGCTCCTGGAGCTCGAGCTCGCTCGCCTGTTCCTCCTGAGCCCGGCCGGCGAGGACCGTCGTTGCAGCGGCGCGGGCTTCGGCGCAGCGCGTCAACTCGTCATTGGCGCTGGTATGGGCCTGGCGGCACTTGTCGGTCTCGCCGCGCGCCGCTTCAAGGTGCCGCATCAGCGGACGGAGCGCCGCCGCCTTGTCAAGAAGGTCGAGGCGCGCCATCCGCTCGGCCGAGGCGCTTTGCTGCCTGACCGCCTCCGCGAGGTCGTTCTCGGCCCGCGCCAGGGCGGCCCGACAAGCCTCGATCTGCCCGTGGCGCACGATCTCGCCATCGATGCGATCGCATTCCTCCTTGCGAGCATCGAGCGCCTGCTCGCCCTCGCGCCGCTCCGCATCGAGCCCGCTGCGCTTCTCGGGCGCCATCAGGCCGATGACGCCAAGCTCGGCTTGCAGCCGCTCGATGCTGGCCTCGGCCGCCCGGCAGAGCTCATGCACCCGCCGCGAGATCTCGGCATAGACGCCGGTGTTGGTGATCTTGTCGAGGAGTGCCGCGCGGTCCTTGGGACGGGCCCGCAGAAAGGCATCGACATCACCCTGGGCCAAAAGAACGGTGCGGCGGAATTGCTCGAAGGTGAACCCGGTTGCAGCTTCAACCTCCCGGTCGATCTCCCGGGCCTGGGCCGCAATCATCTCGATCCCTCCATCACCGATCCGGGACAGCGAGCGCTCGACCCGCTGCAGCTTGCCATCTGGCCGATCGCGCGCCCGCCGGACCTGCCAGCGCGCCAGGTAATGCTGCCCGTCCAATCCGATGAACTCGGCCTCCGCGCAGCCCCAAGCGGCGCCCTTGCTCAGAATCGAACGCTCGTCGCCGGCCGCCAGCTCCTCCTGCTGGACATCGGCGATCTTCTCAGGCCCGGCATGGCCGGCGCGTGGATATTGCCCATAGATCGCCAGGCAGACGGCATCGAGTATCGTCGACTTGCCGGCACCGGTCGGGCCGGTGATGGCGAAAAGGCCGGCCCCCTTCAGGGGCTCCGCGGTCAGGTCGATGACGAAGGGCTGGACCAGGCTCGCCAGGCCTTCTCCGGCGATTCTGAGGATGCGCATGGCGCTAGACCTCTTCCCGCGCTGCCGCAAAGGCCCGCAGATGCATCTCCTCCGGCCCCATCTGGTGGCAGGCGACGAAGGCCTGGGTGAAGAGATCGAGCGGATCGATGTCCTTGAGCTGGGGCGGTGGGGCAGCGGCGACATCGCTGGTCAGCTCTATCGCGCAACTGCGCAGGATCTCGGGAGGTGCCGCCACCCTGACCGGAAAGCCGCTCGCGATCTCGTCGACCTCGCCGCGGACACCCGCAGCGGTTCCGTTCACCTTGACGGCGACATGCACGAACGGCCTGAGCTCGGTTGCAAGCTGCGGATCGAGCCGCAATTCTCGGAAGGCGTCAGGAATTGCCGACCGCTCGAGGGCGCCGCTGGCGGGCAGGCGGATGAAAGGCACCGGCCGGGCGAGCGGCAGGTGCTCCACCGACACGCCGCCATCCGGATCGATGCTCACCACGGTCACGCCGTGCCGATAGTCGCGCTCGGACGCCGACAGGGGGAAAAGCGAGCCGGCATAGCGCACTGTGGCCCGTCCGACCCATTGCGGACGGTGAAGATGACCGAGCGCGGCATAAATGACCGTTGGGGGGAAGATGTCGTGCGGCACGGCATGCTCGCCGCCGATCAGGATGCGCCGCTCCGAGATCTCGCTTTCGGCCGAGCCGGCGAGCGTCAGGTGCCCGGTCACGATCAGCGGCAGCCCACCGGCCGCCGCCAGCGCCTCGGCAATCGCGCTCCGATACAATCGCCGCACGCCCTCGACAATCGCCGAGCCGGCACACTCCTCGGGTGCTATGCGGGGGATGTCGCCGACGCCGAGGAACGGCAGGACCAGCACGCAGCCCCTCGGGCGACCTGTCGCATCCTTCAACACGACATGGTGCTTCGCGGTGTCGAGGCGACCGTCAACCTGCCGCAACGTTCCGACCACCCGGGTGCCGAGCCGCTGCAACAGCACCGAAGGCGCCTCGAGCTGCCCGGCATGGTCATGATTGCCGGCGATCACGATGCTCGACAAGCCAGGTCGGCGCGAATGCATGCGATCCATGGCGCCATAGAACATGCCGCGGGCGTCGGCGCTCGGCGCCATGCTGTCAAAGACGTCGCCGGCGACGATCAGGGCATCGATCTGGCGCTCGACGATGATGCGCTCGATCTCGGCAAGGGCGGCAGCATGCTCATTGCGGCGCGCCCACCCGTTGAGAGTGCGTCCGATATGCCAGTCGCCAGTGTGCAGGATCCGCAGCATCGTCCTTCGGAGGATTGGCCGATTCCCCTGACCCACGCAACGATTCGCGACAGCATTTCAGTCTGCTGCGATGCAAGCCCCGGCAGTCTGATGACAGGACGCTGGCAGCAGGCGGCGGCCAAAGCCGCCCCTTGTTCAACAGGGAAGCTCTCTGCATGATGAACCCCATGGACCAAACCGTCGTCGACATTGCCTTGCGCAGTGGCGCTGAGGCGAAGCCAGTTGTTGAATTCCAAGATGTTTCAATGCGTTATGGGGATGTCTTGGCGGTCGACAATGTCAGCCTGAAAATCGCCCAGGGTACCTTCGTGTCGCTGCTCGGGCCATCCGGCTGCGGCAAGACGACGTCGCTGCGCATGATCGCAGGATTCGAACAGCCGGTTTCCGGCCATGTGCTGATAGAGGGCGTCGACGTCACCGGTATTCCCGCCTACCGCCGCCCGGTGAACATGGTCTTTCAGCATTACGCGCTGTTTCCTCATCTCAATGTCTTCGACAATGTCGCCTTCGGTCTGCGCCAGCTGCGACCGCGACCGCCGCGCAGCGAGATCAGCCGCCGGGTGTCCGACACGCTCGAGCTGGTCCGCCTTTCGGGGCTCGACCAGCGCCGCAGCCTCGAGCTGTCGGGCGGACAGCAGCAGCGGGTGGCACTCGCCCGGGCGCTGATCAACCGGCCGCAGGTTCTCCTTCTCGACGAACCGCTGGCCGCTCTCGACCGCAAGCTCCGCCGCGACATGCAAATCGAGCTGCAGAACCTGCAGCGGAATGTCGGGATCACCTTCGTGCTGGTCACCCACGATCAGGAAGAGGCCCTGTCGATGTCGGACCGGGTGTGCATCATGCGCGACGGCCACATCGTTCAAGCCGGCACGCCGCGCGCCCTTTATGACGAGCCGGTCAACCGCTATGTCGCCGATTTCGTGGGCCGGTCGAACTTTCTCGCCGCCGTCGTCGAACGGCTCGCCGGCGACGAGGCCGCGGTCGTGCTGGCCGACGGCACGCGCAGCGCCGGGCGGGTGCCGCCGGGGGCGCGGCGACCGGGTGTCGGCGACACCGTCGCCCTCGTCCTTCGGCCCGAGCTCATCCGGCTGGAAGCGAGCGACCGAGCGACGCACAGCGACCATCGCCGGCAGGTTCGGCCGGCCATCGTCCGCAACCGGATCTTTCTTGGTGAGCATACGGAATATCTGGTCTCGGCCGAGGGGCTGGGCGAGCTTCTGGTGCTGACGCCAAAGCGGCTCGAAGCCGAGTCGGGCGGTCTCGCACCCGGCGATCGCGCCGTCATCAGCTGGCCGCTGTCGGCCGCGCTCGCATTGGGCGAGAGCTAAGTTTTAAAGGGAGGAAGAAATGACCAGGAAGCATTGGGAGAACCGACCGATCAGCGCGGAGGACTTCATGCGCGAGCTGAGGCGGCTGGAAAAGGGCTCGGTGAGCCGCCGCCATTTCCTTGCCGTCACGGGGCTTGCCACGGCTACTGCGGCGCTGGCCGGCAGCATGCCGTGGCTCAAGCCGCGGCGCGCCTTCGCCGCCGGCCTGTCAGGCACCGTCAACCTGACGACATGGCCGAATTACCACAGCCAGCAGAACCTGGATGACTTCGCCGCCAAGACGGGCGTCAAGGTGAATATGAGCGTCTTCGGCTCCAATGAGGAAATGCTGGCGAAGCTCCAGGCAGGGTCGACCGGTTGGGATGTGTTCGTGCCTACCAACTACACCATCTCGACCTACCAGCAGCTGGGCCTGATCGAGCCGCTCGAACTCGCCAAACTGGCCAATTACGACGCCGCCACCCAGGACAAGCGGTTCACCGCCGAGGGCACCATCAACGGCACCGTCTTTGCGGTTCCCAAGGATTGGGGCACCACCGGCTATGTCATCAACACCAAGAAGGTGACGCAGAACCCGACGAGCTGGAAGGAGTTCTGGGAGCTCGCCCAGGGACCCTTGACCGGGCGGGTCATGGTTCACGACTACCAGCTCACCACCATCGGCAATGCGCTGAAGCAGTTCGGCTATTCGTTCAACTCCAACGACGAGAAGGAGCTCGGCGAGGCCGAGAAGCTGCTGGTCGCGGTCAAGCCACATCTGTTCGGGATCAATTCCGATTACCAGCCCTCGATGCGCAATGGGGATGCCTGGATGTCGGTCTGCTGGACGGGGGACGCGACCCAGCTCCATCGCGACCTGCCCGAGATGCAGTATGTGATCGGTAAGGAGGGCGGAGAGATCTGGACCGACTATTATGCGGTCCCGAAGGGGGCGCCGAATCGCGAGGCGGCCTACGCTCTGATCGACTATCTGCTGACGCCCGACGTCAATGCCAAGGAGGTCAAGGCTCACGGCTATCCCTCGACCGACCAGCGCACCAATGCGCTGCTCCCCAAGGACACGCTGGAGAACCCGATCCTCTATCCGGCGAAGGAGCTGCTTTCGAACCTCGAATTCGGTGCGGCGCAGACGCTGACCAACCCGCTTCGCGCGGAGATCATGGCCCGCTTCAAGGCGGCATGAGCGTGAGCCGGCAGCGCTCCTTCGGCAACGCTGCCGGAGCGCCCGAACGAGCGCTTGCCGGCGGCCGCTCGCCACTCGTCACCGCTTTGCTGATCAGCCCGGCGGCGATTTTCTTCATCTTTCTTTTGATCCTGCCATTGGCCGTGGTGGTGATCTATTCGTTCGGCGAACGGGCACCCGCCGGCGGCTATGCGCCGGCCTTCACCTTCGCCAACTATCTGAACCTGCCTGCCCGCGGCAAGGCGTTCCTCAACACCCTGACGCTTGCGCCGCTCGCCACGCTGATCACCGCCATCGTCGCCTATCCGATGGCCTACTTCCTGGCTCTCAAGGCGCCGGCGCGGTGGCGGCTGCTGCTGCTCGCGCTGTGTATCGTGCCGTTCTGGACGAGCCAGCTGCTGCGCTATTACGCGTGGATGATGATCCTGGGCTCGCGGGGCATCCCGAGCTGGCTTGCGGCAATCGGGATCGAGGACCTGCGCATCATCAACACACCGTCGGCGGTGCTGATCGGCGCCGTCTATGGCTTTCTGCCGCTGATGGTGCCGCCGATCTATGTGAGCCTCGAGAAGCTCGACCGCCGGCTCCTCGAAGCCGCCGCCGATCTTGGCGCCACGCCGCTGTCGAGATTCATGCAGGTCACGCTGCCGATGTCGCTGCCCGGCGTTGCCACCGGCTCGATGCTCGTCTTCATCCTGCTGATGGGCGACTACATTCTCCCGCAGTTCCTGGGGGGCGGCAAAGTCTTCTTCATCGGCAATGCCCTAGTCGACCTGTTCCTGCAATCCCGCAACTGGCCGTTCGGCGCCGCCGTGTCGGTGGCGCTGGTCGCCATCATGTTCGCCACCATCGTCGTCTACATGCGCTTCGTCCTCGGCCTGTCGGGACAACGACGGGTGGCACTGGTATGACGCCGATGCGCCTCTATGCCGGTCTCGTCTACCTCTTCCTCTACGCGCCAATCGCGCTCGTGGTGTTCTTCTCTTTCAATTCCGGCCGCTACGCCATGGATTGGCAGGGCTTCTCGACCCAATGGTACGCCATCGCCTTCTCCAACGAGCTGATCGTCCGGGCCCTGAGGACCAGCATCGGGATCGCGCTCGCCACCGCTTTCCTGTCGACGGTGATCGGCACGCTCGCCGCGCTCGGCCTCGAACGCCTCAAGGGCATGCTGCGACAGGTGTTCGATGCCCTAATCTATGTCGCCATCATGGTGCCGAGCGTGGTCATCGGCATTGCCACTCTGATCGCCTTCGTGACCCTGTTCGACACCTTGAATCCGACGATCGAATGGATCCTCGGCCGGCGCGCCGAAATGGGAAGCTGGACGGTGACCGCCGCCCATGTGCTGTTCAACATCGCGGTGGTGATCCTGATCGTCAGGGCACGTCTGACCGGCATGGACCAGGCACTGGTGGAAGCTGCGGCCGACCTCTATGCCACGCCATTCGGCACCTTCCGCCAGGTGGTGCTGCCGCTGCTCGCACCGGCCATCGTGGCCGGCTTCCTGCTCGCGTTCACCTTCTCCTTCGAGGACTTCATCATTGCCTTCTTCGTCGCCGGGCCGGACACGACACTGCCGATTTACGTCTTTTCATCGATCCGCCGCGGCGTGACGCCCGAGATCAACGCGGTGGGCACCGTCGTGCTGCTCGCCTCGCTCAGCCTCATGCTGATCGCGCAAGCGCTGTTGCGCAGCCGCCGCATCGCGGCCAAGCCGGTTGCTGACGCACAGCCCGGTTAAACCACCAGATCGCCACGCAGGAAGGCGGCAGCTTCGAGCGATTGCGGGTTGGCAAACAGGGTCGCCGCCGGCGCATGCTCCATGACCCGGCCGCGCGCCAGCATCACAATGTCGCCGGCGAGCCGTCGGGCCTGGCCGAGATCGTGGGTCGCCATGACGATCTTGACGCCTGAACGGGCGATCGACTGCACAATCTCCTCCACCCCCTTCGTCGCTGCGGGGTCGAGGCTGGCGGTGGGCTCATCGAGAAACAGGACCTGGGGGTCGGTTGCAAGGGCCCGGGCCAGGGCTAGCCGCTGCTGCTCGCCGCCGGACAGGCGGCGTGCCGGCCGTTCCCCGAAGCCCTGGAGCCCGACACGCTGCAGGATGGTTTCCACCCTCTGCACGGCGCCAGTGGTGTTGCCGCTGGCCCGCAAGGCGTAGAGGATGTTGGCCGCAACGGTTCGGCGCAGCATCACCGGCCGTTGGAACACGATGGCCAG
>JBEVJH010000217.1:0-3317 GCA_040510355.1 Aestuariivirgaceae bacterium
CCGCGCCGCCGGCCGGCGCGTTGCCCTGACGCTCTCCGATTCCTTCTGCGTCGCCCGCCACCGCGCCGACTTCCTGCAGCTGATCTCTTCCGGCGTCGATGTGCTGTTCGCCAATGAGGCGGAGGCGCGGACGTTGTTCGAGCGCGACAGGCTGGACGGGCTGATCGCCGAAGCGCGTCGGCATTGTCCGCTCGTCGCGCTGACACGCTCGGCCGCCGGCTCGGTGATCATCGCCGGCGCGGAGACCCATGCGGTGCCGGCGATGACGGTCGAGGCGGTGGTCGACGTCACGGGTGCCGGCGACCTCTATGCCGCCGGATTCCTGTTCGGGCTGTGCCGCGGCATGAGCCTCCATGACAGCGCCCGCCTCGGCACCTTTGCGGCGGCCGAGATCATCACCCATTTCGGCGCCCGCCCGCTCCAGCCGCTGCGTGCGCAGGCGCAGGCGCGCGGGCTGCTGTGAAGGCGAGGCAGTCGGCAGTGAGAGAACTTAAGTTGATCTGATACGGAGAATTAAGTCAGGCCCTATCGCGATGCGGCGGGTCGTATTTCGAAGGTCGGGTTGCGATCACGTTTCCCGCAGAATCAACGATAATCGCCGGGAACAAACTGACTTCAACTTGGCGACGTTTGATGGTCCTTTTATTTCCCGCAGCCCGCGTCAAATCGTTGGAGTGTCCGAGCTCGGGTGGAGCTACGATTACGATCTCCTTATCGGGGAATTGCTTCAGAACCAACTCGACTGCCGGCTTTAAATCGCTATCCCGAGAAACGACATAGGCGCGATCGTAGGTATCCCGATAAGCTTCGTTCAACAAGTAAAGAGCTATGTTTACGTCCGTCTCCTTCTCCTCATGACCGATCCACCTTGCGCCGCACTTAAGACACCATCGATCTTTGTTTTTGAATTGCCCCATTATCGGGACGACACCGACATAAGTGAGCGCCGCTACATACTCTTGGTGGCGCCTCCACTGCTCGGGAAGCCAGTACGCAAACGCCGAGAAATAGTAGTAGGCAACGATGTCCTCGCTCTTTGCTGCGACCAGCCTCCGCATCAACGCGTTCAGATCCACCCACTTGAGGTGGTGTGGTCCCAAGCGCTTCAGAGCATGATAGAGGTTGAAGCCGTCGATGAAAAAGGCTGAGCTAATCATCACGCCCCACGAACCGGGGTCCGTGGGGGCCACATGGCAAGCCATGCGGGATTACTGCCCCTTTATATGGGATTTGAGAATCAGCTGTAAAGAGTGCCGGGGGTTCTCTTGGTGGATTGGAGTCACGCGCTGCCGATCAGGATGCCGGTGAGGAAGACCAGCATGCCGCCGAGGGCGATCTGGGCGGTGGCGCGGAGGAAGGGCGTGTCCATGTAGCGGTAGCGGATCCAGGAGATCGCCAGGAGCTCGATGACGACGATGATCGTCGCGATGATGGTGGCGGTCCAGAAATGCGGGATGAGATAGGGCAGCGCGTGGCCGAGGCCGCCGATGGTGGTCATGGTGCCGGTGGCGAGGCCGCGGATCAGCGGGTGGCCGCGGCCGGTCAACTTGCCGTCGTCCGACAGGCCCTCGGCGAGGCCCATGGAAATTCCGGCGCCGAGCGAGGCGGCGGTGCCGACCAGGAAGGTCTGCCAGGTGTCGTGGGTGGCGAAGGCGGCGGCGAAGAGCGGCGCCAGCGTCGACACCGAGCCGTCCATCAGCCCGACGAGCCCGGGCTGGACGACCTGCAGCAGGAAGAGGCGGCGCTCGGCCTCGCGCTCGGTGGTCAGGGCATCGGGGGTGAGATGCTTCTCCTCGAGGCGGGTGGCCAAGGATTCATGGGCCTTCTCGGCGGCGGCCAGGTCGAGCAGAAGCTGGCGGATATCGGGATCGGCGCTGCGCTCGGCCGCCTGGCGGTAGAAGCGATAGTTCTCGAGCTCCATCACCTCGGCACGCCTTCGGATCGTATCGACCGCCATGTGCTGCATCAGCCAGGCGGGCTGGTGCTTGACAAAGCCGGCGACGTCGTGGCGGCGGATCAGCGGGATGAAGTCGCCGAACTTGCGGCGGTAGGCCTCGGTCAGGCGGCGGCGATGCTCATGCTCCTCCTCCGCCATGTCGGTGAAGACGAGGGCCGAGGCCGGAAAGCGCTGGCGCAGCGCATTGGCGAAGGTGGTGTAGGTGCGGGCGTCGTCGTCCTCGCTGGAAATTGCCAGCGCGAGCATTTCCTGCTCGGTCAGCTCGGAAAAGGGCTTCATGCTCACTCCCCCTGATCTTCACAGTTCTTAGAACTGTTCCAATCTAGGCCGGATGGTCAAGCCTTACCACCCTGGCCTTTGGTCGCGTGCCGCGGTCGCTTGACGGCATGGCGTGGCGCTGCCATCAAGCGCCGCATGGCAGAAACGGCCCAGATCCGCAATTTCTCGATCATCGCGCATATCGACCACGGCAAGTCGACGCTGGCTGACCGGCTGATCCAGTTTTGCGGCGCCGTTTCGGATCGTGAGATGAAGGACCAAATCCTCGATTCGATGGATCTCGAACGCGAGCGCGGCATCACCATCAAGGCGAACACGGTGCGGCTCGACTACACGGCGCGGGACGGCAAGGCCTACGTGCTCAATCTGATCGACACGCCCGGCCATGTCGATTTCGCCTATGAGGTCAACCGGTCGCTGGCGGCTGTCGAAGGATCGCTGCTGGTGGTCGATGCGAGCCAGGGAGTCGAGGCGCAGACGCTGGCCAATGTCTATCAGGCGATCGACAACAATCACGAGATCGTGCCGGTGCTCAACAAGATCGACCTGCCGGCCGCGGAGCCCGAGCGGGTGCGCCAGCAGATCGAGGATGTGATCGGGCTCGACGCCTCGCATGCGATCGAGATCTCGGCCAAGACCGGCTTCGGCATCCCCAAGGTGCTGGAGGCGATCATCACCCGGTTGCCGCCGCCCAAGGGAGACCGCAACGCGCCGCTCAAGGCGCTGCTCGTCGATTCCTGGTACGACCCCTATCTCGGGGTGGTGGTGCTGGTCAGGGTGGTGGATGGCGAGCTCAGGAAGGGGCAGAGAATCAAGCTCCTGTCGACGGACGCCAGCTACCTGGTCGATCGTGTCGGCATCTTCCGGCCGAAGCAGGAGACGATCGACAAGCTCGGCCCGGGCGAGATCGGGTTCGTCACGGCGGCGATCAAGCAGGTGGCCGACACACGGGTGGGGGACACGATCACCGACGAGAAGCGGCCGACCGCCAAGGCGCTGCCGGGGTTCAAGCCGGCCCAGCCGGTGGTGTTCGCCGGCTTCTTCCCGGTCGACACGGCGGAATTCGAAGCGTTGCGCGAGG
>JBEVJH010000218.1:0-3862 GCA_040510355.1 Aestuariivirgaceae bacterium
GCCCGTTGGTGATCCAGAACTTGGTGCCGTTGAGGACGAAGCGGCTGCCCTTGCGCTCCGCGCGCAGCTTCATCGACACCACGTCGGAGCCGGCCTGCGCCTCCGACATCGCGAGCGCCCCCACATGCTCGCCGGAGATCAGCTTCGGCAGATAGCGCCGCTTCTGCTCTTCCCGGCCGTTGCGCCGCAGCTGGTTGACGCAGAGATTGGAATGCGCCCCATAGGACAGTCCGATCGCCGCCGAGCCGCGGGAGATCTCCTCCATGGCGACGCAATGCTCGAGATAGCCGAGCCCCGCTCCGCCATGCTCCTCCTCGACCGTGATGCCGAGGACGCCGAGCGCACCCAGCTCCGGCCACAGCGCCCGGGGGAATTCATTGCTGCGATCGACCTCCGCGGCGATCGGCGCGATATGGTCGTCGGTGAAGGTGCGCACGCTGTCGCGGATCATGTCTGCGGTCTCGCCGAGACCAAAATCGAGCGTCGGATAGCGATTGCTGGCCATTGCGAACGTCTCCCCTTAGGCAAGTCCGGTGTTATCGCACTTCCCGGGGCAATGGCCAACAATTAGGCAGTCGGCATTAGGCATTAGGCAGTAATCGGTGCCCTTCCCGACTGCCTACTGCCTCCCTAATGCAGCCACAGGGCAGCAAGCCCCAGAAAGGCGAAAAATCCCACCACATCGGTCACCGTGGTGACGAACACCCCCGATGCGACCGCCGGGTCGACGCCGAGCCAGTCGAGAGTGAGCGGGATGATGATGCCGGCGAGCGCCGCCGCCAGCAGATTGATGATCATCGCGAGCCCGATCACCATGCCGAGACCGTCCGAGCCGAACCACCAGACGGCGAAAACCCCCATGATGGCGGCGAACACCAGGCCGTTGACCAGCCCGACCGCACATTCCTTGACGATCACCTTGACCGCATTGAGCCGCCCGAGATTGCGCGTGGCGATGGCGCGCACCGCCACCGTCATGGTCTGGGTGCCGGCATTGCCGCCCATCGAGGCGACGATCGGCATCAGCACGGCGAGGGCCACCATCTGCTGGATGGTGGCGTCGAACAGCGCGATCACCGACGACGCCAGGATCGCCGTCGCCAGATTGACCAGCAGCCAGGCGAAGCGGTTCCGGGTCGTCGACCAGACGGATGCGTTCAGCTCCTCGTGGCCGACGCCGCCGAGGTGAAGGATCTCCTCGGTCGCCTCGTCCTGGATGATGTCGACGACGTCGTCGATGGTCAGCGATCCGACCAGCCGCCGGTTCTCGTCGACCACCGCCGCCGAGAAGAGATTGTACTTCTCGAAGCGGAAGGCGATGTCCTCCTGGTCGTCATCCACCTTGAAGATCTGCTGCTCCTCGTCCATCAGCGACGCGATGCGGGCGTTCTCCGGCGTTCTGAGCAGCCGGCTGAGGGGCACCACCCCGACCAGATGGAAGGCCGGGTCCACCACATAGATCTCGAGGAAACTCTCCGGCAGATCGGTGTCGCGGCGCAGGTGATCGAGCGTCTGCCGGACCGTCCAGAAGGCCGGCACCGCCACGAACTCGGTCTGCATCAGCCGCCCGGCCGAATATTCGGGGTAGTCGAGGGCGCGGGTCAGCGCGACGCGCTCCTCGGCCGGGATGCGGGCGAGGATCTCGCGCTGATCTGCCTCGTCCATGTCCTCGATCAGATAGGCGGCATCGTCGGTATCGAGCTGCCCGACCACCGAGGCGATGACCGGGTTGGGCAGCGCCTCCATCAGCTCGTCGCGCACCCCTTCGTCGAGCTGGGGCAGCGCCTCGACGTCGAAATCGCGCCCGAGCAGCTCGATCAGCCTGACCCGCTCGTCCGAGTTGAGCGCCATGATGAGGTCGGCGAGGTCGGCCTCGTGCAGGTCGTCGGTCAATTGGCGCGCAGCCTCGGCGTCGCCCGCCGCGATGGCGGCGCGCATCTTGGCGACGAATTCGGGTTGCAGCAGCCCGTCCTCGTCGCGAATGTCGTCGATCACAGCGCTTTCCGCCATCAACGGCCTGCTCACATCAGCTGTCGATTGAATGCCGGTCCTCGCGGCGATTGCCATCCCGCGCCGGGGGTGTCAAACACAAAGCTTGAAAGGGGCACATGGCCGCTCGATGACGCGCGAATTCCGAGCCAAGCTCGCCTGCCTCTTCGGCGGCGCCGTCTGGGGCATCTTCTGGCTGCCGCTGCGCCGGCTCGAGGCGGACGGGTTCCCCGGGCTCTGGGGCAGCGCGTTGTTCTTTTTGGTTCCGGCGCTGCTCCTGCTGCCGATCGGGATCTTGCGCCATCGCGCTGCGGCGGCAGGGGGCATCGGTTTGCAGCTCACGGCGGTGGCGAGCGCGCTCAGCCTCGGCCTCTACGCCATCGCCCTCGTCTTCACCGATGTCATTCGCGCCATGCTGCTGTTCTACATGACGCCGCTGTGGAGTGCGCTGCTCGGTCGCATCGTTCTCAAGCAGCCGATCACCGCGGTCAGAGCCTTCACCATGATCCTGGCGCTCGCCGGCATGCTCACCATGTTCGGGCTCGGCGCCACCGTTCCACTGCCCCGCAATGTCGGCGACTGGCTGGGTCTCGCCGCCGGGCTGTTCTGGGCGGTGACGGCGGTCCGCCTCCGGCAGGACGAGACCAATTCCGCCCTCGACCTGACCGTGTGGGGCTTCCAATGGTGCGCGCTTCTGGGTGTGGTGGCGGTCCTGTTCCTCGCCGACACCCCCATGCCGGGTCTCGGGGCCCTGGAGCGCACCCTCCCCTGGCTGGTGCCGGTGGCGCTGCTCATGGTCATTCCCTGCGCCCTCGCCTCGAGCTGGGGGCCCAAGCATATCGACCCGGCGCTGGTCGGCATCCTGTTCATGACCGAGATCACCGTCGGCGGCATCACCGCCGCCCTATGGGCCGGCGAGCCCTTCGGCCTGCGCGAGCTCATGGGCGTGCTGCTGATCTCCGGCGCCGCCCTGGTCGACAGCCTATGGGACTTCTGGCAGGCGAGGCGCGCTGCCGCTCATGGTGCGGTCGAGAGGACTCGAACCTCCACGGTGTTACCCACTAGCACCTCAAGCTAGCGCGTCTACCAATTCCGCCACGACCGCGTTACCGGGAGCGTGGCGGGTGTATCAACCCCCTTGCGGCAAATCAAGAGGCGGGAGAATCCGCCCGGCCCTGTGCCGTTCGGCACAGGGGGCATCCAGAAATTGCGTTAATGATAAGGAAGTCCAATAGCGGGGGACACTCAGATGGGCGCGACAGGAAATATCACGAACCGTCCAGCGGTCCATGCATCCACCCTGACCATCACTACCGAGAAGGGTAGGGAACAAGTTCCGACTGCAGGCGAATTCAACCGCCACGTCGGCCAGCTTTCGACGGAAAAGATGAAAGCATCCGCGCTTGAAACACTTCGGAAAAACTGGCTCGCCGTTCTGAAATTCATCCAAGAATATGGAATCGATACGTCCGGCGCCCAGTCTTCATTGCTGAACAGTATGGCGCGCGATGTTATCAAGCGTTTGGATCAGCAACCACTCGTGTACCCCGATGGCACCACGGATTTCCTCGGTACGAAGCTCGTCGAATCCTTAGGTCTCGATCTCGACACGATAGAGTTCGACGACCAGTTCAAATCAACACTCGAAGATGGCCTCGAAAAGCTATCCCCGGAGTTCGTTGACAAGTACTACCATGCGTTGGAACCAAAAATATTGAAATTCATCGCCTCACTAGAAACCCTGACGGTGCAACATTCGGATATTCAGAAGTACCTCGACAGCCAAGCCCGCAGTAAATTCATCCGCTATTGTGTGGACATCGTGGCCTTTCTCGCAAATCGAGACGGTAGGGAGACCGTCGATCTCGATGTC
>JBEVJH010000219.1:0-8403 GCA_040510355.1 Aestuariivirgaceae bacterium
ACCGTGTCGGGCGTGGTCAGCGGCACCACGCTGGTGGCGGTGAACAATGTCGCGGGCGCGTCTGGGGTCCTCGGCGCCGACGACATCTTCGTCATCGACCAGGGTAGCCGGCCGCGCGGCGACGAGTTCCGCCTGGCCGGCGGGCCGATCGGCGCCGGCTTCTTCTATTACGATCTGCGGCCCGACGATGCGGGCACCACCCGATGGGAGCTCTATGAGTCGGGCCCCAATTGGCAGGCGATCGACTCCCTCGGCGCGGTGATGACCGGCCTGCAGAATGTCTGGCATGCCGGCGTCGGCGCCTGGCATCAGCGCATGAGCGATCTCGCGTCGCTCGCCGCCCTGCGGAGACCCGATACCGATTTTCCCGGAGCGGCGTCGATGCTGCGCATGAGCGGCGGCGTGTGGCTGCGCGGCTTCGGCGAAAATGCCGGTTATGACCCGCCCGACGCGGCCGGCTTCCATCAGAGCATTGCGGCCACCCAGGGCGGCGTCGACGGCGTCGCCCGCGGTCCCCTCGGTGGCGATTCGGTGATCGCTGGCCTGCTCGGCGCTTATGTCCACTCCGATCTCGATCTCGACCGCATGCCGGATCGCATCGCCTACAAGGGCGGCAGCATCGGCGGCTACCTGGCCTATCTCAACGGTGGCTTTCACGCTGATCTGCTGGTCAAGGCCGACCTCCTGACCGTGACCTATCAGCAGCTTGCGCTGTCGCAGGATTTCGAGGCCCACTCGGTCGGCGGCAGCTTCGAGCTCGGCTACGAATTCGATATTGGCGGCGCATTCTTTGTCAGTCCGCTCGGTCAGCTCGCCTATGTGGCGGGCGACATCGATGGCGGCTGGCTCGCCGACACGGTTCCCATTTCCTTCGCCGACGGCGACAGCCTGCGCAGCCGCACTGGCCTCCGGGCCGGCTATCGCGCTTCTGTCGCAAACGCCATGGTCGAGCCTTATCTCGACGCGCATGTCCTCCATGAATATGCCGGCGCCAATCGCGGCACGGCCTTTGGCTATGTCGGCGCCAAGAATGCGCTGGACAGTTGGGGCACCATCGGTGGCGGCATCCAGGTCACCGCCGCCAATTTCACTGCCTTCGCCAATCTCCAATCCTTCGTCGGCGGCGAGATCGGTGGCATCGCCGGCCAGGGGGGATTGCGCTGGAGCTTTTAGCGGGCAGTAGGCAGTCGGGAAGGGCACTGCTCACGGCCTACTGCCCAATGCCGACTGCCTTCGACTCACACATAGCCCGAGAGTCCCGGTATGGAGCCGGCGACATCGCGGACGAGATCGGCTCCTGCCTTCTCCTTGGCATAGGCCAGAACCTCATAGCCCACCGTCTTGATCTCGGCCATGGAGAGTCCGGCCGCCTGCAGCTTGCCCACGGCCGCCAGCGGCGCTCCCATCAGCCCGCCCCCGAGCAGGCCGCCGAGCAGCCCGCCCCGGGCGGCCCCGTCGGCGCCATGACGGTCGGCGAGGTCTGCGGCGCCCGGCAGCCGCTCGAACAACCGGTCGACCTTGTCGCGCGGCCCCTGGGAGCGCACCAGCGACATGATGATTCCGACCGCCTTCTCGGCCCGCTCATGGTCAAGTCCGGCAGCGGCAACCACCCTGCTGATAAGCTCCTGCATGGCCCGTCCTTATTCGTTGATCCGTTGCAGCAATGAGGCTTTTATAGCAGATTGCCGGGCACGATTCGAAAGGCGAATGCATGGGGAAAAGATCCCGGCCGGGCGCCGACACGAGGATTTCGCCGATGACCGACAATGCGATTCTGATTGGCGCCAGCGGCACTAAGCAGGAAGTCCTGTACCTGCCGCTGGCCAATCGCCATGGCCTCGTCACCGGCGCCACCGGGACCGGCAAGACGGTGACCCTGCAAATCCTGGCGGAGGGGTTGTCGGCGATGGGCGTGCCGGTCTTCGCAGCCGACATCAAGGGCGATCTGTCGGGTATCTCGCAGGCCGGCCAGCCCTCCGATGCGCTTCTGGAGCGCGCCAAGGAGATCGGCCTCGACGATTATGGCTTCGCAGCGACTCCGACCATCTACTGGGACCTGTTCGGCAAGCAGGGCCACCCGATCCGTACCACCATCTCGGAAATGGGGCCTTTGCTGCTGTCCCGCCTGATGGGATTGACCGAGGCGCAGGAGGGCGCGCTCAACATCGCCTTCCGCATTGCCGACGAGGAGGGGTTGCTCCTTCTCGACCTTCCAGATCTGCGGGCGCTGCTCTCGGACCTTGCTGCCCGCGGCAAGTCCATCACCACCGACTACGGCAATGTCGGCGCCCAGACCATCGGCGCCATCCAGCGCCGTCTCGTGGTCCTCGAGGAGCAGGGCGCCACCAATTTTTTCGGGGAGCCCGCCCTCGACATTCACGATCTCATGCGCACCACCCGCGACGGGCGGGGCTATGTCAACATTCTCGCTGCCGACAAGCTGATGGGCTCGCCACAGCTTTACGCGACCTTCCTGCTGTGGCTGCTTTCCGAGATCTTCGAGGATCTGCCCGAGGTCGGCGACCCTGAGAAGCCCAAGCTCGTCTTCTTCTTCGACGAGGCCCATCTCCTCTTCACCGACGCCCCGCCCGGGCTCCTGCAGAAGATCGAGCAGGTGGTGCGGCTGAGCCGCTCCAAGGGCGTCGGCGTCTATTTCGTCACCCAGAACCCGCTCGATGTCCCCGAAACGGTGCTGGCCCAGCTCGGCAACAAGATCCAGCACGCACTGCGGGCCTTCACCCCGCGCGACCAGAAGGCGGTGAAGGCCGCCGCCACCACCTTCCGCCAGAACCCGGCCTTCAGCACCGAGCAGGCGATCACCGAGCTTGCCAAGGGCGAGGCGTTGGTCTCGGTCCTCGACCTCAAGGGCGTGCCGACCATGGTGGAGCGCACCATGATCAGGCCCCCGTCGAGCCGCCTGGGCCCGATCACCGACGCCGAGCGCCTTCAGGCGATCAGGCAGAGCCCGATCTACGGACTCTACGACGAAACGGTGAATCGCGAGTCGGCCTATGAGAAGCTGGCCGCCAAGACCAAGGTCCGCGACGACGCTGCAGCGGCGGCCGCCGCCGAGAAGCAGGCCGCGAAGGATGCCGCCGTCCAGGCGCGTCAGGACCGGGCGCCGGGACGCGAGCGCGAAACGGCGTCGGAACGCTTCGTCAAGAACGTCGCCGGCAGTGTCGGTCGCCAGGTCGGCTCGATGGTGGTTCGCAATCTCGGCGACGTCCTCGTCCGCGGCATTCTCGGATCGTTGACGCGCCGTTGATCACGCTTTGAACAACGCGCCGAGACGCTTGCCGATCACCGCGACCTCGGCGTCGCTCAGCACGTCGGTGACGAAACCGATCCGCGATCCCTCCTGTACCGCCAGGATCCGCGGCTCGCCCTCGGCCAGCGCCGTCGCGACATCGCCTGCCGCACGGCCGCATTGCGCCGCATCGAATGTCACCAGCAGGCAATTGACCGGCGGGCCGTCAATGAACCGCTCGTCCATGGTGAAGCACTTCGGCTCGAGCGTGAGCCCGGCAATCCCGCGCAAGGCCTCCGATAGCATCGCCACCCGGCGCTCCTCGCCATGCAGTCGAGCCGGATGATCGCAGGAGAGCCATTCCTCGAGCGCCAGCACCACCGCCGCCACCATCTGCCGGTCCATCTTCAGCGGCCGTCCGAACTTCCGATAGCGCCCGGATTCATATCGCGTGAAATCGAAGGCCGTGATGGCAGTCACCTGCTCCTTGCTGCCGATGACGAAGCCTCCGGCATTGGGCCCGCCGAAATATTTCGAGCTGATCGCCACGAGGTCGGCGCCGCGCTTGAGATAGCTCGCCATCACCGCCGGCGGGTAGACCATGTAGGCCGCATCGACGAACACCGGCACGCCATGCTGATGGGCGAGCGCGACGACCGGCTCGAGCGCGATCGTCCCCGGCTTCCCGTCGAGATGGGCGGGATGGATGACCATGGCGGTCTTGTCGGTGATCGCCGCGACCATCTGGTCGGGCCGGGTGCCGTTTTGCGAGCCGACCTCCGTAAGGCGCGCTCCGGCCATCAGCACCTGGCGGTCATATTTGTAGCGATGACCCGCCTGGATCAGCACCTCGTTCTTCATGCCGGAGCTGTCGGGCAAGCGCTCGCCCTTGGCACCGTCGCCGCCGGCCATTGCCGACGCGGTGGCAAGCATGATGGCTGCCGCAGCACCTGGCGTGACGCGGGCCGCCGGCGCGCCGACCAGCTCGGCGATTCGCCTTCCGGTGGCATCGAGCAGCTCGGGCATCGACACGAACTGGCCGTTCATCTCGGCGACGCCGTCGAGCACCGTCGGCGCCAGCCGCGAGCCGCCGAGATCGGTATAGACCCCGCAGGCATTGATCACCGGCCTGAGGCCGAAGCGGGCAAAGATCGAAGGCGGGGAGGCTTCGGCCATGGATCGTCCAGTCCTTGTTTCGCGGATTTCGCGAACAGTGACCTGCCATGCCTCACGCCGCCATGGCAATCCGTCAAAGCATACTTCGGCGATTCGACAATCGACCCGGACGGTGTAACCTCCCGGGACAATCGCCTGAAGCGGAATGGTCAGTGAGTCGATGCTTGGACGGGTGAGCGATGCCGATCTGCGGCTTTTGCGGGTATTCGCCGCCGTTGCGGAATGTGGCGGCTTCGCTGCCGCTCAGGCGCTGCTCAACGTGTCGGAGTCGACGGTCAGCACCCACATGCATGACCTCGAGACGCGCCTTGGCCTGCGGCTCTGCCAGCGCGGCCGCGGCGGCTTTCGCCTGACCGCCGACGGTGAGGCGGTCTACCGTTCGACCCGCGAGCTCTTCGCTGCCCTCGACCGCTTCCAGACCCATGTCGCGTCGCGCCGCCAGCAATTGAGCGGTCCGCTGACCCTCGGCATGCCAGACAGCATCATCTCCCATCCCGAGCTCCCGATCGCCCCCGCGGTCGAGCGTTTCTACGGGCGTGACAACGCCGTCGAGCTGACGCTGCAGGTGCTGACCCCGCGTGAGCTCGAGCGCGGCGTGCTGGCCGGCCAATTGCACATCGCCATCATGCCGCGCCATCAGAAGATCGCCGGCCTGCGCTATGAACGGCTGTTCCGCGAAGTGAACTATTTTTATTGCGGACGTCGCCACCCGATGTTCCATGCCGCCGCCCGCAAGCCGGATATTGCGGAGATTGCCGCCGCCGGATTGATCGGCCGCGGTTATCTGTCGAAATTCGACCACCATTTCTTTGGTACTTCGCCGCACAAGGCCACGGTGTTCTCGATGGAGGCGGCGGCGACGCTGATCCTTTCCGGCCGATTTGGCGGATTTCTCCCGGCGCATTATGCCGAGCGCTGGGTCGAAAGCGGCGAGATGCGGGCGCTTCGGCCGGATGTCCTGACCTATTCCCCGGAATTCGACATGGTCACCCGCAAGGGCGGCGAGCTCAACCTGCCGGCCGAGACCTTCATCGAGGATCTGCGGGCCGCCGCCCTTGCCGGGGCACCGGCCAAAGCGAACTTCAACGCTTGACCATGCATCGACGGGCAGGGACATGCTGTCGTGATCCCTTCTACCGAGAGGGAGGAGTGCACATGAAGCTCCGTGAATTGGTGCGGTTCGCCGTGATCATGGCCACGGCCGCCGTCACCGCCTCGGCATTCGCCGAGCCGGTCAAGGTCGCCACCGAGGCCTCGTTCCCGCCATTCTCCAAGACCGAGGCCGACGGCAGCTATGTCGGCTTCGAGATCGACCTCGGCAACGCGGTCTGCAAGCGCGCCGGGCTGGAATGCCAATGGGTGAAGCAGGATTTCGACGGCATGATTGCCGGCCTGCTGGCTCGCAAGTTCGACATGATCTTCTCGTCCATGTCGATCAAGCCCGAGCGCGAGAAGGTCGCCGACTTCTCGATTCCCTACTACACCGACAAATACGTGTTCTACGGCAAAAAGGGCTCGATCAAGGACTTCGACAACGACGTCAAGGGCAAGCGGGTCGGCGTCTATGCCGGCGCAACCCAGGACCAGTACATCCGCAAATATTATGCCGGCGTGATGGAGCCGGTGGGCTATGAGAATGCCGACCAGATCCATGCCGATCTGGTCAATGGCCGCATCGACCTCGCCTTCAACGAGCAGCTTCCGGCCAAGGATTTCATGGCCAAGCCCGAGGGGCAGGCCTTCGAGGTCATCCGGGTCATCGAGGACCCCGCGGTGTTGGGCAAGGGTGTCGGCGCCATGTTCCGCAAGGGCGATCCGCTCAAGGCCAAGGTCGACGAGGCGATCCGCGCCGTCTATGCCGATGGCACGGTGAGCAAGCTTCAGGAAAAATGGATGCCGGGTGCCGACGTCCGCGCCGACAAGCTATGGTGATCCGGTCACGCTGACTGCGCTGACCAAGACAGCGTGAGAGGCAGGGATGGATCTCGCGCTGTTCTCTCTCGGGCCGACCGGATGGGGCGACGAGCTGATTGCCGGGCTCGACCTGACGCTGCGCCTCGCCGTGACCGCCATCATTGCCGGCACGGCGCTGGGCCTCGTATCGGCCCTGGCCGAGATCACGCCTGTGCCGCTGCTCGGACGCTCGCTCGAGAGCATCAACATGGTGCTGCGCAGCGTCCCCGAGCTCCTCGTCATCTTCCTCATCTATTACGGCGCGGCGATCGCGCTCGCCGCATTGCTCGCGCCCTTAGGCTTCACCGGCTTTTTCGAGATCGACCGCTTCTGGTCCGGCGTGCTGGCATTGGCGCTGATCCACGCTGCCTATGCCAGCGAGGTGTTTCGCGGCGGCTTTCTGGCGGTTCCCAAGGGCGAGATCGATGCCGCCCGCGCCTTCGGCATGTCGCCGCTGCTCGTTTTCTTCCGCATCCGCCTGCCGCTCGCCTTTCGCCTGGCAATGCCGGGCCTGACCAATCTCGTGATGACCACGTTGAAGAGCACCCCGCTGGTCTCGGCGATCGGCCTCCAGGATCTGATCCGGGTTGCCGGCGATGCCGGGCAGAACACCAAGGAGTACTTCCAGTTCTACATGGCGACGCTGGTGATCTATCTCGGCATTGCGGCGGTGGTTCTGGTGCTCCAGACCCGCTCGGAGCGCCGGCTGTTTCGCCATTTGAGGGTCGGACGGTGACGCCATGCTGATGGACGCCTCGACCCTCCTCGCCTATCTGCCGGTTCTCCTGGCCGGCGCCGTCACCACCGTCGAATTGACGCTGTTCACCTTGATCGGCGGCTTCGTCATCGCCTTGCCCGTGGCCCTTGCCCGCAACGCCCAAGGATCTGCGCCGCGCTGGTTCGCCCATGGTTTCGTGTTCTTCTTCCGGGGCGCGCCGCTGCTGGTGATCCTTTATCTCGTCTATTACGGCCTGCCGCAGATTCCCGGCATCAAGGAGTCCCCGATCTGGCTTCTCATCGCCCGGCCGATGCCGATCGCCATCCTGGCGCTTTCGCTGAATTCCGCCGGCTTCCTTACCGAGATCATCGCCGGGGCGCTGCGCAACGTCCCGGCCGGCGAGGTCGAGGCGGCACGCGCCTTCGGCCTCAGCCGGCTCCAGACGTTCACCCGGATCATCGCGCCCCACGCTGCCCGCCTGGCGCTCAGGTCCTATGGCAATGAGGCGGTGTTCGTGCTGAAGGGCACCGCAGTCGTCAACTTCATCACCATCACCGATCTCGTCGGCGCCGCCAACCAGGTCTATTTCAACACTTTCGACCCGTTCACGCCGCTCATCGTCGCCGGCGTCTTCTACCTGATGATCGTGTTCGCGATGCTGCGATTGGTGAAATGGGCCGAGCGCCGGCTGAATCCCTGGGCGTTCGCCGCCCCATCCTGAGAGAGGCAAAGTTGAAGCGCAAAACCATCAATGTCGAGAACCTGGAAGGCCTGCCCCTGTCGGATGCGGTGCGCTTCGGCGATCTGCTCTTCGTGTCCGGCATGGTCGGGATGGACGACGAGGGCCGCGTCGTCGAGGGCGGGGTCGCCGCCGAGACCCGCCAGACCTTCCGCAACATCGCTCGGGTCCTCGCCGCCGCCGGCGCGACTTTGGGCGACGTGCTCAAGGTCAATGTCGTCCTCACCCGGGCGGAGGATTTTGCCGCTTTCAACGCCGCCTATCGGGAGATCTTTCCGAGCGACCCGCCGGCCCGCGTCTCGATGGTGGCAGGCCTGACGATCGACGCGAGCGTCGAGATCGACGTGGTTGCCGGGCTGTCGGAATCCCGCTCTACCCGCCCGTGACGCTCATATGCCGGCTCACCGCCGGCTTGTTGCGCCGTCGGTCGATCACGAAGTCATGGCCCCGCGGCTTGCGCGAGATCGCTTCGAGAATTGCCGCATCGAGCAGCGCATCGCTGTCGGATGACCTGACCGGCGCCCTGAGGTCGGCCGCATCCTCCTGGCCGAGGCACATGAACAGCGTGCC
>JBEVJH010000220.1:0-11435 GCA_040510355.1 Aestuariivirgaceae bacterium
ACCGGCGAGATGGTTTTCTACCGCGATCTCGAGGCCAATCAGTTCGTCATCCCCAATTCCGGCCATCATATGCGCATGCCGCCGGATGTCCGGCTCAATGCCATGTTCGATGGCGGCGAGTTCGAGGAGATCACCCTCCCCGAGGTCACCCAGGATCCGCTTCGCTTCCGCGACGAGCGGCGTTATGCCGATCGCCTCAAGGAGGCGCGCGCCAAGACCGAGCGCAATGACTGCGTGATGGCCGCTCTCGGCTCCCTCGACGGCATCGAGACGGTGATCACCGTCCAGGACTTCGCCTTCATGGGCGGCTCGCTCGGCATGGCTGCCGGCGAGGCCATCATCACCGCCATGCTGACCGCCGTCGAGCGCCGCACGCCCTTCGTGCTGTTCGTCTCCTCGGGCGGCGCCCGCATGCAGGAGGGCATCCTCTCCCTCATGCAGCTGCCGCGCACCACTGTGGCGGTCCAGGCGCTCCGCCGCGCCGGCCTCCCCTATATCGTCGTGTTGACCAATCCCACCACCGGCGGCGTGACCGCCTCCTACGGCATGCTGGGCGACGTCCACCTCGCCGAGCCGGGCGCCCTTATCGGCTTCGCCGGTCCGCGGGTCATCGAGCAGACCATCCGCGAGAAGCTCCCGGAAGGCTTCCAGCGCGCCGAATATCTGCTCGAGCACGGCATGGTCGACATGGTCGTTCACCGCCACCAGCTGCGCGCGACGGTTGCCCGGCTCATCAGGCTTTTGATGAAGAAGGCGCCGGCCAGACGCGAGGCGGCAACCGACGAGGAGACCGAGCGCGCCGAGCTCTTGGAGACCGAGGCGGCCGCCGAGTGAGGCGGCCGGTCAAGGATTGCGTGCCATGGCGATGAGCGATGCCATTCTCACCCGCCTTCTCGATCTTCATCCGAAAATCATTGATCTCAAGCTCGACCGGATGTGGCGTCTCCTCGGCCGCCTGGGCAACCCCGAGCGGCGGGTGCCGCCGGTCATCCATGTCGCCGGCACCAATGGCAAGGGCTCGGTCGTCGCCTATTGCCGCGCCATGATCGAGGCGGCGGGCCTCTCGGCCCACGTCTACACCTCGCCGCATCTCATCAAGTTCCACGAGCGAATCCGCCTGGGAAAGCCCGGCCGCGGCATGTTGATCTCCGAGCCCGACCTCATCGCGCTTCTGGCCGAATGCGAGGAGGCCAATGCCGGCGAGCCGATCACTTTTTTCGAGATCACCACCGCCGCTGCCTTCCTCGCCTTCGCCCGCAATCCTGCCGACTACCTCGTGCTGGAGGTCGGGCTTGGCGGCCGGCTCGACGCCACCAATGTGGTCGACGACCCGCGCCTCACGGTCATCACGACGGTCGACCTCGACCATCAGCAGTTTCTCGGCACCACCCTTCCCGCCATCGCCGCCGAGAAGGCCGGGATCCTCAAGGAAGGCGTGCCCTGCATCATCGGTCCGCAGCCTGACCAGGCACTCGACGCCATTGTCGCCGAGGCCCGCCGTCGGGCCTCTCCCACGCTGATCTCCGGACAGGATTGGTCGTCCTTCGAGCAGCACGGCCGGCTGGTCTACCAGGATGAGACCGGCCTGCTCGACCTGCCCCTGCCGATCCTGCCGGGACGCTTCCAGATCGACAATGCCGGAACCGCCGTCGCCACCATCCGCGCTCTGGCCGATCCCCTGATCGACGACGGTGCCATCGCCAAGGGCCTGCGCCAGGCCGAATGGCCGGCCCGCATGCAGCGCCTCGGCCCTGGCCCGATCCTCAAGCTCGCCCCGTCGGGCACCGAGATCTGGCTCGATGGCGGTCACAACCCCTCGGCCGGGCGCGCCGTCGCCGAGAGCCTGGCCGAGCTCGACGAGCGCCTGTCTCGCCCGCTGGCGCTGGTCACCGGCATGCTCAAGACCAAGGAGGTGGCCGGCTATTTTCGCCCCTTCAAGGGCCTGGCCCGCCGGGTGATCACCATCGCCATCCCGGGCGAGGACAATGCCATGCCGGCCGAGGAGCTTGCCCGCATCGCCCGCGCCGAAGGTCTCGATGCTTCGCCCGCCGGCTCGATCGAGGAAGCGGTGCGCCACGCCTCGCAGATTCCCGGCGCGCCCGTCAGGCTGTTGATCGGCGGCTCACTCTATCTCGCCGGGCGAGTGCTCGCCCTTCACCTCGGCGAGAGCGCCTCCGGCGTCACCGGCACCGCCCCGATCAAACGGAGCGGTTGATCCATTCGGCAATGCGGGTCTTCGGTGCCGCTCCGGTGAATGTCGACTCCACCTTGCCGGCCTTGAACATCATGAGGTGCGGGATGCTGCGGATGCCGTAGCGGCTCGCCACCGAAGGGTTCTCGTCGACATTGAGCTTGACGATCTTGACCTTGCCGGTCATCTCCGCCGACAGCTCCTCGAGCGACGGTCCGATCTGCCGGCACGGCCCGCACCATTCGGCCCAGAAATCGACAACCACTGGTGTTTCGGCCTGCAGGACCTCGGCCTCGAAGGACGTATCGGACACTTTCGTCGTGCTCATGGATTCCTCGCTGTCGGAGTGTTCGGAAAAGCGAACGTAAGAAGCCCCTTCGCCATGGTCAAGGACGGGCGCCGGCATGGCCGCTTTTCCCGCGTGCTCATAATGCCTCGAGCGCTTCTTCGGCGATCGGGATCGCCTCCGGCGTTCCGACATGAAGCCACGGCCCGTCATGGCGCAGCCCATGAAGCCGGCCCTTGGCGAGCGCCTTGTCCCAGGCGAAGTTCATCGAGAACGGCCCCGCCGGCGCATTCTCCATCAGCCACGGATCGAGGATGTGGCACCCGGCAAAGATGAAGGGCGCCGTCGGATCGTCGCCCCGCCGCCTGAGCCGGCCGAGTGCGTCCATGTGGAAGTCGCCCGGGCCCTCGAAGCCGACCGCCTGGTTATGGCTGCTGAGCAGCAGCAGCGCGTCCATCCTCGCGGGATCGAACGCTGCGGCAAGCCGGCCGATTGCCGGCTCCGGCCCGTCGCGCCAGAAGCTGTCGCTGTTGACCACCACGAATGGCTCGTGGCCGAGCAGCGGCAGCGCCTTCACGACCCCGCCGCCGGTGTCGAGCAGGAGATCGCTCTCGTCCGACAGCACGATCCCCTGGTCTTTCCGGGCCCGCGCCCAGGCTGCCATCTGATCGCTGAAATGATGGGTGTTGACCACGATCCGTTCGATGCCGGCCCGTTTCAGGGCATCGATCGAATAATCGATGAGGAGCTTCCCCGCCACGCTCACCAGCGGCTTCGGCCGGTCAAGCGTCAGCGGCCGCATCCTGACGCCGCGGCCGGCCGCCAGCACCATGGCGGTCTTGAGCTTCATTGCCCCGCGGCTCCCGCCGCCGGTCGCGGCAGATGGCGCTCGAACCAGGCTCTAAGCTCGCCGAGCGCCGGATGCGCCAGCCCCCGGTCGAGCTGCCGCCGGACCCGCGGCAGGTGGCGCAGATAGCCATGCTTCAGGTCGCGCAGCGACAGCCTGGAGAAGATGCCGAGAATCTTGGCCGCCCGCTGCACCCCGAGCACCGCATAGGCGGTCCGGAAGCCCGGCTCGTCGAATCCCGGGTCGTTTGCGGCCCTCGCCGCGCAATAGAGATCGAGCAGCTCGCGGGCCGTTTCCTCGGCCACATCGACCCGGGCATCCTGCAGGATCGACACGAGATCATAGGCGGGATGGCCGATCACCGCGTCCTGGGTGTCGATCAGGCCGACCCGATTGATCCCCGAGCGCTCGGGCAGCCAGAACAGATTGTCGACATGGAAGTCGCGCAGCGACCAGACGCCGGTGACCGGCCTGGCCAGCGGCAGCACCGGCAGCCAGGCATCGCGATAGGCCTGCTCCACCCCGGGATCGACCCGCTTGCCGCTGTTGAGCGGCAGGTACCAGGAGGTCAGAAGCTCGGCCTCGACCACCATCGCATCCTCGTCGAACGGGTGGATGCGATAGGGCTCACCCGCCACCCTGACAATCTCCGGCCAGTCGTCTCGCCCGGCAATGTCGGCCAGCAGCAGAACCGCGCTGTGAAACGGCTCCGACATGTTCCGGCCCTCGGCGATCATCCGCCCGAACACCTTGTCGCCGAAATCCTCGATGAGCAGCAGGCCGTGCGTCTGGTCGGCCGCGAAGATCTCCGGCGCCGAATAGCCGCGCCGCAGCAGCTCGCCGGAGATCGCCATCACCGCCCGCACATCCTCGGCGAGATGCGCGATGGCGCTGTAGGACTTGCCGTCCTTGACCGGCGGGCCGTCCGGCCGGGCCGGCATGTCCATCAGAAGTGCCGGCCGCGGGCCCCCCACCAGCCGCTCATAGCGCCGCGTCGAGGCATCGCCGGGAAGTGCCAGGCGATGCGCCTCTGCCCACCCGGTTCCTCCGATGAACGAGCAGGCGTTGTGCCAGCGCTGCAGTCGCTCCGCCCAGTTGCCGAAGCCGCGCAGGATCACCAATCGGTTCTCGCCGGCCCCGGAGAGCTCGATATCGAGCCGGTTGTCGGCGAGCGCCCCTGTCCGATCCGGCCATTCGAGCAGCACCACCCGGTTCCCGAGCGCATCCCGCAAGCCTGTTTCCTCGACCTCCGCCGGATCGTCCAGCCGGAACAGGTCGAAGTGGGCGACCGGCGGGGTCAGGTCGTAGAGCTGGGCGATGGCGAAGCTCGGGCTCGGCACCTCGAGCGCCTCGTCGCCGGCGATGGTACGGATCACCGCCCGGGCAAGCGTGGTCTTGCCGGCCCCGAGGCCGCCATTGAGGCACACCAGATCGCCCGGCCTGAGGAGCGGCGCCAGCCCGACGCCCAGCGCGACGGTGGCATGCTCCCCTGCAAGCGTCTGTTCAAGCTCGTGATATTGCCCGCTTGAGCTCATGACCGGAGGACCATAATCGATCGCCCGGGTAGAATTAAAGCCCCGCTTGTGAGACAGCCCGGTCATGCTGTTGCCACCCTCCTCGCGCCCGGCCCATCGATGGGAAACCGGCAGATTACCGTGGTGCCCCGTCCCAGCCGCGAAATCAGCGACACCTGGCCCTCATGGAGCTCGACGAAACTCTTGACCAGCGACAGGCCGAGGCCGGGGCCGCGATGACCGCCGGAGATCGGCTGGGCCTGGAAGCGCTCGAACACCTTTTCCTGATATTCGGGGTCGATCCCCCGTCCGGTGTCGCTGACCCACAGCAGCACCTGGTGCCCGTCGCGCCGCGCCCCCATCCTGATCGTCGCCCCTGTGTCGGAGAAGCCGACCGCATTCGACAGCAGGTTGGCCAGGATCTGCCGCACCCGCTTCTGATCGCCGACAAAGTTCGCGGCATCCTCCGCCATCTCGATATTGAGCGTCAGGTCGCGCCGCTCGATGGCCTCGGCCGCCGCATCGGCGGTCGCCTGCAGCAGTTCCCCGACATCGATCGCCGACAGCTTGAGCTCCATCGCCCCGGCATCGATGGTGGTGAGATCGAGAATGGCGTCGATGATCGACAGCAGATCGCGCGACGACGTCCTGATGTGCTGCAGATATTCGACCTGCCTGGGCGCAAGCTCTCCCGCGATGCCGAGCGCCATGGTCTCGGCAAAGCCGATGATGTTGGTGAGCGGCGTGCGCAGCTCGTAGGACACGTTGGAGAGGAAGTTGGTCTTGAGCCGGTCGGCGGCGATGAGCGCCTCGTTGCGTTCCCTGAGCGCCTTCTCGATGCCGGCGCTGGCCGTGACGTCGACGAAGGTCAGAAGCGTGTTGCCGTCCGGCAGCGGCACCGTCGCATAATCGAGAACCACCCCGTCTTTGCGCGTAAGGCGTCCCTGGAGCGAGCGGCGGCCGCTGTCCAGCGATGTCGTGACGATCTTGATCTCGTCGAAGATCCGCTCGTCGTCGTGGAATTGACGGCAATGCGCGATCACCTCGCGTATGTGCGGCTCCTTGGCGAGTGCCGCGGCATCGAGGCCCCACACGCGGGAGAAGGTCGGATTGAACAGCTTGAGCTTGCCGTCGGTGCCGAACAGCGCCACCCCTTCATGCAGATTGTCGACGGTCTCGCGTTGGACGCCGATCAGCTCGCGATATTGCGACTCGAGCCGGATCTGCTCGGTGACGTCGTCGTACAGATAGGTGACGCCGCCGAACGGATGCTGCTCGACGATCACTCTGAGCGTCTGGCCGCTTGGCAGGTGCCACCAGGTCTCGCGCGTTTCGAGCGTGTTGTAGGCGGCGAGCTGCCGGTTGCGCCAGTCCCTGAAATTCTCCTGCTCCGGCAGCCGTCTCAGCTCGCGCAGGCGGTCGAGGATCTCGCTGTCCGTCGGCCGCGTCTCGAGCCACGCCGCATCGAGCCCCCAGAGCTCGGCATAGGCGGCGTTGCAGAACCGCAGGCGCTGGTCTTGTCCGAAGATCGCGATCGCCGTCTGGAGCTTGTCGAGAGTCGAGGCATGCGCCCGGATGTGCCGGTTGAGCTCCTTCTTTGTCTCGTCCAGAAGCGTGATGTCGATCGCAAAGCTCGCATGGCCGCTGGTCAGCGGGATCTCGTAGATTTCGAGTGCCCGCTTCTCGCCGCCGATCACCGCCGAGCTCGTGCCGCGACGGCCCCATCGCGCATGGCCCTTCTCGACATCGAATTGGATCTGGGCCGGACTGGCGAGGAGGATCGGCCGGGCGAGCACCTGGTCATAGTCCTGCGCCTCCACTGCCGACATGTAGGAGCGATTGACCCAGATCAGCCGGCCGCCTTCGTCGTTCAGCCAGATGGCGAATGGCGCCGCATCGAGAATGGCCGACAGGCGCTCCACCTGCTTGCCGAGCTTGCGGCTGTCATAGGCGAGCTCCGTGCGGTCCCGCCGTTCACCGGCCAGCGGCCTGAGCCGTAAGGTCGCAAGACCGCCGGCGGTGCGGCCGTCGGCCTCGATCAGCTCGCCCGCCCGGCTCCGCACGCCGATGTTGAACGGGCGCCCGGCCTCCCGCATCGCGACAAGCGCCTCCCCGAGGGTCGCCGCGGACTCGCCGTCGAGCCAGCGCGGGAAGTCGAGCAGCAGGGCGGCATCCTGCGGCACCGCGACCGTGCCCCGCATGTCGCCGGCGATGCGCTCCGGCTCGGCCGCCCGTCCCCGCCAGATCATCAGGATGTTGGGCTCGGCGGCGAGAGCCGCCTCCGCCTCGTTGAGCTCGACCTCGAGCTCGTTGATCCGCCGCCGCGCCCGCGCCTCGTCGCGCGTCAGCCGGCGAATGACGAAGATGGCCCAGATGAAGACCGCAATGGCGAACAGGATGGCGGCAATGGCGGGCGAAGCATCGCCGGCCACCCTTCCGACAGCGCCGACCACGCCACCCATGATGCCTGCCGTTCCCCTGCCTGCCCGCCCCGCCCCGACGAATCACCGGAACCGTGCATGGCCGAGATATACAGCCAAACAGGAAACCTGCCCACCAAAGAGGGACGAAAGCCGTGATATCTCTGTGGAATTCTCCTGAAACAAGCACCGGCGGGCGGCAGAGCGGGACTCGGCGCCAATGCCTCTGGAGGTGACCGATCATTCATGACATTAAGGGCCATGGAATCCCATTCCGACAACGCGTTGCGCGAGGCGGCGCTCGCTTCCAAGGCGTGGCCCTTCGAGGAAGCGCGCAAGATCATCGACCGGCTCGCGGTCCAGGGCCGGACCGGCGGCGAGGTGCTGTTTGAAACCGGCTACGGCCCGTCCGGCTTGCCCCATATCGGCACCTTCGGCGAGGTGGCGCGGACCACCATGGTGCGCCACGCCTTCGAGACCATGACGGGAATGAGGACGCGGCTGCTGTGCTTCTCCGACGACATGGACGGCCTGCGCAAGGTCCCCGACAACATCCCCGATCGCGAAATGGTGGCGCGCCATCTCGGCATGCCGCTGACCCGCATCCCCGACCCGTTCGGGCGGTTCGAAAGCTTCGGCCACCACAACAACGCAATGCTGCGCGCTTTCCTCGACCGCTTCGGCTTCCAATATGAGTTCGCCTCCGCCAGCGACTACTACGCCTCCGGGCGGTTCGATGACGCCCTGATCAGGGTGTTCGAACGCTTCGACGAGGTCATGGAGATCATGCTGCCCTCGCTGCGCGAGGAGCGGGCCCAGACCTATTCGCCCTTCCTGCCGATCCATCCGAGGACCGGCATCGTCATGCAGGTCCCGATCGAGGCCCGCAATCTCGAGGCCCGCACCATCGTGTGGCGCGATCCGGACAGCGGCGAGCGCATCGAGACCCCGATCACCGGCGGCCACTGCAAGCTGCAATGGAAGCCCGACTGGGCGATGCGGTGGTTCGCGCTCGGCGTCGACTACGAGATGTCGGGCAAGGATCTGATCGATTCGGTGAAGCTCGCGAGCCGCATCACGACCGCGCTCGGCGGCACCCCGCCGGCCGGCTTCAACTATGAGCTGTTCCTCGACGAGAAGGGCCAGAAGATCTCGAAGTCGAAGGGCAACGGCCTGTCGATCGAGGAATGGCTGACCTATGCCTCGCCGGAGAGCCTTCAGCTCTTCATGTTCAGCAAGCCGCGCGAGGCCAAGCGGCTCTATTTCGACGTCATCCCGCGCCATGTCGACGAGTATTTCTCGTTCCTTGCGGCCTATGACAGGCAAGACGACCGGCTCAAGCTGGGCAACCCGGTCTGGCACATCCATGGCGGCGACCCGCCGCGGGTCGAGATGCCGGTGAGCTTCGCGCTCCTCCTCAACCTGGCAGGCGTCGCCAATGCCGAGACCAAGTCGGTCCTGTGGGGATTTCTCAGGCGCTATGCCGCCAATGTGTCGCCTGAGACCCATCCCGAGCTCGACGCCCTGGTCGGCTATGCCATCCGCTACTTCCATGATTTCGTGAAGCCGAACAAGCGCTACCGCGCCGCCGACGAGGTCGAGCGCCAGGCGCTGGGCGCGCTGGAGCAGCGGCTCGGCACCTTGCCTCAAGCCGCCGGGCCGGAGGAGATCCAGGCGCTGCTCTACGATATCGGCCGCGCCATTCCCCGCTATCAGGACCGCGCCGCCAAGGGCGCGTCCCCCGACAAGCCGGGGGTGTCGCTCGCCTGGTTCAACGCCATCTACCAGGTGCTGCTCGGCGAGGAGAAGGGCCCGCGCTTCGGGTCGTTCGCGGCGCTCTACGGCATCGACAACACGCGAGCGCTGATCCGCCGCGCCCTTGCCGGCGAGTTTCTCGGCTCCTGATCAGGCCTGGGCGAACAGCGCGGCGATCCGCTCCTGAACCTGCTCGGCCGCGGCGGTCGGCGAGGGGGCGTTGAGGATCGGCCGGCCGACCACGATATAGTCGGCGCCGTTGCGGAAGGCCTGCTCGACATCGACGGTGCGCTTCTGGTCGTCGACATTGTCGAACGGCCGGATGCCCGGCACGACGATCAGCAAGCGCGTGCCGAGCTCATTGCGCAGCTCCACCGCCTCGAGCCCCGAGGCGACCACGCCGTCGCAGCCGGCGGCGAGCGCGCGGCGGGCCCGCGACAGGACGAGCGCACGGACATCGATCGTGTCCGGAAAGCCGAGATCGATCAGATCGTTGCGGTCCATGCTGGTGAGCACCGTCACGCCGAGAATCTTGGTGTCGCCCTTCTCGGCGCAGGCCGCCTTCAGGATCGCCTCATTGCCATGCACCGTGGCGAACGACGCCCGATAGCGGCGCAGCTTGGCCACCGCACCAGCCACGGTCTGCGGCACGTCGAAATATTTGAGGTCGACGAAGACCTTCTTGCCGCGGTCGGTCAGCCATCGCAGCAGCTCGAAATAGCCGCCGCACATGAACAGCGTCAGGCCGATCTTGTAGAAGCCGACATGGTCGCCAAGCGCCTCGACCAGGCCCCGTGCCTCCTCCGGCGATCCGACGTCGAGCGCCAGGATCAGCCTTTCCCGGACGGGTATGGGCTTGCGCGACAGCTCGCTCATGTCACTCCGAAACCCAGGCGGGGAAGTGGAATTCCTGCCGGTAGTCGGGAAGCGGCGCTCCCGGCGGCCGGAAGAAGCGGGCAAGCTCCAGCGTGCGGCGCCGCAGCTCGAGCGTCATGGCCCGCCGGTCGGTGAAACCCTCGAGCTCGGCAAACGGGATGGGAGGACCGATGGCGACATCGACTTGCGAGCCCAGGCGGTTGGCGGTCTCGCGGAACAGCAGCGCGACCCGCAGCGAATAGCTGAGATGGCTCGCCAGCTGGAAGAACCGCGAATTCTGCCCGGGAAAATAGATCGGCACCACCGTGGCCCTGGCGGTGCGCGCGAGCTTGGCGGTGAAAGGGTGCCACGGCGCGTCGACCGCCTCGCGACCGAAGGCGCGCTGGCAGGTGGCGACGCCGCCGGCCGGAAAGATCGCCACCGCTCCGCCATTGCGCAGGAGCCGCTGCGCTTCGAGGCGCGACGCCAGCGAATTGGCCTGCGCCTCTTTGGTGCCGCCAAAATCGATCGGCAGCACGTGCTGCTTGAGCTCGGGCGGCTGGCACAGCAGGCTGTGGGTCAGGATGCGGGTCTCCGGCCGCGCCTGCTGGGTGATGCAGCCAAGGGTGATGCCGTCGAGCACGCCGAAAGGGTGGTTGGCGACGAACAGCACCGGCCCGGTCTTGGGAATCTCTGCAGAGCCGCTGCTGATCCTCACCTGGATGCCCATCAGCCGAACCGCCGCGTCGAAGAACGGCTCCGCCCGGTCCTCGCGGCGCCAGGCATCGTACAGCGACTTGAGCCGCGGCTGGCCGCTCAGCCTCTCGATCGCCTGGATGACGCTGCGGCGGATAGCGCTGTGTTCGGGGCGTGAATAGGAAAAGACGATGTCGTCGTCAGTGCTGACGGGCGAGCGCAGTTTCTCGACTGCAGTTTCGGCCATCGCGGACATGCTCCCGAAGTGACGCATCCAGTTCTGCTATGACGCCTGTGTCACAAACCGGTGACAGAACGTCAAGCGATCGAATATAAAGAATTCTTTATATGCGGATTGCGGCCGTCGCCGGCGCCTGCTATAGGCCTCGGCGACCGCAGATTCACCCCTCGATGGAGACCTACCGCCAATGGCCCACAACGCCGATTTCCACGTTGCCGATCTCGGACTTGCCGATTGGGGCCGCAAGGAGATCACCATGGCCGAGGTCGAGATGCCCGGGCTGATGGCGATCCGCGAGGAATTCGGACCTAGCAAGCCCCTGAAAGGCGCTCGGATCTCCGGCTCCCTCCACATGACCATTCAGACGGCGGTGCTGATCGAGACGCTGCGGGCACTCGGCGCCGAGGTGCGCTGGGCATCCTGCAACATCTTTTCCACCCAGGATCACGCCGCCGCGGCGGTCGCCGCCGCCGGCGTGCCGGTCTTCGCCTACAAGGGTGAGTCGCTCGATGAATATTGGAAGTTTACTGGTCGGATCTTCGACTGGCCGAAGGAGCCGGCCAATCTGATCCTCGACGATGGCGGCGATGCCACGCTGTTCGTGCTGCTCGGCTCCAAGGCCGAGCAGGA
>JBEVJH010000221.1:0-14092 GCA_040510355.1 Aestuariivirgaceae bacterium
GGCGGTCAGCAGCGATGCCAGCGGCGGCTCCGAGCAGGTGCTCACCCATCTCGACCGGGCGCTGGTCGAGGCTGGCCATCGATCGCTGGTCGTCGCACCGGAAGGCTCGAGCATCATGGGCGAGCTCATCGCGCACGAAGCGAGCCCGGGTCCGCTCGACGACCAAGCGATGCAGCGGGGTCGGAATCTTTGCCGACAGGCGCTGATGCGCGCGCTCGACCGGCGGGCGATCGATCTCGTGCACTTTCACGGGCTCGATTTCTATCTCTACCTGCCGGCGCCAGGGCTGCCGATCCTGACGACCCTGCATCTGCCGATCGACTGGTATCCGCAATCGGCGCTGTGGCCGGCGCGGCCGGCGAGCTGGTTCAACTGCGTGTCAGCAACCCAGCACGCCGCGGTGTCCGACAATCCGCATATGCTGGCGCCGATCGGCAATGGCGTCGATGTCGAGCGGCTCGCCGTCACGCGGCGTCCGCAGAGCTTTGCCCTGGTGCTTGCCCGCATCTGCCCGGAAAAGGGCATCCACCTCGCAATTGCGGCGGCGAAGCAGGCCAAGATGCCGATCGTCATCGCCGGCGAGATCTTCCCCTATGCGGCGCATGAGGATTATTTCGTGGAACAGATCGTGCCGGAGCTCGGGCCTGACTGCCGCTTCGTCGGACCAGCCGATTTCGCGCAGAAGCGGCAATTGCTGGCACAATCGGCGTGCCTGCTCGTGCCGAGCCTGATCGCCGAGACGAGCTCGCTGGTGGCGCGGGAGGCGGCGGCGACGGGCACGCCGGTGATCGCCTTTGCGCAAGGCGCCTTGCCGGAGACGGTGGTGCCGGGGGTGACCGGCTATCTGGTCGAGACGGTCGAGGAGATGGCGGCGGCAATCCCGTCGGCGCAGGCGATCGATCCGGAGGCGTGCCGCGCCGTGGCGCGACAGCGCTTCAGCCACCGGGCGATGGCGCAGGCCTATTTCGGTCACTGGCAGAGGCTGACGAGCGGAGGCCGCGAGCGCCGCGTTGCAGTCGCCTGACGATCGTCCCTTCTAAGCCGGGACCATCCCCAGCGCCTGGAGATAGACCGCCAGCACGGCATCCTCCTCCTCGCGCTCGGCATTGTCCTTCTTGCGGATGGCGATGACCTTGCGCAGGATCTTGGTATCGAAGCCATTGGCTTTGGCTTCGCCATAGACCTCCTTGATGTCGCCGGCAATCGCCTGCTTCTCCTCCTCGAGATGTTCGATGCGCTCGACGAGCGACTTCAGCTGGCCGTTCGCAAAGCTGGTCTTGGCGTCCATGCGTCTCCCCGATGAGATCCCCGTTCAATCCTTCTGGTGGCGTGCCTTCCACTCCTCATAGGGCATGCCGTAGACATGCCGGCGCGCCGAATCACGATCGAAGGCGACGCCGGAGTCGGCGGCCGCCTCCTGCATCCAGTTGGACAGGCAATTGCGGCAGAAGCCGGCGAGATTCATCAAGTCTATGTTCTGAACGTCACTGCGCTGGCGCAAGTGCTCGATCAGCCGCCGGAAAGCCGCCGCCTCCAATTCCGTCCGTGTCCTGTCGTCGAGCTCGGTCATGTCATTCGACTCCCTAGAGAGGAGAACCGCGGCGCGCAACTGCCTTGGCAAGGATATGCGCAAGCCGTTCACCCCATTCAACAGCATCGCTCGCAACCGCGATCAGATCCTGGCGGATCTCGATCAGGGCGTGTCGCAACCCGCGCCTCACCGCATGGGTGTCCATGGTGTCGCCGGGCAGCCCGCCGGCGTAGGGCTCGTTGTCGCCGACCACCAGCGCCGGATCGGCGGCGAGCTCTTCGATCACCGCGGCCGGCAACCTGCGGTCGCCCTCCCACAGCACGCCGACATGCCAGGGCCGGGGCGCCGCCTTCCAGAAGGGGGTGAAGCTGTGGATCGAGACGAGATCGGGCGCAGCGCCGAGCGCCACCGCGCGGTCGATCCGGTCGGCGATCGCCCGGTGATAAGGCCGATAATAGCGCTCGATCCGCATGGCGCGCTCGGCGGCATCGATCCCGAGATTTCCCGGCACGACCGCCCCGTCCGACAATTTCATGATCAGGGTGGGGTCATCGAGGCCGCGATTGGGGTCGATCAGCAGCCGCGAGCAGGGCGAGAGGACGGCGGGGGCGCCGAGCGCACCGGCCAGGGTGCGGGCGACTGTCGCGGCCCCAATGTCATAGGCGATATGGCGCTCGAGCTCGGCTGCGGGTAAGCCGAGCGTGCCATAGGACTGCGGAAGGGCGTTGCTGGCGTGGTCGCAAAGGATGAGAAGGCCGCAGGCCGGATCACCGTCCACGACGCCCTCGGCCGGCAGAGCAATGGTTGTGGAATGACCAGTCATGATCCTGCCAGATTCCACAATCCATCTTGCGGTGCGACAGCTGCAAGGTGAAAAATCATAAGGTTCACCCCTCGTCGTTGGCGGCGCGGGAAGGTGGAGGAAGGGCCATGGTTATTTCCTATCGAAACGGCGGGATCGTGAGGCCGGTCAGACATTGGGCCGCCATGGCGCTGATGTTGGGGGTGCTGTCGCTGTGGGGCAGTCTGCCGGCGCATGCGGATCTCAAGCTCTGCAACCAGACGCCGAACCGGGTCGGGGTGGCGCTGGGCTACAAGGATCAGCAGGGGTGGGCCAGCGAAGGATGGTGGAACATCGGACCGAATTCCTGCGAGACCCTGCTGAAAGGAGCGCTTATCGCCCGTTACTACTACATTTTCGCCGTCGACTATGACAAGGGCGGCTCGTGGGGCGGCAAGTCCATCATGTGCACCCAGAACAAGCTGTTCACGATCCGCGGCATCACCGGGTGCGCCGAGCGGGGCTACCAGAAAACCGGCTTCTTCGAGGTCGACACCGGCGAGGAGCTCGACTGGACGATCGAGCTTTCCGGCGCGAAGACGTCGGAGTCCACCAACCAGTGAGGCGCATTCGCAACGTCAAGATCGTCGCGACGCTCGGACCGGCATCCGCCGAGCCGGAGATGGTCGAGGCGCTGTTCGTGGCCGGCGTCGACGTGTTCCGCGTGAATATGAGCCATTCGACCCACGAAACGCTGGCGCGCTATCACAAGATCATCCGCGGCATCGAGGCGCGGCGCGGGCGGCCGATCGGCATCTTGGCCGATCTGCAGGGGCCGAAGCTGCGCATTGGCACTTTCCGGGACGAGAAGATCGAGCTCAAGGCCGGCGACAGCTTCGTGCTCGACAATGATTCGCGGCCCGGCGACGCGAGCCGGGTCGAGCTGCCGCATCCGGAGATCTTCGCTGCGGCGATGCCGGGCGAGCATCTCCTGCTCAATGACGGGCGGGTGCGGGTTGAGATCGTCGAGGTGCAACCCGAGCGGCTGGTCACCAGGGTCATTTTCGGCGGCACGCTGTCGGCGCGCAAGGGCGTCAATGTTCCCGATGCCGTGCTGCCGCTGGCGCCGCTGACCGAGAAAGACCATGCCGATCTGGAATTCGCCGCTGCGCTCGGCGTCGACTGGATCGCCCAGTCCTTCGTGCAGCGGGCGCAGGACGTCATCGAGGCGCGGCGGCTGATCGCCGGACGGGCCGGCATCATGGTCAAGGTCGAAAAGCCGGCGGCGCTCAAGGAGATCGACGAGATCATCGAGGCTTGCGACAGCATCATGGTGGCGCGGGGCGACCTCGGCGTCGAGCTGCCGCTGGAGGAGGTGCCGGGCTGGCAGAAGCGGTTGACGCGCGCGGCAAGGCTGTCGGGTAAGCCGGTGGTGGTGGCGACGCAGATGCTGGAATCGATGATCGTCGAGCCGGTGCCGACGCGCGCCGAGGTCTCGGACGTTGCAACCGCTGTGTTCGAAGGCGCCGATGCGGTGATGCTGTCGGCGGAATCCGCTACCGGCGCCTGGCCGGTCAAGGCAGTCGAGACGATGGACCGGATCGCCCATGCGGTGGAGAACGATCCGCTCTATCAAGGCTTGAGCCGGGCGCGCCGCACCGAGCCGCAGCCGACCTCGGCCGACGCCATCGCCAATGCGGCGCGGACGGTGGCCGAGACGATCGGCGCCTCGGCGATCGTCTGCTACACCGGATCGGGCTCGACCGGCCTGCGGGTGGCGCGGGAGCGGCCGGAGGTGCCGATCATCGCGCTGACGCCGAGCGTCGCGACCGGGCGCCGGCTGTCGGTGGTGTGGGGGCTCCATTGCGTGCTGACCGAGGATGCCGCGAGCCTGGACGACATGGTGTCGCGAGCGACGAGGATCGCCCGGGACGAGGGATTTGCCAAGCCCGAGGATCGGGTGGTGATCACCGCCGGCGTGCCACTCAGGACGCCGGGCAAGACCAATCTGCTCAGGGTGGCGCGGATCGGGATGCCCGGCAGCGAGTCGGTGTAGGCGAGGTCGTAGGCAGTAGGCAATAGGCAGAAAAAAATCGGGCTGACGTCCTGATCGCAAATCACTGCTGGTCGACAATCCCCTGCTGCTTGATGGGCCGGAGCTGGCCGACGAGATCAACGATGTTGTCGAGTCGCCGGTCAATCTGCTCGAAGCGCTTGTCGATCTGCTCGAAGCGCTTGTCGATGCGCTCGTCCATGGCGTCGAGGCGCTTGTCCATGGCATCCAGGCGGTTGTCGATCCCATTGAAGCGTTCGGCTACAGCAACAAAGCGCATATCGACGACATCGAAACGCCCATCAACTTTCCCCAAGGCGACCGAAACTTGGCTGGTAGCCACAAACAAATAGCCGATACACGCGATCGTCAAAAACGCCGCGCCGATGAAGATCCGCTGCATGAGGTAAAGCCGACCATTGTTGCCTCGCTGCGCCTCGTCAAACCGATCGTTTGTGGCCTGTTCCACATGATCGAAGCGGCGATCCATGGCATGCTGCATCTGGTCGAACCGGGCGTTTGCCGCCTGCTCTGCATGATCGAAGCGGCGATCCATGGCATGCTGCATCTGGTCGAGCCGCAGGCTGATGCCATGAATATCCCTGTCGAGTTCACGACAGGTCGTGGCTGATTCCTTCTCCTCGGTCGCCTGGGCGGCGCGCAGCAACGCGATGAGGCGATCGTAATCCGATCGCGTCAACTCGGGACGATCGCTCGCTGCAGGATCGCTCACAATGAAACCGCTTCCGGGCGTTCCAGGACAACCGCAAGATACATCACTATCGTATAGGTTGAAGCGGGTTTGGCGTCAATCCGGGAGTCAGATCTTTTGCTCGGTCTCCGGCTCGATCTGCTCCAGCGCCTTTTTGGCGCCTTCGAGGAATGGGTGGATCGATAGAGCCCGCCGGAAAGCCTTGAGCGCCTCGGCTTTCTTGCCGCGATCGCTCAGGATGGTGCCAAGGCCGGTCAGCGCACCGAAATGGCGCGGCTCAAGCTCGAGGACATGGTCGATGTCGGCAAGCGAACGATCGTAGTCGCCCATCATGTAGAAAAGGGTGGCGCGCTTGTTCCAGGCCTCGGCGAAGGTCGGCTGGTCGTCGATGACGGTGTCGAGGATGCGAAGCGCCGTCTGGCGCTGGTTGGCCTCCATCGCGCGCACCGCCTGGACGATCAGGGCATCGGCGGTCGGGCTGCCGGAATGCGCCCAAAGCTTCCAGATCGCATCCTCGATCACCTTGGCCGACGTTTCATCCTTGGCGCCATGGAGCTGGCCGAAGAGCCGGTCGAGAAGGTCCTGCGCCACCTGCTGGTCGCTGGGCGGCGCAGCCGCCGGCGGCGCCTCGAGCTTGCTGTCGGCCGGCGCCTCAGGGGCGGGCGGCAACGGCGCCTGCTGGGCCAAGGCGGCGGTTGCCATCGCCATGGCCAGGACGGCAGGCAGAATCGATCCGAAGCGGTTAACCATGCCGCCAAAATAGGTCGATCGCGCCCCCCGGAAAAGGCAGCGCCCCCGCAAAGGCGGGGGCGCTGCTATCACGGTCCTGTGAGGGTCAGCTCAACCCTGGCGCGCCTTATAGCGCGGGTTCTGCTTGTTGATGATGTAGACGCGGCCCTTGCGGCGCACCATGCGGTTGGCACGGTGGCGTCCGAGCAGCGATTTCAGCGAATTGCGAATCTTCATGGCGGTGTCCATTCGAAAGTGAGGCCGCCCGCCGGAATTGCCCGGGGCGGCCGTGTCGAGGCGGAACTTAGTGATGGCGCCGCGGGCTGTCAACCGCCGGCATGGCCGACGAAAGCTGCGCAAAGGCGATCGAGGCAGATTGATGGCAAAAGGCTTCGGTCCTAAGCTCGATCCGGGGTTCAGGTCTGGAGAGCAGGGGTCGGGCGATGGCAGCATCGTGGGGCAATGACGAGGAAGCGCGTGCCGGCGAGCAGGAAATCATCGACACCGCGGTGATGACGCTACTCACCACCTCGGAGGAGCGTCGCGAGGCGATGATGGAGCTCCTCACCATGACCTTCGCGCGCGAGATGCGGCAGCATTGGCCGGACATGCCGGGCAAGGAGATCTTCACGCGCACGACCCGCCTGGCGCGCGATGTGCGCAAGCGCATTGCCGACATCCGGGCCGTCGGCGGCGCCTATATGGGCACCGCGTAGGGCTTCCGGCATACCGGGTCTACCCCCGGCAACATTGATCGCACCGGCCATCCTGCATAAGCTCCCGCAATAGTCAGCGGAGACAGCGATGAGCAGCATGTCGCTCCGGCGGAATCTCACCGTCGACGATGCCTTGGCGGAAGTGTCGGCCCGGTTGCGCCAGGAGAACCCCGCAAGTGCCCGGCGGCAGGAGGCGGCGGAAACCCATATGCCGGGGGGCAACACCCGCACACTGCTCTACTACCCGCCCTTCCCGATCGCCTTCGCGGGCGGCAAGGGGGCGCGGCTCAGGGATCTCGACGGCCACGACTATATCGACCTGGTGAGCGAGCAGAGCGCTGCCGTCTACGGCCATTCGGAACCGAGGCTCATCGAGTGCATCGCCAAGGTGGCGCGGGAGGGCATCAATCTCGGCGGTCCGAACCGCTATGAGGCGGAGCTTGCCGAGGCGGTCACCCGGCGCTTCCCGATGATCGAGCAGGTGCGTTTCTGCAATTCGGGCACCGAGGCCAACATGTTCGCGCTGTCGACGGCGCGCGCAGTCACCGGCCGCGACAAGGTGCTGGTGTTCGCCGGCGGCTATCATGGCGGGCTGTTGTGGTTCCCGGCCGGACCCGGAGCGCTCAACGCGCCAGTGCCGGTGGTGATCGCGCCGTTCAACGACAGCGCGACGACGCGAAGCCTGATCGAGGAGAACGCCGACAGCCTGGCGGCGGTGCTGATCGAGCCGATGATGGGCGGCGGGGGCTGCCTGCCGGCGTCGCGCGAATTCCTGACCGAGCTCAGGCACGCCTGCAACCGCCATGGCATCATCCTGATCTTCGATGAGGTGATGACGTCGCGGCTTGGGCCGCACGGGCTGCAAGAAACACTTGGCGTGCGATCGGACCTCACGACCCTTGGCAAATATGTCGGCGGCGGCATGAGCATCGGCGCGTTTGGCGGCCGGGCGGCGCTGATGGCGCGGTTCGATCCGCGGCGGCCCGATCATTGGAATCATGCCGGCACCTTCAACAACAATGTTCTGACCATGGCGGCAGGCGTGGTCGGCCTCAACGAGGTGTTCACGCCGGAGGCCGCGGTGCAGCTCAACGACAAGGGCGAGCGGCTGCGCCAGCGGCTCAATGCGGCGGCCCAGCGCCGCGACCTGCCGGTCACCGTCACCGGCATAGGCTCGCTGATGACCATCCATTTCTCGCGCGGACCGGTCACGACCCCGGCCGATGTGGCGCGCGCCAACCAGGCGCTGAAGCCGCTCCTCCATCTCGACCTGCTGCTGGATCATGTCTATATCGCCCGGCGCGGCTATATCGCGCTGTCGATGCCGATCAGCGAGGCCGATCTCGACCAGGTGGTCGAGCGATTCGAGGGATTCCTCGACCGCTGGGGCGCGTTGATCGGCCAGCAAGAGAGGCAGTAGGCAGTAAGCAGTAGGCTCACGAAACAGACAAGGCAATCACTGCTCAATGCCTATTGCCGACTGCCTCGTCTTCACTGCCTGGAGAACAGCCCGAGGAACTGGTCGATGGCGCTCAGCCTTGCCTTGGGGGCCGGAGCGGGACCCGGATCCGTCAGATCACGCTTGCCATCGCGATTGACCTCGAGCATGTCGCCCTTGCCGGTGCCGGCCGAGCTTGGCCCGTCACTGTCGCCGGCGAGCTCACCGGACATGGTGCTCAGCACGCGTGCATGCATCGCCTGGACCGCCGGCAGCCTCGCGGCAGTCAGCTGCCCCGGCGCCGGGTCAGGCCTGCCGAAGGGCTGCGGCGAGCCATCGCGCCGCACCAACCGAGAGGCCGACATCAGGCTGGCGTGCCAAGTCACCTCGGACGAGCCTTCGGTCAACGGGCGGATCATCGGCGCATCCTTGGTGGAGGCGCTGATCAGCTCCATGGCGAAGCTGCCCTTCGCGGCGACATTGGAGGTCAGGTCGCGCTCGCCGACGAGATTGGCGTCGGCGTTCACCGGGCCCAGGCTCTCCTGCATGGTCACCGGGCGCTCGGCGAAATTCGGCTTGTCAACCGGGGCCGAGGCCGGCTCGATCTGCATGTTGGCGGCCGCCAGCATCAGCACCTCGATCGGCTTGGGCCGCGGCCGCGGAATGATCGGCTCGGGCGGCGTGTCGGCCTTGGCGACCGCCTTGGGGGCCGGCGTGTAGCTCTCGAAATCCTCGTCGCGCAGAGCGTCGGCGCGCGCGCCGTTCTCGTCGGCGTCGCCCTCAGCCGCGGCGGGGGGGGGGGCCGCGGCGGCCGCGCTCTTCGGCGCGGCGGTGAACTTCGGCTCGGCAGCGGCGACCTGGAAGCTCGACGCGCCGAGCCTGCTGCGGGCACCGACGGTGCGGGCATATTCGCCATAGATCTGCGCCAGCTTGGTCGGGCTGATGCGCGGCCAGTGGCGGACATGGCCGCTGTCGACGTGGATGAAGCCGCCGCCGCTTGCCGGATAGTAGCCGACACCGCCGATCTGGCGCACGAGGGCGCTGTTGCGCACCCGCTCGAGCGGCACGTCGGGGAAATACATGTCGATGGCCTTGCCGGTGATGTGCTGGCTCTGGCGGGCGACGTGGCGGCCGATCTTCTTCAGCATCGCATTGGTCTCGGCCGAGCGGAAACCGCAGATGATGCGGATCGGCTGCTTGGATCCGAGGTCCTCATGCAGCTCCCACATGAGGTCGATGGTCTCGGGCGACATGGTGGTCGGCCGGTTCTTGCGCCAGTCGCGCAGGAGGTAGTTGATCTGTGCCATGGCGGACGGGATGTAGCGACCATCCTTCTTATAGGTGATCGTCAACGATTCCCGGGTGTGCACATGATACAGGCTGATGGTGCGGACCTCGGCGGCAGCCTGACCGACGCTACTCAAACAGAGCATCGTGCCCGCAAAGAACACGGCGAAAGACCGGATGACGGTCGTCAGCAGATGCTTCACGCGTAACTTTCCCCGCTGTGGTGACGCAGATAAGCGACCACATTACCCCTTGACCAAACTGGACCCGTGGTCAGACCCCGAACCCCAAATTAACCCCGAGGAAGCCCACGTCATCCAAAGGGTTACATGGTTAGCGAGTTCTCCACAAGAATGCGGCTGCTATACGGCAGCGCAGGTCAGGGAATCATTAGAATTAACCTGTTAATGTGATCTTAATGCCGCGCTTTCGGCGCGCCGGCTCATCGCAACGCGACAGCCCCTTCCCCCAATGCCTTCTCGAGTTGTGCGTCGCGCCCGTAAATATCCGGGTACATGATGATTCGACCCGACTCATCGGGCCATGCGGTGAAGTAGGCGAGGTGCACCGGCAGCTTGCGGGACAGCTTCACCGCCTGGTTATCGCCCCGATAGATCGCCTCCTCGACGCGATCGGAGTCCCAACCCAGCACCAGCTCGGCAAACTCGCGCGGATTCTGCACCCTGACGCAGCCATGGCTGAAGGCGCGGACCTTCTTTTCGAAAAGCGACCTGGTCGGCGTGTCATGCATGTAGATGGCATGGCTGTTGGGGAACAGGAACTTGACCACGCCGAGCGCATTGTCGTCGCCGGGTGGCTGGCGCACCGACAACGGCACCCTGGTGCTGTAGCGCGACCAGTCGACATAGCTCGAGCTGATCTCGCGGCCGCGGCCATCGCGCACCTCATAACCCAGCCGATCGAGATAGCTCGGATCACGCCGCAGCCGCGGCAGCATTTCCTTGATGATGATCGACTGCGGCACGCCCCAATAGGGATTGAACTCCACCGTCTCCATCACGTCGCTGAACACTGCGGTCTGGGTGTTGGGCTTGCCGACGATGACGCGGGTCTGCCAGATCGACCGGTCGTGGTCGACCACCTGGAGCTCGAAGGCGGCCTGGTTGACGAGCACATAGCGGGAGCCGAAGTCGCGCGGCATCCAGCGCAGCCGCTCCATGCTGTAGAGAATGCGTGAAACCTGCTTCTGCTCGCCGGTCTCGTTGAGCCGGGCGATGGTGGCATTGCCGAGAATGCCGTCGGCCCGCAACCCCGACTGTTCCTGGAAGCCGCGCAGCGCCTCGGCGTCCGACTCCGAAAAGAGGGTCGCGGCGGGGTCGCCATCCAAGTCGTCGGCGGCGGCGCCGGTCGCGCCATCGGTCGTGCCGAAGCCCGGGCTGCCGGGATCGACCTGATCGGTCGAGGCCACCGCATCGTCGTCGGATGGGTCGTCGGCCGGCTGCTCGCCGGCCGCCAGCGGCGTCACCTCGACGCCGCTGTCGTCCAGGGCCTCACCCGGCAGGGTCAGGAAGCCGAGCCGGGCCAGACGCTTGCGGATCAGCGGCACGCGATCGTCGCGCTGGCCCTCGCGAATGGTGGGGCCGGAGTCGATCGGCGGCGTCTCTGCCTCCTCGCTGCCGGCGCCCTGCATGGCCAAAGCGCGGCGGAACGCGGCATAGGCCGGATGGACCGGATGATGCGAGGCAAGATAACGCTCGGGCGTCGGGCTCGCGGCAAGCGCCGCCAGGGCGGCATCGCCCGCAACCGTCGGCGGATTGAGATCGTGATAGCCGCTCAGGCGGTTGGGAAGGATCCGCCCGCCGGAGGCATGCTGGGCATAGCGCAGCGCCGCGACGGTCAGCTGTATGTCGTAGCGGGTCAGCGTGCGGACCTTCTCGGATTCGGTCAGCTGATCGAGGTGACCGACATCGGCGGCGACCGTGTAGTCTTTGGGATCGAGCCCCTCGCGCGCCGCGGCCGTGAAATAGTGCCGGAGCTTGCCGACCCGCTGCTCGATGCCGTTGCGGTCGACCCAGATCGGCGTGAAGCCGCGCGCCTCGTAGAAGGCGAGAACCGCCTTGCGCTGCGCGGCGGTGGCGCGGGCGCCCGAGGTGCCGTCGCGCAGGCGCTGCCACAAGGACTGCGCCATCGGGTCGTCGAGCTTCGGCGGATGAGCGGCACCGGCCTTGGGATCGGCCAGCTGAACGAGCGGCTCGGGCCGGTAGGTGTAGACCTCCGCAGTCTCGCCCTCACCATCGTCGGGACCGGAGGTGTCCTCCTCGACGACCTCGCGAACCTGCGGGGTTTCGAACCACCAGGTGCGACGCGGCCGCTGAGGCCTGGCACGCCGCGGATCGTCGCTGCCCCACAGGGTGCCGGCCTGCCGCTGCTGGCCGCGCCAGCCGCGATTCTGGTTCTGGAACCAGCCGCCCTGGCCGTTAGCCTGCGGCTGCCGATTGTACTGCTGCTGGCCGAAGCCCCAGGGTGTGAAGACGGTGCGGCGTTGCTGCTGCTGCTGCTGGCGCTGGGGGCGCTGCTGTTGCGCGCGCTGGCGGTTGCGCCGGTTGCCGTCCCAATTGTCGTCGGAGAAGCCCCGGCCGAAGAAATTGAACCGCTGCCCGGAATCCTGGGCCGATGCCGAGGGAACCCCGAAGAACGACAGTGCTAAAACCAGCCCCATCAAAAATGTGGCAAGCAATCGACAGCAGCGCGGCATTCTCTTCCTCCCGGCGCGGCAAACTATCGGACCGAGCCCCTTATAACAACCCCGAGCAGCCCTTAGCGTTCCGAATAGCTCGGTGCTGTCACATCTTCGCCTCAAGGCCGAGGCCCCGCATCTTGCGGTAGAGGGTCGAGCGACCAATACCGAGCTTGCGTGCGACCTCCGACATCTGTCCACGATAGCGGTGCAGCGCCATGCGGATCATATCAGCCTCGACCTCTTCAAGACGTCGGATATGGCCGCCATCCGTCACTGCCGGAATGCCGACAGCGATGCCGTCGCCGACGACGCCGCCGCGCGAGGAGATGATCTGGCCCTCGGCGCCCGTCATGGCGGCGTGACCGACAGCGAGCGGCGGACGCAAGGGAAGTGGCGGAACAGCCGGAACCTTGACCTCGTAGCCATCGACCAGCGAGGCGATCTGCGGAAAATCCTCGACCTCGAGCACGTCGCCCTCGCAAAGGACGATGGCGCGGAACACAGTGTTCTCGAGCTGACGCACATTGCCGGGCCAAGCATAGTCGAGCAGCATCTCCAACGCCCGCGGCGCGATGCCGTGGACGCGACGGCCCTCCTCGGCGGAGAAGCGAATGACGAAGTGGGCGACCAGGGCCGGAATGTCCTGCTTGCGCTCGCGCAAGGGCGGCACGAGGATCGGAAAGACATTGAGCCGGTAATAGAGGTCCTCGCGAAACCGCCCGGCCTTGACCATCTCGATCATGTTGCGGTTCGTGGCGGAAATCAGGCGGATATTGACCTTGACCGGGCGCCGTGCGCCGACCGGATCGACCTCGCCCTCCTGAATGGCGCGCAACAGCTTGACCTGGATGTCGAGAGGCAGCTCCGCCACCTCGTCGAGAAACAGCGTCCCGCCATCGGCCTCCTGGAACTTGCCGACATGGCGCCCGGTGGCGCCGGTGAACGCCCCCTTCTCGTGGCCGAACAGGATGCTCTCGACCAGGTTCTCCGGAATGGCGCCACAATTGACGGCGACGAAGGGCCGACCGCGGCGATCGCTCTCGCCCTGAATGGCGCGGGCGATCATCTCCTTGCCGACTCCCGATTCGCCCTCGATCAGAATGGGGATGCTCGACTGGGCGCCGCGCCGCACCAGCCGCGCCACGTTCTGCATGGCAGGGGCTGCGGCAATCAGATCGGCGAAGGTCAACTGGCCACCGGCCTTCTGGTTGAGCCGCTTCACCTCCTCGGTCAGGGCGTTTACCCGCAAGAGATTCTGCATGGAGACCCTGAGACGCTCGGGGCTCACCGGCTTGACCACGAAATCATCGGCGCCGGCGCGCATCGCCTTCACGACCGTTTCGATCGAGCCTTGCGCGGTCTGGACGATGACCGGGATGCGGCCGCTCGGAACGTCGAGCCGCGCCAGCATCTCGAGGCCGTCCATGCCCGGCATCACCAGGTCGAGCACGATGAGATCGATCGAGCCGGTCCGCGGCTGGGCGAGAAGGTCGAGGGCGGCGGTGCCACTGTCGGCGAGCACGGTGTCGTGCCCGCAACGGCGAATCATGCTGTCCAGCAGGCGCCGCTGGGCGGGATCGTCGTCAACGATGAGAACGCGATGAGTCATAGGGGTTCGCTTGCCTGTCAGAGCTGCCGTTCCAGTCGATCAACGCCACCGAGCGAGGTCATGCGACCACCGGCCCGCCCCACCGCCGTCCATGGTGGATTCGACACTGGCAAAGATCGGTAAAGAGGCTGTTAACGATGAGCCTGTCAGGCGAAATCAATGGTTGTCGTCGAGTGTCATGGAAACACGAGTTTTTCTAGGTTTTCGGCGGTTGTGGTTCATGTTACCAGTGACAGCAGTCGGCATAACATGACACTCAAATGCTGACCCAGTGCTGACCTTTCCAGGAGGGTGAGTTGTGAAACTAACGAGGACGATTTTAGAGCGGGAGCACGCAGCCATCGTCGCTGCTGGCAAGGGTCGCAAGCTCATATGGGACAAGGGTGGCGTTGCCGGTTTCGGCGCGAGAGTCACCGTCAAGCACGCGGCCTACATCCTGAACTACAGGGCCGCCAATCGAGCCGAGCGTCGGCTGACAATCGGGACGCTCGGGGAGGCCACTGTCGAGACGGCGAGAAAACGAGCCGCCGAGTTG
>JBEVJH010000222.1:0-12465 GCA_040510355.1 Aestuariivirgaceae bacterium
ACCAACTCCGCGACGGGTCCCTTTCTGGGCAAGAAGCTTGACGGATCGCATGCTTCCGAGTCTGATCGCCTCGTCGAGCAGCGTCCGCGTTGCCCTCTCGCCTCTGTTGAGGCGTGCCTGCAGCCCAACGTAGAAAGCCCTTTCCTCTCTCTTTATCTTGGTGGCGTCGCCAGCGACAGCGACAAGGTGCTGATGATCGACCAGCTCCGAAATCGCCGGCAGCGATGATTGGAATATCGCTCGCTCCTTCGGCTCGAGGCCAACATCGGAGATCGGTGTGCGAAACTGTGGATACTTCGAAATTTCCAAGCTGAAGTTATTGGCAGTCATGGTGGTCCCCCTCATGTAAGTGACTCACCATGACCGAACTCAATCAGCACCCCTGTGCCGTTCGGCACAAGCCACTGCCGCCTGCCTGACCCCTACTGCCTCTCCCGCAGATATTCCCGCGTCGCGTCAGCGAGGACGTCGCGGTGGAGGCGCCGGCGGTTGCCGAAGATTGCCTGCGCCGCCTCGGCGTCGAGGGTTGCCGTGCCGAACCGCTCATAGGCGGCCTCGAGATCATCGCCGTCGAAATAGACGAGCCGGCGGTCGCCCGCGACTTGCGTGCTCAGCTCCTGCGCAAAATATTGCAGGAAGATCTCGCCCTGCTTCGCCATATAGGGCCCGAGGATCAGCACCCGCAAATGCGCCCATTCCTCCGGCGTGAGCAGCGCGCGGATCTCCTGCACCATGCGCTCGCAGGCCTGAAGCTGCGCCCTCGCCGCCGCCGCCAGCACGAGATCGACATCGTCGCACACCCCGCGGGTGAAGCCGTGCAGCTTATGACGCGAGCTGGCGCCGTCCTCAAGCACCGCCCCGAGATATCCGCTCGCCATCGCCAGAATGGCGATCGGCCGCGGCAGGACGCCGGCCGCGACGTCCTCGGCGACATCGAGATCGCCGCCGGCGCTGTCGAGCAGCGCCCGATAGCTGACCAGCCGCCCCTTGAGCGACCGCGACAACGGCCCGTCCTCGACGGCGTGGAGCAGGCAGAAAATGGCGAGCGGAATATGCCCGAGCGTCTTCATCTTGTTGTAGAGCGGCGGCTCGAGGCCGGTGAACGCCCTGACTGGCTCGTCGCCGCGGAACAGCAGCATGACATCGTCCTGGACGACGATCAGGCCCCTTTTTTGCTCATGCACGACGCGCTCCGCCCGCGCCGCCTCATAGATCTGGACGAAGCGGGCATCGAGCTTTTCCAGGAGCTTCGTCATCGCTCTTCACTTCAGGTTGGCCCCGACGAGCCGTCCCGACTTGGCCGCCGTGTTGGTGATCGCCGCGGGCTTCGCGCTGCCCTCGACCGAGGGCTTGTAGCATTTGATCTGGGTGAAGCCGGTGGGCTCCTCGCCGCCGCCCGACATCACCTGGCGGCGCGCGAAGGTCAGCGCCGTGTCATAGCCGCTGCTGCGGCAGAAGCTATCGGCCGCCGCCTTGCCGCAGGCGCCATTGCCAAGGCAGAATGCCACCGGCGACCCGCCGAGCTTCGGGTTGAAGTAGGTGCGGTTCTCCGCCTGCGCCGGCGTCGCGCAGGCGAGGAGCAGGAGCCACGGAAGAAACGCCGGCCCCGCCGGCCGCCTCTCAGGCTTCGTCATGGGCGATGACCCAATCCTCCCGGCGGCCCGCCTCCTCCCATTCGCGATAGGCGGGCAGCGCCTTCACCGCCTCCATATAGGCCTTGGCCGGCCGCGACACCGGAAGATCATAGACGTCGAAGCGATTGACCACCGGCGCATACATCGCATCCGCCGCGCTGAACGCCCCGAACAGGAACGGGCCTGCCGCCCCATGGGCAACGCGGCAGTCCTGCCAGATCTCGTCGATGCGCCGGACATTGGCGGCAGCCTCCGCCGAGATGTCCAGCCGGCGGCGCGGCCGGCGCATGTTCATCGGGCAGGACGAGCGCAGCGCCTGGAAGCCGGCATGCATCTCGTTGGAGATCGAGCGGGCCAGCGCCCGCGCCTGCATGTCGGCGGGCCACAGCCGCGCCTGCGGAAAGCGCTCGGCCAGATATTCGATGATGGCGAGCGACTCCCATACGACGACGCCGTTGTCCTTGAGGATGGGCACCCGGCCGGCCTGCGAGTGCTCGCTGATCCGCGTCTTGGTGTCGGGCGTGTCGAGCTGCACCACCGTCTCGGTGAACGCGATCCCGGCGACCCGCATGGCAAGCCACGGACGGAACGACCAGGACGAGTAGTTCTTGTTGCCGATGACGAGATGCGGCAGAGCCAGTGCAGGGCCTCACTGTTCGACATCGGCCCGGCTGGTGCCGCGCCTGATGCGATCGAAGAATACCGTGGAAGTGCCCGGCATCGGCGCACGATTGTGTCCGAGCCTGAGATATTGGCGCATGGCTGCCGGGCCCGGCACGCCGATCGTGCCCTTGGCGCGCACGATGAACTTGCCATTGGCATAGATCTCGACCAGGCCCTTGCCGTCGAGCCCGCCGCGCACATGGTACATCATGTCGACCCAGTTCTTGCGCGGGTCGGGCAGCGTCGGGTCGTCGCCATACTCGATGGTGACGTCGCTCGCGCCGCCATAGAGCTCGGGATCGGAGATGAAGGAGAAGGACGCGAGCAGGCCCGACTGCAGCTGCTCGGCGAAGGAGCGCACCTCGCCCTTGGAGGCAGCGAGCAGCACCCGGTGCGCGCCGCTCTCGAGCGTGATGTGGAACACCCCCTCGTCGAAGCGCTGCGCGAGGAACGGCCCGCCTTCGGCCTCCTGCTTCCAGGCCGCGATGACCCAGCGCTGGCTGCCGGTCAGCGGCGGCTGGCCTTCGACCCGGAAGGAGAATGCGTACCAATTGTCGCTGCCGAACGGCACCCGCTGCTGCGGCGCCTCGCGCACCTCGATCCGCTGGCAGTTGCAGCTCTTGTCGAGATCCGAGCCCTTGACCCTGATGGCGAGCGAGTTGGTGCCTTCGCGCGCATCGCCGGCATAGATCCAGGCACGCTGAAGCGGCAATCGCGCCTTCGACCACAAATGCGGGTTGAGATCGCCCTTCTCGAAATTCTCCACGAGATCGGGCTGCGCGCCTGCCGAGCTGAGCTCGGTGGTCTGCAGCAGCAGCGAGAGGAAAACGGCGGCGAGCAGGGTCCTCGACATGAGCGATCGCCAGAATGGAACCGGGGCACGTGATTGCCACGCTTTACGCCAGATCTGTGGCAGTACCGTCAACAGCTTGCGTGCGGCGGTCATCGTCATCAACACAACCGATTGGTATCTTTTGTGATTCAGGAGCCCAACGTCTAATCTTGACGCAGGGCCGCTCCGTTGCTTGGTTAGGCCATGGCGCATGAGCACCATATCACGCATCGCGACGTCATAGCAGCGCTGCCGCACGAGGTGCTGACGCATCTCAAGCTTTTGTCGGACGGCCCGGGGCTGCGGCATCTGGCCGGCCATCTCGCGCTCCTGGCGCTGACCGGCACCGCGGTTCTGCTGGCGCCCGACCCGTTCCTCCTCGTCCTTGCCATGCTGGTCCATGGCATCGTGCTCGTCTTCCTCTTCACCCTCGAGCATGAATGCATCCACGGGACCGCCTTCCGGTCCTCATGGCTCAACACCGTCTGTGCCGATGTCGCCGGGTTCCTGCTGGTGCTGCCGCCGCGCTATTTCCGCTATTTCCATTTCGCCCATCACCGCCACACCCAGGATCCCGACAACGATCCCGAGCTTGCCGAGCCGCGCCCCCACGATCTGCGGTCCTATGCCTGGTATCTCTCCGGCATCCCCTATTGGCGTTCCAACCTGACCGCCGTCTTCACCAACGCCGTTGGCCGCACCCTTCCCGGCTTCGTCGTCGGCACCGCCCGCGGCGTCGTCACCGAGGCGCGCATCTATATCGCGCTGTGGCTCGTGATGCTGGTCGCGTCGCTCGCCTTCGGCTGGACCTGGCCGCTCACGCTCTGGATCATCCCTGCATTGCTCGGCCAGCCCTTCCTGCGCGCCTTCCTGCTGGCGGAGCATGCCGCCTGCCCTGCCGTCTCCAACATGCTGGAGAACTCCCGCACCACCATTGCCGGCCGGCTGGTCCGCTTCCTGTCGTGGAACATGTCCTTCCATGCCGCCCACCACGCCATCCCGACCGTGCCGTTTCACCGCACCCGGGATCTGACCTTCCTCATCGCGGAGCACCTGAAGATCACCTCCATGGGCTATGTCGCGGCCCATCGCGAGATCCGCGCCGCCTGGGCGGAGGACCACGAGGAGCTCGAGCCGTCCCTGTGACGAACGGCACAGGCGTTGTCCCCGGCCGCTGCTAGAGCATGGCAGCGTCAATTGGGAGACACCGGCATGGCTCAATTTCCGACACAGCTGAATTCCATTCATTCCGACCAGCGAACATCGCCGGGCGCGCCATCCTCGCCGCCGCAATTGGGGTTGGCAGAAAGAGTGCATCCGCTGGTCGACCATGGCGGACTGCATCTGGTCGGACCTGCATTGAGCTTTCTGCTGCAGGACGCGTGGGTGGCCCGCGACTTCGGAACGATCCGGGCGCTGCTTGAAGGCCGGGTCGTGGACGCGAACAGCTTCATCCGCGATCCCGACCATCCGGAGGAGGGCTGCCTTCCGATTCTCGCGCATGCCTGCCGCCGCGGCGACACGGAGCTCGTTGCCTGCCTGCTGACGCATCGCGCGAAACCAGCCTTCTGGATGTTGGCCGAAGCGTTCGATGCGGGTCATGACGATGTCGTGCGGCTGATGGCCAAGCACGTCGACATCGATACATTGCGCGGCGGCATCAGTCTGCTGCATACGGCCAGCTTCCGTCTCGACGTCTCGGCGGTCGACCGCCTCATCCGGCTTGGCGCCGATGCCCGGAAACCGACCAGTGCAGGCGCCGGACCCCTGCCTTTCCTGTTCCTTCCCGGCTCCGATCCGGATCGACAGGTCGCGATCATGACGAGGCTGCTCGATGCGGGTGCCGACATCGAGACGCGCTTCAACGACATGACGCCATTGGCGTTTGCCTGTCGCGACAATCAAGTTCGCGCGCTCTCTTTGCTTCTCGAACGTGGCGCAGATCCGAATGCCGACCTCGGCAAAGGGGTGCGTCCCCTCGCGCTGTGCTGCGACCCGGCGGTGACGGCCGAGACATTCGTCAAGCTGGTGGAAGGCGGTGGGCGGTTTCCGCTGAGCCTTGCCCTTTGGCTGATCGGCAACGGTGCTGACGTCGAATCGGCGAGAAAGCGCGCCTGCATAGACGCCGCTTGGAACGGGCCGCATGACCACCGCCCCATCGCCAAGCGCTACTTTCTTTCGTGAGGCTCCTAAAGCGAGCGGGGCAGATAGGTCCAGGAGATGGCGCCGCAGACCATCATCCATATCGCCAGCAGCACGAAGGTCACGCTGACCGGCGCGAACAGCAGCGCCACCGCATAGACCGCCGAGGGGATGAGATCGGAGAGCTCGAGATAGGTGCGGTAGACCCCGGTCATCGCCGCCCGCTCGCGGGTGCGCACGGCCCGCAGGAACGGGATCGAGCCGAGCCCGTCAAGGCAGCTCGTCGCCAGCGCGCCGCCGATCAGCAGCGCAGCCGCCAGCACCGGCATGTGGAGGAAGCCGGCGATCCCGGCGGCGCCGGCGCAGAGCGCCGCCACCAGATAGGAGCCGCTAATCACCTTGCGCACGCCGATCCGCTCGGCGATCCGCCCTGCCAGCACCGCCGTCACCAGCACCGCATTGCCGGCCGACACCAGGAGGCCGCCGGTGGTCTTGCTCATGCCGCTCGTCACCATGAGCAGCGGCCCATAGGTGAAGAACGTCGTCCAGAAGCACGACCGCCCGAACGCCACCAGCCAGGCGAGCCTGAGCCGCGGCTGGGCGATGAAGCGGCTGACCCCGGCCAGCGGATTGGCCGGCGGCTTGAGCTTGGCGGGGCCGATCGTCTCGGTGATCCTCAGATAGGCAAAGAGCGCGAGCACCACCAGCGCCACCGCCGCCGCAAAGCAATGCGGCGCCCACACCCCGTAGCGCGTGTAGAGATAGATGCCGAGCGTCGGCCCGAGCGTCCAGGACAGCGTCGACATGGCGAGCCGCTGCGGCTCCGCCCTGACGAAGGCCGATCGCGGAATGTGGTCGAGAATATAGAGATTGAGCGTGATCGACAGGCAGGCGGCGCCGAAATTCCTCAGCAGCATGCCGCCCATCTGGCCGGGAATCGTGAAGGTGACGAAGGCCGCCGCCGCCAGCATCAGGCAGATGGCGCCGAGCGAGTAGACGAAGCGCCGCGCCGTCAGGGCGATCAGGGTCGGGATCAGCAGCGTGCCGAACAGTGTCAGCACCCCGACGATCGTGTAGATCTCGCTGACCTTCTGGCTCGAATGGACAAGGTCGTAGGCCTGGATCGCCACCACGCCGGAGATCGAGGCCCGCGCCAGCGACTCGATGGCGAACAGCGCGGCGAATTTCAACGCCGTCGGCTTCGGCGCCGCCGATAGCCAGGTGGTCGCTGTCGAGGGATAGGTCATGACGTCACATCATGCTCGTCATGGGAACACTGGACCCTCGCCCGCCTCTCCTTCCGCGCTTTCGCCGCTTTCCTCGAGACGCTCGACCGATACCACCTTCTCGCCATCCCCCTTGAACACGATCACCCCTTGCGTCGACCGCCCGGCCACCCGGATCTGGTCGACGGGGCAGCGGATGATCTGGCCGCCCGCCGTCACCAGCATGATCTGATCATCATGCTCGACCGGGAAGGAAGCGACGATCGGCCCGTTGCGATCGTTGACCGCCATCGCGACGATGCCCTTGCCGCCGCGCCCGGTGATCCGATACTCGAAGGCCGAGGTGCGCTTGCCGAAGCCATTGGCCGACACGGTGAGGACATATTGCTCGGCCGCGCTCATCGCCGCGTAGCGCTCCGGTGTCAGCGCCGGCGCATCGCTGCCGAGCTCCTCGCCGTCGGCCGGAGCGATCTCGCCCTCCTCGCCGGCGATCGCCCGGCGCATCTTCATATAGGCGGCGCGCTCCTCCGGATCGGCTTCGAAATGGCCGAGGATCGACATCGAGATCACGCTGTCGCCCTCGCCGAGGCTGATGCCGCGCACCCCCACCGAGTTGCGCCCGGCGAACACCCTGACATCGGTCACCGGAAAGCGGATGCACTGACCGTCATGGGTGGTCAGCAGCACATCGTCGGTCTCGAGGCAGGTCGCCACCCCGATGATCGAATCGCTGTCGTCGAGCTTCATCGCGATCTTGCCGTTGCGGTTGATCTCGGTGAAGTCGGAGAGCTTGTTGCGCCTGACCGTGCCGCGCGCCGTGGCGAACATCACGTCGAAGGTCTGCCACTTCGCCTCGTCCTCCGGCAGCGGCATGATCGAGGTGATGCGCTCGCCCTCCTCGAGCGGCAGCAGGTTGACCAGCGCCTTGCCGCGGGCCTGCGGTCCGCCGAGCGGCAGCCGCCAGACCTTCATCTTGTAGGCCATGCCGCGCGACGAGAAGAACAGGATCGGCGCATGGGTGTTGGCGACGAAGAGCTTGGTGACGAAATCCTCCTCGCGCGTCTGCATCGCCGAGCGGCCCTTGCCGCCGCGCCGCTGCGACCGGTAGGTAATGAGCGGCACCCGCTTGATGTAGCCGGCATGGCTCACCGTCACCACCATGTCCTCGCGCTGGATCAGGTCCTCGTCCTCGACCTCGCCTTCCTGGTCGACGATCTCGGTCCGCCGCGGCGTCGCGAACTCGGCCCGAACCTCAGCGAGCTCGGTCTTGACGATCGCCAGCACCCGCGCCCGCGAGCGCAGAATGTCGAGATAGTCCTCGATCTCCTTGCCGAGCTTGCGCATCTCGTCGGCCACCTCGTCGCGGCCGAGTGCGGTCAGCCGCTGCAGCCGCAACTCGAGAATGGCGCGGGCCTGGTCGTCGGACAGGCGGAAAGTGCCGTCCTCGGTCAGGCGATGCCGCGGGTCGTCGATCAGGCGGATGATCGGCCCCATGTCGCCGGCCGGCCAGTCGCGCTCCATCAGCTGGCTCTTGGCGGTCGGCGGATCCGGCGCATTGCGGATGAGGCGGATGACCTCGTCGATATTGGCTACCGCGATGGCGAGGCCGACCAGGATATGGGCCCGCTCGCGCGCCTTGTTGAGCAAGAACTTGGTGCGCCGGGTGACCACCTCCTCGCGGAAGGCGATGAAGGCCTGCAGCATCTCCTTGAGATTGAGGACCTCCGGCCGCCCGCCGGTCAGCGCAACCGCATTCACCCCGAAGGTGGTTTGCAGCGCCGAGAACCGATAGAGCTGGTTGAGCACGACATCGGCCAGCACGTCGCGCTTGACCTCGATGACCACCCGCATGCCGTGGCGGTCGCTCTCGTCGCGGATGTCGGAGATGCCTTCGACGCGCTTGTCGCGGACGCCCTCGGCGATCCGCTCGATCATCGCCGCCTTGTTCACCTGGAACGGGATCTCGGTGATGATGATGGCTTCGCGGTCGCGCCGCAGCTCCTCGATCGCGACCTTGCCGCGCATCACGATCGAGCCGCGGCCGCTGTGGAAGGCGGCGCGGATGCCGGCGCGGCCGAGAATGATGCCGCCGGTCGGGAAATCCGGCCCCGGCACGATCTTGATCAGCTCGTCGAGCGACAGCGCCGGATCGTCGATCAGCGCCACCGTGGCGTCGATGATCTCGCCGAGATTGTGCGGCGGGATGTTGGTGGCCATGCCGACGGCGATGCCGCCGGCGCCATTGACCAGCAGATTGGGGAAGCGCGCCGGCAGCACCACCGGCTCGCTCTCGGAATTGTCGTAATTGGGCTGGAACTCGACCGTGTCCTTGTCGATGTCCTCGAGCAGCGCATGCGCCGGCTTGCCCATCCGGACCTCGGTGTAGCGCATCGCCGCCGGCGGGTCGCCGTCGACCGAGCCGAAATTGCCCTGCCCGTCGAGCAGCGGCAGGCGCATCGAGAATTCCTGCGCCATGCGCACCAGCGCGTCATAGATCGACTGGTCGCCATGCGGATGATACTTGCCGATCACGTCGCCGACGACGCGGGCGGATTTGCGATACGGCTTGTTCCAGTCGTAGCCGTTCTCGTTCATCGAATGGAGAATGCGCCGGTGCACCGGCTTGAGCCCGTCGCGCACGTCGGGCAGCGCCCGCGCCACGATGACGCTCATCGCGTAATCGAGATAGGAGCGGCTCATTTCCTCCTCGATCGCGATGGGGCGGATATCGCCTGGTTCGCGATCCGAAGGAGGGTCGGAATTGTTGCTCTGGGACATGAGGGAAAGACAGGCCGCCTGCGGTGAGTAGGGAGTAGCGAATACTCACCGACGTGTCATCCCCGTTTTAGCGCATGCTCATGCAGGGGAGAGACGCAAAATCCTCTCGCCGCGCCGTCGCGGCGAGAGGACGAATGCTGCGGGATGCCGTCAGATCCGCTTGAACTTCGCGGTGCCGGCGCGCAGCCAGCCCGCCTCGCGGACGACCGGGGAGCAATTGGTGCGTCCCGACAACCATGTCTGGAAAGCGATGCACAGCCGCCCGCGGCTGATGCTCCAGCGGCCGCGGTCCGACTTCGAGGCCATTCGGCCGATCAGAGAGCCGTCGCGGAGTGCGGTGATCTTCAGGGGAACGACACCCGATACCACGGCGTGGAAGGTGCCGGGAAAGAGCGCGCGAAGTGCCGTCTGGCTCAGGGCTTCTCCAGCCTGAGCGGGTGCCAGCCCCGCCATGGACAGGATTCCCACAAGCGCCATCGTGCGGAATATTTTCATAAGGTGTCCCCTCATTAGAGATTGTTGGTGAACGCCACACATGTCCGCGAATCAGCGGATCCCCGCGAATTCGCGAAGTTTACCACCTTCTGGTCAAGGCGGCGCTTAAAAGCCTATGGAATGTGCAAATTTAAGGGCAGATGAGGGGCAGATTTCACTTCAAAAAGGCACTTCGTCGTCGAGGTCGCGGGAAAACGAGTTTCGTTCCTGCGACCGATCGCCGCGATCGCTGCGCGGTCGGTCGAGCGGAGTCGACTGTCCGAAATCATCCTGCCACCCGCCCCCGGCCCCCTCGCCGGCGCCGCGGCTGTCGAGTAGGGCAAGCTCGCCCCGGAACCGCTGCAGCACCACCTCGGTCGTGTATTTCTCGGCCCCCGCCTGGTCGGTATATTTCCGGGTCTGCAGCTGACCCTCGACATAGACCTTCGATCCCTTCTTCAGATACTGCTCGGCCACCTTGGCGAGGTTTTCGTTGAAGATGACCACCCGATGCCATTCGGTGCGCTCCTTGCGCTCGCCGCTCTGCTTGTCGCGCCAGCTTTCCGAGGTGGCGACCGACAGATTGACAACCGGCTCGCCGGAGGCCATCCGCCTGACCTCGGGATCGCGTCCGAGATTGCCCACCAGGATCACCTTGTTCACCGAGCCCGCCATGTCGGCCATCCTTTCCTTGCAGTCCTCAAGCCACGATCGTTCGTCTTATGTTCGCTCCATTCCTCCCCGTCAAGCATGATCGGAGCTGCCATGCCGCACCATCTTTTCACCGCCAAGGCGCCGAAGCCGTTTTCCAATTACAGTCAGGGGGTTGAGGTCGAAGCCGGCTCCCGCCTGATTTTCGTGTCCGGCCAGGTCGGCGTCGACAGCGCCGGAAATCTCGGAAAAACCGAGCGGGAGCAGCATGAGTTCGCCTGGGACAATGTCCTGAGCATCGTGGAAAGCGCCGGCATGACCGCTGCAGATATCGTGGACTGCACCATCTACATCACCAATCCCGATGCGGTGGCGCTCTATCGCGAGGTGCGCGATCTCAAGCTCAAAGGTGCAAGGCCTGCCGCGACGCTACTGGTCGTGGCAGGCCTTGCCGATAAGCGATTTCTGGTTGAGGTGGCGGTGGTCGCCGCCCGCCGATAGCTCACCGCTGCCGCCGATCGGCATTGTCGCGCCGGACCTCGCCACCACCATTGGCCTTCGCAGATGCAGCATGGTTGTCCCGGCGCGTGCCGAGCATCGTCGCGGCGCTGTAAGCATTTGCATAAGCTTCGAAAATCCAGTTCATGATCGAATCTCCTGATCTCTCATGAGATCAATGTGAGGGCGGAGCTGCCGCGCCGCAAACGGCATTTTGCTACTCGACATGTAACATAAACTCACACAAAGTCCGGCTCCATGAACCGGCGCCTCCCTTCCCTCAATGCGCTCCGGGCCTTCGAAGCGGCCCAGCGCCATCGCAGCTTCACGGCAGCCGCCGAGGAGCTGTTCGTCACCCATGCCGCCATCAGCCGGCACATTCGCGATCTCGAGGACTGGCTCGGCGTCGAGCTGTTCCGCCGCACCGGCCGCGGCGTCGAGCCGACCGAGGCCGGCGAGCGCTTCGGCCATGAGCTGACACCGCTGTTCGACGGCCTTGCCGCCGCCACCCGCGCGGTGATGGCGACCGGCGAGACGCGCCGGCTGGCCGTCACCGTCGAGCCCGGCTTCGCCTCCCGCTGGCTGGTGCCGCGGCTCGGCCGCTTCAGCGCGCTCCATCCCGACATCGAGCTTGCCGTCGATCCCGATGCCAATCTCGCTGACTTCCACGCCGGAACCTTCGAGCTCGGCATCCGCTCGGGCGCCGGCCCCTGGGAGGGCGTCGACCACAGCCTGATCGCCAGCTTCACCGTGTTCCCGGTATGCAGCCCGAGCCTGATCGAGGGGCGCTCCCTCTCCTCGCCTGCAGCCTTGGGCGAGTTCACGCTGCTGCACACCTATTCGCGCGAATGGTGGGCCGACTGGCTGCGTGAGGCCGGCGTGAGCGGCATCGAGGCATGGCGCGGCCCGATGTTTCAGAACCATCTGGCGATCGAAGCGGCAGAGGCCGGCCAGGGCTTCGCCCTCGGCGACGAGTACCTGACCGCCGATGCGCTGTTGGAAGGTTGGCTGGTGAAGCCCTTTGAGGTCGAAATCCGCGAGCCGGGCGGCTACAATCTCGTTCGCCTGAAGGGCAGCAAGGAGTCGGCGCCGGCGCGCGCCTTTCGCGAATGGCTCACCGTCGAGATGGCGGAGAGCCATCGCCGCTTTGCCAGCCTCAAGGCCTGAGGCCTCGGGAAAGACCGCTATCAATGACGAAGCTTTATGATTGCCTCAAATGCCCGGGCTATTGCTGCTCCTATCCGGTGATCGTCGTCTCGCGTTTCGACCTCGCCCGGATCGCCCGCCATTTCGGCATGAGCGACGAGGAGGCCGAGCGCCGCTTCACCACCGCGAAACATGGCTACCGGCGCATCATGCGGCGCAAGAAGGACACGCATTTCGGCCGCATCTGCCGCTTCTTCGATACCAACGCGCGCCGCTGCACCATCTACGACGCGCGCCCGCGGGTCTGCCGCTCCTTCCCCGGCGAGGGCCGCTGCGGCTATTACGATTTCCTCCGCTTCGAGCGGAACGGCCAGAAGGACCCCGATTACGTGTCCACGACCTGGCATCACGAAGATTAGTT
>JBEVJH010000223.1:0-10874 GCA_040510355.1 Aestuariivirgaceae bacterium
ACTGCCTACTGCCTACTGCCTACTGCCTACTGCCTACTGCCTACTGCCTACTGCCTACTGCCTACTGCCTACTGCCTACTGCCTACTGCCTACTGCCTACTGCCTACTGCCTCACCCCGGCCTCGGCGAGGGCGGCGGCGATGTAGATCTCGCGCAGCCGCCGGGCGACCGGGCCCGGCTTTCCGGTTCCGACCGGCTGGCCGTCGATCGCGACGACCGGGAGCACGAAATTCGATGCCGAGGTCAGCATGGCCTCGTCGGCGGCGAGCGCCTCGGCGACGCTGAACGGCCGCTCGTCGACGGCGAGGCCGTGGCGAGGCCCGAGCTCGAGCAGCACACGGCGGCGGATCCCGGGGAGGATGGCACGCGACAGGGGGCGGGTGACGATCACGCCGTCCTTGACGATATAGGCGGTCGAGGAGGTGCCTTCGGTGACCATGCCGTCCTCGACCATCCAGCCTTCGAAGGCCCCCTGCTCGGCCGCCTGCTGCTTCGACAGCACCTGGCCGAGAAGGGCGATCGACTTGATGTCCCGCCGCTGCCAGCGGATGTCCTCGACCGTCACCACCTTGACGCCGGTCTCGGCCAGCGGATTGGCGATGATCGCCTTGCGCTGGGTGAAGGCGATGACGGCGGGCGCGATTCCCTTGGGGAACGCGAAATCGCGATCGGCAACGCCGCGGGTGACCTGGGAATAGACCATCCCCTCGACCAAGTCGTTGCGCCGGATCAGCTCGTTGTGGAAGGCGACATAATCGTCGGGCGCGCACGGCCAGGCGATCTCCAGCTCGCGGAGCGAGCGGTCGAGCCGGGCGATGAAGGGCGCCTGGTCGATCAGACGGCCGGCGCAGACCGGCACAACCTCGTAGACGCCATCGCCGAACAGATAGCCGCGATCGAAGATCGAGACCCGGGCGTCCGCTTCGTCGACAAAAGCGCCATTAAGGTAAACAATCCGACTCATTGGCCACCCATGCGTCGATGCCGGCGCAAATCCAAACCAGAAAAGCGCGCCTTCGTCCACCGGCCGTCAACAGGAGCTTTCCCTTTCACATGGCTCGGTGCTAGAGCCCTGGGACCGTCAACTGACGCCCGAGGCCAGCATGTCGATCATCGTCCCGGACCGCGCGATGGAGGCCGAGGCCTTCCTGTCGAAGTTCCCGGACATCCGCTCCTTCCACCTGGTGTGGACCGATCTGTGCGGCGTGCAGCGCGGCAAGCTGCTGCGCAAGGAGGAGCTGGCGGCAGCCTGGAAAGACGGCCGATATCTGCCGATTTCGGCGATGGTGCTCGATGTCACCGGCCAGGACATACCGGAGACCGGCCTGGTTTTCGACGAGGGCGACCGCGACCTCCTGCTGTGGCCGGTGCCGGGCTCGCTCGTCACCATGCCGTGGTCGGCCGAGCCGGCGGCGCAATATCTCGCCACCATGCACGATCTCGACGGCACGCCGGCGGTGCCGGATCCGCGCAACCTGCTGAGCCGGATGGATGCGCGTTTTCGTGCCGAGGGGATGGTGCCGGTCGGGGCGGTCGAGCTCGAATTCTTCCTGATGGACCGGGATGCGGCGCTGAGCGGCCGTCCGCAGGCGCCGCGCGGCCTCACGGTGCCGGCGCGGCCGATGCATTACCAGGCCTACAATCTGCAGGACCTCGATGATTTCGCGCCGTTCTTCAGCGACCTCTATGGCTTTGCCGAGGTCCAGGGGCTGCCGGCCCGGGCGCTGATCTCGGAATATGCGCCGGGCCAGATGGAGGTGGTGCTCCGGCACCGCGGCGACATCGTCAAGGCGGCGGACGAGGCGATCATGCTCAAGCGGCTGATCAAGGCGACGGCCGAGCGCCACGGCATGATCGCGAGCTTCATGGCGAAGCCCTATTCGGAATGGACGGGTTGCGGCATGCATGTCCATGTGTCGCTCGCCAACGAGGCGGGGGACAATCTCTTCGCCTGCGATGATCCGGCGAGCCATCCGCTGCTGCGATCGGCGCTTGGCGGCCTCAAGGCGGCGATGGCGGAATCGATGCTGATCTTCGCGCCCAATGCCAACAGCTACCGGCGGTTCCGGCGCAACTCCTATGCGCCGGTGGCCGCCAATTGGGGGATCAACAACCGCACCGTGTCGCTCAGGATCCCGGCCGGGGCGGGGCCGACCTGCCATATCGAGCACCGGCCGGCCGGCGCGGACGCCAATCCCTATCTGGTGATCGCGGCGGTGCTCGCCGGGATGCATCACGGGATCACCGAGGAGCTCGACCCCGGCCAGCCGGTGACCGGCAACGGTTATGAGCGGCGGGCCAAGTACATCCCGGGCAACTGGTATGATGCGATCGACGCATTCTGGCGCGCCTCGGTGCTCAAGGAGTATTTCGGCAAGGCGTTCGTCGAGATCTTCGCGACGATGAAGGAGGTCGAGGCCGACCGCTTCGGCGCCGAGCCGACCGAGCGGGATTTCGAGTGGTATCTGAGAACGGTGTGACCGGGAGCTTCGCACATGGCATCGATCATCGGCTTTGCCCATAGCCGCTTCGGCAAGCTCGAGGGCGAGGATCTCGAAACGCTGATCGCACGCACCGGCGCCGAGGCGGTGGCGCATGCCGGCATCGGCTTTGCCGACATCGATGCGATCTATGTCGGCAATTTCGGCGGCTTCGAGAAGCAGAGCTTCCCGGCGGCCTTTGCGCTCGATGCCGATCCGGCGCTGCGCTTCAAGCCGGCGGTCCGGGTGGAGAATGCCTGCGCCACCGGATCGGCAGCGGTCCATCTCGGGGCCGGCGCGATCGATGGCGGCAGCAGCCGCTTCGTGCTGGTGGTCGGTGCCGAGAAGATGACGGTCTCGCCGAACGAGGCGGTGGGCGATGTGCTGCTCAACGCCTCCTATCGCAAGGAGGAGGGCGACACGCCTGGCGGCTTCGCGGGGGTGTTCGGGCGGATCGCCGCGCTCTACTTCCAGCGCTATGGCGACCAGTCGGGGGCGATGGCGCGGATCGCCGCGAAGAATCACCGGAACGGCCTCGGCAATCCGTTCGCGCAGCTGCGCAAGGATCTCGGCTTCCAGTTCTGCAACACGGTCAGCGACAAGAACCCGCTGGTGGCCGGGCCGATCCGCCGCACCGACTGCTCGCTGGTGTCGGACGGAGCGGCAGCGATCGTGTTGGCCGACGACGAGACGGCGCTCACCTTCCCGCGGGCGGTGGGCTTTCGCGGCCGGGCGCATGCCCAGGATTTCCTGCCGATGTCGCGGCGCGACATCGTCGCCTTCGAAGGCTGCCGGGTGGCATGGAGCCGGGCCCATGCGCAAGCCGGCACGGTGCTCGCCGACCTGTCGCTGGTCGAGACCCATGACTGCTTCACCATTGCCGAGCTCATCGAATATGAGGCGATGGGGCTGACGTCGCCGGGGAGCGGCGCGCGGGCGATCGAGGAAGGCTGGACCGAGAAGGAAGGCCGGCTGCCGGTCAATCCCTCGGGCGGGCTCAAATCCAAGGGCCACCCGATCGGCGCCACCGGCGTGTCGATGCATGTGATGGCCTCGCTCCAGCTGCTGGAGGAGGCGGGCGACATGCAGGTCAGACAGCCGAAGCTCGCCGGGATCTTCAATATGGGCGGCGCGGCGGTTGCCAATTACGTGTCGATCCTGGAGCGGGTGCGGTAGGGAAGCGGGGACAGACTCTGGTAGCGCCGGCCCAATGGGTCTATATGTCGAGCGATGGTCAGACGCGGCGGCAAGCTCGTGATTCGTCGTGACTTGGGGGAAGAGAAATGGCGGCCAGGCAAGCGCTGATGAAACGTGCACCAAATCGGCCCGTTCTCGAGAAACTGCTCGAGGCGGCACGGAAGGTGCGCGTGTCGGACGAAGAGTTTTTCGAGCAGCACATCAGCTTTGCATATGGCAACGCACCAGAGGGCTCGACGAGCACCAAAGACTCCATTCGCCAGGCAGCGAGCCGGCTTTGGCTGAGTCGATACTAATCTTTTCATTGCTCGCAACATCATGGTCGTGCTCGAGGAAGACGACCCTGACCTCTTCGAGGAGGTTCAGGGCGAAAACCTTCTACGCCAATACAATCTGCTCAGGACTTGCATAGAACTGGGTCTTCGTCAGGGTCCCTTTGCCTTAGACAAGTACACGATCTGGGCCCTGAACCATGTCGCTGTTGCCAACATCTCTCAGTTCGGCGGGCGCTTTCGAGAGGAACCAATTTGCGTAAGCCAGCATGTGCCCCCTCATTTCCGGGAGGTCCCAAGTCTCATGGACCGGTTTCTGTCCACTATCCATGAGAATTGGCATCTCTGGAGTCCGACCGAACTCGGCGCTTATGCACTCTGGCGGCTGAATTGGATTCACCCTTTCATCGAGGGGAACGGTCGAACCGCGCGGGCCGTCTGCTACTACTTGCTTTGTGCGCGATCCGGCACTGTGCTGCCGGGCAGAAAAATCGTGCCCGAACGCATCCGGGAGGATCGCAAGCCTTATTATCAGGCGCTCAAGGGCTGCGATATCGCTTGGGAGGCCGGCAGGCTGGACCTCTCTGCAATGGAGGACTACTTGGCCGGTCTGCTCCAAGCCCAATTGGAGGATGCGGGGCTCGCACCGCAGTTCGGGACCTGACGGCGTAAGTCCTGCCTACCGCTGGCTGGTCCGCCAGCTCGGGTTGATCCAGGGCTCGAGGTTGGAGGCGGGGAGCGGGTTGCGGCCGAGGATCAGGTCGGAGGCCTTCTCGCCGGTCATGATCGAGGGGGCGTTGAGGTTGCCGTTGGTCACCTGCGGGAAGATCGAGGAATCAGCGACCCGGAGGCCCTCGATGCCGATGACCCGGCATTGCGGATCGACCACCGCCAGCGGGTCGTCGGCCCGCCCCATGCGGCAGGTGCCGCAAGGGTGGAAGGCGCTCTCGCAATGCTCCCTGACGAAGTCGTCGAGATCGGCATCGGCGGTGAGATGATCGCCCGGCTGGATCTCGCTGCCGGCGTAGCGCTGCATGGCGGGGGTGCGGAACAGCTCGCGGGTCAGCCTGATGCAGCGCCGGAAATCCTCCCAGTCCGAAGGGTGCGACATGTAGTTGAAGAGGATGCGCGGCGGGTCGCGCGGATCGTTCGAGCGCAGCTTCACCCAGCCGCGCGAGCGCGAGCGCATCGGCCCGACATGGACCTGGAAGCCGTGGCCGGGCGCGGCCGCCTTGCCGTCATAGCGGATGGCACCGGGAAGGAAATGATACTGGATGTCGGGATATTCGACGCCCTCGCGAGAGCGAATGAAGCCGCAGGATTCGAAATGATTGGTGGCGCCGAGCCCCTGCCGGAAGAACAGCCACTGGGCACCGATCAGCCCCTTGGAGACGAGGTCGAGCTTGGAATTCAGCGTCACCGGCTCCTTGCTGCGGAGCTGGAAATAGATCTCGAGATGGTCCTGCAGGTTCTGCCCGACGCCCGGCAGGTCATGCACCGGCGCGATTCCGGCACCCTTGAGCTCCTCGGCATTGCCGATGCCGGAGAGGAGGAGAAGCTTCGGCGAATTGAGGGAGCTGGCGGCGAGCACGATCTCGCGGCTGGCGGCGGCGCGCTCGATCTTGCCGCCGCGCTCGTACTCGACGGCCACCGCCCTCCTGCCGTCGAGGATGATCCGGCGCGCGAGCGCGCGGGTCAGCAGCTTGAGATTGGACCGCTTGAGGGCGGGACGGAGATAGGCCTTGGCGGCCGACCAGCGGGTGCCCTGCCATACCGTCATCTCCATGGCGCCGAAGCCTTCCTGCTGGCGGCCATTGTAGTCGACGGTGACGGGATAGCCGGCCTGGCGGCCGGCCTCGACGAAGGCGTCGTAAAGCGGGTTGCGGCGGCTGCCGCGGGTGACATGCAGCGGACCGCCCCGCCCGCGCCAGCCGTCCTCGCCGCCATGCGAATCCTCGAGGCGCTGGTAATAGGGGAGCACATGGCGGAAACCCCAGCCGGAGGCGCCCATCGCCTCCCAGCCGTCGAAATCGCGGGCATGGCCGCGAACGTAAACCATGCCGTTGATCGAGGAGGAGCCGCCGATGACCTTGCCGCGCGGCGTCACCAGGACACGCCCGCCGAGATGCGGCTCGGGCTCGGTTTTCAAGCCCCAGTCGTAGAGCGGCATGTTCATCGGATAGGAAAGCGCCGCCGGCATCTGGATGAACGGGCCCCAGTCGGTGCCGCCATATTCCAGCACCAGGACCCGGTTTCGACCGTCCTCGGACAGCCGGTAGGCCAGGGCGGAGCCGGCGGAGCCGGAGCCGACGACGATGAAATCGAAAGCATCCATCGCGACGTCTCTCCGGCCAATTCCTAAATAAAATGATGGACGATGTGCAGCTATTGGTCAATCAATTGACCCCGAGCGAGAATGTCGGCATGCGAAAGCCGGCCGTTTGTGTATAGGGAGGACTTCTATGCTCAGGAAAATCCTAGGCGGCGTCGTGGCCGCCGCGCTGCTTGCCGCCCCCGCCATGGCGGGCGACAGCGAAGCCTGCCGGAAGGTAAGATTGTCGGATGTCGGCTGGACGGACATCACCGCGACCACCGCGGTCACCTCGGTGCTGCTCGAGGCGCTGGGCTACCAGCCGGACGTGCAGGTGCTGTCGGTCCCGGTGACCTACCAGTCGCTGCAGAACAAGGACATCGACGTGTTCCTCGGCAATTGGATGCCGAGCATGGCCGCCGACGTGAAGCCGTTCACCGATGCCAAGACGGTCGAGACCTTGTCGCAGAACCTGGAAGGCGCCGGCTACGGCCTGGTGGTGCCGGACTATGTCTATGACGGAGGGGTCAAGAGCCTCAAGGACGTCGGCAAGTTCAAGGACAAGTTCGCCGGCAAGATCTACGGCATCGAGCCGGGCAATGACGGCAACCGCATCGTGCTGTCGATGATCGCCAACAAGGACAACGGGCTCGACGGTTTCGAGCTCGTCGAATCCTCCGAGGCCGGCATGCTGGCGCAGGCGGAGAAGTCGATGAAGGGCGAGGATTGGATCGTGTTCCTCGGCTGGACGCCGCATCCGGTCATGGGGAACATGAAGATCAAATATCTCGACGGCATGGGCGACTCGGGATTCGGCGCCGCCAAGGTGTTCACCAATGTGCGCGCCGGCTATGGCACGGAGTGCCCGAATGCCGGCAAGTTCATCGGCAATCTCAAATTCGATCTGCCGATGGAGAACGAGCTGATGGACCAGATCCTCAAGGGCAAGGACGCCAAGGAGGCGGCAACCGAATGGCTGAAGGCGCATCCCGATGTGGCGACGCCCTGGCTCAGCGGCGTCACCACTTTCGATGGCGGCGATGCAGCGGCTGCGGTGAAGAAGACGCTCGGATCGTAGGATGACGCCAATTCGCCTCGATCGCCCCCGCCCTTCCGCCGCTCACGGCGGGAGGGCGCACCGGCGGTGAGGCGCGGGAGAGATCGCAAGCGATGGATTGGCTGAACCAAGAGCTGACCCGCTTAACCCAGGAATTGACCCGCTACAAAATTCCCGTCGGGCAATGGGGCAAGCAGTTCTTCGGATTCCTGACGAGCTATTTCGACTGGTTCTTCGACGGGCTGTCGAAGGGCATCACGACGGCGCTCGATGCGATGATCGCCGCCCTGCTCTATCCGCCGCCGCTGGTGGTGGTCGCAGGCATCGTGGTGATCGCCTATCTGCTGCAGCGCTCGTGGCAGATCGCGCTCGGGGTGCTGATCGGGCTCCTCTACATCATCAATCAGGGCCTGTGGAAGGAGACGGTCGAGACACTGGCGCTGGTGATCGGCGCGACCACCGTGTCGATGGCGATCGGGGTGCCGCTCGGCATCGCCGCGGCGCATCGCGAGTGGCTGTTCCAGCTGCTCCGGCCGGTGCTCGACCTGATGCAGACGCTGCCGACCTTCGTCTATCTGATCCCGGCGCTGATCCTGTTCGGCCTCGGGCTGGCGCCCGGGCTGATCACCACGGTGATCTTCGCGGTCGCGGCGCCGATCCGGCTCACCCATCTCGGGCTGACGACGGTGCCCAAGCAGCTGATGGAGGCCGGCGAGGCCTTCGGGGCGACCAGGCGGCAGCTGCTGTGGAAGGTCGAGCTGCCGGCCGCCCTGCCCTCGATCATGGCCGGGCTCACCCAATGCATCATGCTGTCGCTGTCGATGGTGGTGATCGCGGCGCTGATCGGCGCCAACGGCCTCGGCAAGCCGGTGGTCAGGGCGCTCAACACGGTGAACATCCCGATGGGCATCGAGGCCGGCCTCGCCATCGTGGTGCTCGCCATCATTCTCGACCGGGTGTGCCGGGTCGAGCCGAGCAAGGGAAGCGCCAGATGAGCACGGCGGTGTCATTCCGCAACGTCGACATCATTTTCGGGCGGCGGACCAAGGAGGCGATCGAGCTGCTCGACCGCGGCGAGAGCCGCGGCTCCATCCTCGACAAGACGGGCGCGGTGCTCGGCGTGGCGGGGGCGACCCTCGATGTCGGCGAAGGCGAGATCTGCGTGCTGATGGGACTGTCGGGCTCGGGCAAGTCGACGCTGCTCAGGGCGGTGAACGGGCTCAACAAGCCGGTCAGGGGCGAGGTGCTGGTGCGCGCCGGCGACCGGGTGGTCGACGTCACCCATTGCCCGTTCGAGGAGCTGAGGCAGCTTCGGATGCACAGCGTCGCCATGGTGTTCCAGCAGTTCGGGCTGCTGCCGTGGCGGACGGTCGCGGAAAATGCCGGGCTCGGCCTCGAGCTTGCCGGCGTCGACGCGACGGAGCGGCGCGAGCGGGTGGCGCGGCAGCTCAAGCTCGTCGGGCTCGACCAATGGTCCAACAAATATGCCCATGAACTGTCGGGCGGCATGCAGCAGCGGGTGGGACTTGCCCGGGCGTTCGCCACCGAGGCGCCGATCCTGCTGATGGACGAGCCGTTCTCGGCCCTCGATCCGCTGATCCGCACCCACCTCCAGGACGAGCTGCTCGAGCTGCAGCGCAAGCTGCGCCGCACCATCGTGTTCGTCAGCCACGATCTCGACGAGGCGCTGAAGATCGGGACGACCATCGCCATCATGGAGGGCGGGCGGATCGTCCAGCACGGACCGCCGCAGGACATCGTGCTCAATCCGGCCAATGAGTATGTGGCGGCCTTCGTGCAGCACATGAACCCGCTCAACGTGCTGACCGGCGATGTGATGATGACGCCGCTGCCGAGCCTCAAGCGGATCGGCCCGATGCTGATGCTCGACGACGATCTCGGCCTGACGATGGCGATGGACGATGCCGGCACGGTGGAGCGGGCAGCGCTCGGCGAGCACCAGCTCAAGGTGTTCGAGAGCAATGGCGAGGCGACCAGCTGGCCGCGCGGCGAGGTGGTGGTGATGCCATGCTCGGCCCCGATGCGGGTGGTGATCGATGCGCGGCGCCAGTCGGGCCTGCCGATCCTGCTGTCGCAGGATGGGCGGATCATCGGCGTGGTGCGCGACGACGACATCTATTCCGGGCTCCTGGCACGCGCCACCGCGCAGGCCCAGTCCCCGGCTTGAGCCATGGCACAGCATCCGCTGCTCGAGGGGGAGGAGGAACCGGTCATCGTCCTCAATGGCGACGGGCCGTCGCATATCTTCCTGGTGTGCGAGCATGCCGGGCGGGCGATCCCGCGCAAGCTCGGAACGCTGGGCCTGAGCGAGAGCGACCTCGAGCGCCACATCGCCTATGACATCGGCGCCGAAAGCGTGGCGCGGCGGCTGTCGCGCCTGCTCGATGCGCCGCTGGTGCTGCAGCGTTATTCGCGCCTGGTCCAGGATTGCAACCGCCCGCCCGATGCCCCCTCGGCGATGCCGGAGATCTCCGAGCTGACGGAGATTCCGGGCAATGCCGGACTCACGGCGGACGAGCGGGCAGCCCGCACCGCGGCGATCTACGAGCCGTTCCATGCCGCCGTCGCGACGCTGCTCGACAGCCGGCAGGCAAGCAGACGCGATCCGATCTTCGTGGCCATCCACAGCTTCACGCCGGTCTACAAGGGGATGACGCGCCATCTCGATGCCGGGATCCTGCATGATCGCGACCGGCGCTATGCCGATCACCTGATCGCGACGCTCGGCCGCCATGGCGACATCAAGGTCAAGCGCAACGAGCCCTATGGGCCCGGGGACGGGGTCACCCACACGCTCAATCTCCATGGCGGGCGGCGGGGGCTCCTCAATGCGATGATCGAGATCCGCAACGACCTCATCACCGAGGAGGCCGGGCAGTCGGCCTGGGCCGGGCGGCTGGCCCAGGTGCTGAGCACTGGCCCGAATTGAAGCACATCATGCCAGAGCCAGATCGAGAGAGGGCATCATGCAGGGAATGTTGAGCTTGAGCGCGCTCGCCTCCGAGGTCAAGGCCGGCACCATCGACACCGTCGTGGCGGCTTTTCCGGACATGCAGGGCCGGCTGGTCGGCAAGCGGTTCCATGCCGGCTATTTCTGCGAAAGCGCCCATGACGAGCCGCATGGCTGCGACTATCTGCTCGCCTGCGACATCGATATGGAGCCGGTGCCGGGCTATCAGGTGGCAAGCTGGCAGAAGGGCTATGGCGATTTCGTGCTCAAGCCCGATCTCGACACGTTGCGGCGCATCCCGTGGCTCGAGGGCACCGCACTCGTGCTGTGCGATCTGCTCGACCATGACCATGCGCTGCTCGACCATGCGCCGCGCAGCATGCTGAAGCGGCAGCTGCAGCGGCTCGAGGCGATGGACATGAAGGCGATGATGGCGTCCGAGCTCGAGTTCTTCCTGTTCGACGAGAGCTATGACAGCGCCGGCGCCAAGAACTATCGCGGGCTGAAGACCGCCGGCAATTTCATCCAGGACTACTACATCCTCCAGACCACTAAGGAGGAAGGGGTGATGCGGGCGATCCGTAAC
>JBEVJH010000224.1:0-4715 GCA_040510355.1 Aestuariivirgaceae bacterium
TTCATGCGCCTTCGCCCGACGGCCCCGAGGCGATGACCATGGGGGCTGAGGCCGAGCCCCTCGACGGGCCGGCCGCCGACGCGACGAGGCTCGTCGAGGCGTTGCTGTTCGCGTCGGCCGAGCCGCTCGCCGAGGAGACCATCGCCGCGCGCCTGCCGCCCGGGGCCGACGTGGCGGCCTTGCTCGACGAGCTTCGCCGTCTCTACGCTGGCCGCGGCATCGTGCTGCGCAAGATCGGTGGAGGCTGGGCGTTCCGCACGGCGCCGGACCTCGATTGGCTCTTGGCGCCGCAGGCGGTCGAGCCACGCAAGCTTTCGCGCGCTGCGTTGGAGACACTCGCCATCGTCGCCTATCACCAGCCGGTGACGCGGGCGGAGATCGAGGACATTCGCGGCGTCTCGATGTCGAAGGGCATGCTCGACGTGCTGCTGGAGACCGGCTGGATTCGGATGCGGGGGCGCCGGCGGGCGCCGGGCAGGCCGGTGACATACGGCACGACGCTCGCCTTCCTCGACCATTTCGGGCTCGAATCGCTGTCGGACCTGCCTGGCGTCGATGAACTCAAGGGAGCCGGCCTGCTCGACAATCGCCTGCCGCCCGGCTTCGCGGTTCCGATCCCGCCTGATGACGGCGTGCTCGCGCCGGATGAAGACCCGCTCGATCCGGCCGACCTGTCGATGTCGTTTCCCTCGCCGGATGGGGAAGAGTGAGGCGTCAGGCGATCGTCGCGACCCGCTTCGGCTCGCCCATGCGTGAAGTCGCCATCGTTTCCGATGGTTTCCGATTGGTTCAACGACAAGATAAAAATCGAGTGAATTTCGACGTAATTTGGACCTTCTGCCGTCTATTGAGGCTATTCGTCAGGAAATACGGTTCAAATTCGAAGAAGATTCAATTCTCGTTCACGACGACTCTTAAGCTAACTTTCACGGGGGCAGGGCACGATCCACTCGTCGAAGGTTGAAAGCCTTCAGGGGTACCGGTCCGACGGGCGCGTACAGAATGCCAGGGGACCAGACATTCGGGAGACGTGATCATGGCTCGTTTTGAAATTTCCTCCGCGGAGTCCGCTCAGTTCGCCGGTGGCGCCGGCTCGGCCGAGCTCTTCTACCAGCTCGGGGTCCAGAGCTCGATCGGCCGCGAAGGCGCCGTCGACCTCGTTTCGGCGCACAAATGGTTCAACATCGCGGCGGCGAAGGGCTTTGCCGATGCGGTCCGCATGCGCGGCGAGGTGGCGGCTGAAATGTCGTCCGCCGAGATCGCCGAGGCGCAGCGCGCGGCGCGGGCGTTCCTCTCGCTCCATTGAATTGCGCTGCCCCATTAGCAGGCATGCACGTTTCTGAGGCGTTTGCCACTTGATGCAAATGCCGGCTCTGGCTAAGTTGTGGGCAGAGCAAGGAACTGCATTGATGCTAGGCACTACGCCGCCCCTCTCGGCCGACGAAGGCAGCCTGCGGGCGATCCTCATCGGTAAGGTCGAGGTCGCGAACCCCGTCTTCCTGGCGCCCATGTCCGGGGTGACCGATGCCGCGATGCGCCATGTGGCCCACCGTGAAGGGGCAGGGCTTGTCGTAACGGAAATGGTGGCGAGCGACAAGCTCGCGACCGGCGACGAGGAGGCGCGCCTGCGCGCCGAGGCGGGCGGGTCGGGCCCCCATGTCGTGCAGCTCGCTGGGCGCGAGGAACGCTGGATGGGGGAGGCGGCACGCGTTGCCGAAGCCTCCGGCGCCGATATCATCGACATCAACATGGGCTGCCCCGCCAAGCGCGTGACGGGCGGCTATTCGGGCTCCGCGCTGATGCGGGACCTCGATCTCGCCGGCCGGTTGATCGATGCGACGCTGGCTGCCGTCTCGGTTCCGGTGACGGTCAAGATGCGCCTCGGCTGGGACGAGACGAGCCTCAACGCGCCCATGCTGGCCCGGCGGGCGGAAGCGGCGGGTGTCGCCATGGTCACCGTGCATGGCCGCACCCGAAACCAGTTCTACAAGGGCGTCGCCGATTGGCGGGCGATCCGGGCGGTGAAGGACGCGGTGACGATTCCCGTCGTCGCCAATGGCGATTGCGGCTCGCTCGCCGATGCGCTCGCCATGCTGACGCAGTCACGGGCCGACGCGGTGATGGTCGGCCGCGCCGCGCAGGGCCGCGCCTGGCTGCCCGGCTGGCTCGCCCGCTCGCTCGCCGCCGGACGGGAGCTGCCGCTGCCGAGCCGGGCCAGACAATGCGACCTCGCGCTCGAACATTATGACGGCCTGCTGTCGCTCTATGGCGAGGCCGGGGGCATCCGCCATGCCCGAAAGCACCTGGCCTCCGCCATGGAGGCAATCGAGGCATCCGAAGGGGCCGGCGATGCCGGGCTGCGCCGCACGGCCTTGACGGCGGACTCGGCCGAGGCGGTGCGCCGCGCGGTGCGCGACTTCTTCGCCACCGCCGGCGCCAGGGCGGCGGCGTGACCGAGATGAGCGCGACAACCACGGTCCCGAACAACGATGCGGTTCTGAATGCGCTGCCCCATGCCGTGCTGTCGGTCGATGCCAAGGGGCGCGTCACCGATGCGAACATGGCGGCCGAGGCGTTTTTCGAGATCAGCGCCACGATGATGCGGCGCCATCTCCTGAAGGAGATGCTGCCCTTCGACTCGCCCTTGCTTTCGCTGATCGAGCAGGTGCGGGTGCGGGACGCGCCGGTGAACGAATACCGGGTCGACCTCGGCTCGGCGCGGCTCGGCGAGCGGCTGGTCGACATCCAGGTGGCGCCGCTGCTCGATCGATCGGGCGGTGTGGTGGTGATGCTGCAGGAGCGCACCATCGCCGACAAGATGGACCGGCAGCTCACCCATCGCGGCGCGGCCCGCTCAGTCACGGCGCTCGCCGCCATGCTGGCGCACGAGATCAAGAACCCGCTCTCTGGAATCCGTGGCGCCGCCCAGCTCTTGGAGCAGTCGGTCGACGACCAGGACCGCGCGCTCACCCAGCTGATCTGCGACGAGGCCGATCGCATCGTCAAGCTGGTCGACCGGATGGAGGTGTTTTCGGATGAGCGTCCGGTGGCGCGCGAGCCGGTCAACATCCATGTCGTGCTCGAATATGTGAAGAAAATCGCCCAGTCGGGCTTCGGCCGGCATGTGCGCTTCATCGAGGAATACGACCCCTCGCTGCCGCCGGTGCATGCCAACAAGGACCTCCTGATCCAGGTGGTGCTCAACCTCGTCAAGAACGCCTGCGAGTCGATCGACGGCGCGCCGGATGGCGAGGTGACGATGACCACGGGATTCCGCCCCGGCGTCAAGCTGTCGGTGCCGGGCTCCGCCTCGCGCGTCAGCCTGCCGCTGGAGCTGTGCATCAAGGACAACGGCCCGGGCGTGCCGCCGGACCTCGTGCCGCACCTCTTCGATCCGTTCGTCACCACCAAGGCCACCGGCACCGGCCTCGGCCTCGCCCTCGTCGCCAAGATCGTCGGTGACCATGGCGGCATCGTCGAGTGCGAAAGCCAGCCGCGGCGCACCACCTTCCGCGTCCTCCTCCCCATGTACCGCGCCGAGCGCAGCCCGCAGGAAACCCGCTGATGCAATCTGGCAGCATTCTTGTCGCCGACGACGACGCGGCGATCCGCACCGTTCTCAACCAGGCGCTGTCGCGCGCCGGCTATGAGGTCCGCTCCACCGGAAACGCCACCACGCTCTGGCGCTGGGTCAGCCAGGGGGAGGGCGACCTCGTCATCACCGACGTGGTGATGCCGGACGAGAACGCCTTCGACATGCTGCCGCGGATCAAGAAGCTCCGGCCGGAGCTGCCGGTCGTGGTGATGAGCGCGCAGAACACGCTGATGACGGCGATCCGCGCCTCGGAGCGCGGCGCCTATGACTACCTGCCGAAGCCTTTCGACCTGAAGGAGCTGATCGCCATCGTCGGCCGGGCGCTCACCGAGCCGAAGACCAAGCAGGCGCCGCGCTCGCCCGACGACGCCGAGGTGATGCCGCTCGTCGGCCGGTCGGCGGCGATGCAGGAGATCTACCGCGTTCTCGCCCGGCTGATGCAGACCGACCTGACGGTGATGATCACCGGCGAGTCCGGCACCGGCAAGGAACTCGTCGCCCGTGCCCTGCACGATTACGGCAAGCGCCGGCAGGGCGCGTTCGTCGCCATCAACATGGCGGCGATCCCGCGCGACCTGATCGAGTCGGAGCTGTTCGGCCATGAGAAGGGCGCCTTCACCGGCGCCAACTCCCGCTCCGCCGGCCGTTTCGAGCAGGCCGAGGGCGGTACGCTCTTCCTAGACGAGATCGGCGACATGCCGATGGAGGCGCAGACGCGGCTGCTGCGCGTGCTGCAACAGGGCGAGTACACCACGGTCGGCGGGCGCACCGCGATCAAGACCGACGTGCGCATCGTCGCCGCCACCAACAAGGACCTGCGCATCCTCATCCAGCAGGGCCTGTTCCGCGAGGACCTGTTCTTCCGCCTCAATGTCGTGCCGCTGCGCCTGCCGCCGCTGCGCGAGCGGGCCGAGGACGTGCCGGACCTGGTGCGCCATTTCTTCAAGCTCGGCGAGCGCGAGGGCTTGCCCTTCAAGCAGATCGACACCGCGGCGATGGAGCGGATGAAGCGCCACCGCTGGCCGGGCAATGTCCGCGAGCTGGAGAACCTCGTCCGTCGCCTCGCGGCGCTCTACCCGCAGGAGACGATCACCAGCGCCATCGTCGAGCAGGAGCTGTC
>JBEVJH010000225.1:0-4161 GCA_040510355.1 Aestuariivirgaceae bacterium
TGGTAGGCCTCAGCGCCTTTCCGCTGCTCTTCATCGATCTCGCCGACACGGAAGCGGAGCAGCGCGGCGGCACCACGATGATTGGCTTTGCCCGCCGCGCCCCGCTGCTGCTCTTCGCTGTCGCCACCCTGACCATGTTCGATGCGGTCATGCTGGCCTTCTTTCCGATCTTCGGCCTGCGCAGCGGCCTCGATCTCAAGGCCGCGTCCTGGGCGCTGGCCGTTGCGATCGCCGGCAATGCCGTGCTGCAATATCCCGTCGGCTGGCTCGCCGACCGCTGGTCGCGCAAGGGGGTGCTGTGGCTTGCCGTCATCGCGACGCCGCTGCTTGCCTTGTCGCTGCCTGTCGTTGTCCTGACGCCGCTGCTGTGGCCGGTGGCGCTGCTGCTCGGCACCTCTGCCTATGCCGTCTACATCATCGCCATGACGGTGATGGGCGATCGCTTCCAGGGCCGCGACCTGGTGGCGGGTTCCGCTGCCTTCGCCGCGATGTGGGGGGTGGGCGGCATCATCGGCCCGCCGCTCGCCGGCTTCGCCCTGGACCTCCTCGGCCCCTCCGGCATCGCCGTCACCCTGACGGCGATCTATGTCGGCCTGATCGCCGGGCTGCTGCTGGCCCGGGGGGAGTTGGTGCGGCAGTAGCGAATAGCGAATAGCGAATAGCTGGCCGCGGTGTTTGAGATAACTATTCGCTATTCGCCATTCGCTATTCGCTATCCAGTCCTGCAGGCCCGCTCTTGACGTCCGATCTGCCTCCGCGGCAGAAGCTCAGCCGATGGATCGCACGCTGGCCACAAAACCGGGCGTTTCGGCGTCTGCCTGGCGCAATCTCGTTGCGGCCGTGGCGGCGATCGCCGTTTTCGGGTTCGCGCTCGGGCTGATGTTCCCATTGCTGTCGCTGATCATGGCCGAGCGCGGCTATTCCGACGACCTCATCGGCCTCAACGCCGCCATGTCGCCGATCGGCATCCTCGCCTCCTCGCTGATGATCCCGTGGCTCGCCCGCCGCTACGGCGTCAAGCCGGTCATCCTCGGCGCCGCCTTCATCACCGCCGTGATCGTCGTCGCCTACAAGCTCCTGTGGTCGATCGAATGGTGGTTCGTCCTCCGCTTCCTCCAGGGGACGAGCGTGTCGACCCTGTTCGTCCTGAGCGAGTCCTGGGTCGTCAAATTCGCCGAGGACGGCCATCGCGGCAAGATCGTCGCCATCTACGCCAGCGTCCTCTCCGCAAGCTTCGCCTGCGGCCCGCTGCTGATCAGCATCATCGGCGTCGAGGGTTGGGCGCCGTTCCTGATCGGCGGCGCCGTCCTCGTCAGCGCCATGGCGCCGCTCGCCCTGGTCCGCGAGCCCAAGGTCTCCCGCCGCGCCGGCGATCACCGCCCCTCGCTCCTCGGCTTCATTCCCAAGGCGCCGATCCTGCTGGCCGCCGTCGGCATCTTCGCGGTGTTCGATGCCGCGACCTTGAGCCTGCTCTCGGTCTATGGCCTGCGCATGGGCCTCGACATCAAGACCGCTTCCCTCGCCTTGACCGCGCTCGTCGCCGGCAATGTCCTGCTGCAGTTTCCCATCGGCTGGCTGGCCGACCTCTATCCCAAGCGCCAGGTCATGGTGGGCTGCGCCATCGCCACCATCATCGGCCTCCTGGTGCTGCCGTTCTGCATGGGCAGCTGGCTCATGTGGCCGGTGCTGCTCGTCATCGGCTCGACCGGCTATGGCCTCTACGGCGTCGCCCTGGCCGAGCTCGGCGATCGCTTTCATGGCGACGAGCTGGTCGCCGGCTCGGCCGCCTTCGCCGCAATGTGGGGCATCGGCGCGCTGATCGGTGCCACCGTCGGCGGCTTCGCCATGACCGTGGTCGGGCCGCATGGCCTGCCATTGTCGCTCGCCCTCTTCCTTGTTCTGTTCCTGGTCGCCATCATCGTCAGGGACAGCCAGCGGCGGAGGAACCTCTGATGCGGCGGCGCTTCGTGCCCGGCTACGGCTTCGGGATCCTGCTGGGGATCGCCGCGGCAATCTGCTGGAGCCTGGGCGGCGTCCTGGTGCGCCTCACCGACGGCATCGACAGCTGGCAGATCATCTTCTACCGCTCCTTCACCGCGCTCGTCCTGATGACCGGCTGGATGGCCCTGACCCATGGCCGCCGCCTGTTCGCGGTCATCCGCCATGCCGGGCTCAATGCGGTCGTCGCCGGCATCGCGATCGGCCTGGCCGGGCTCTGCTTCGTCCTGTCGCTGTTCTATACGACGGTGGCGCAGTCCATCTTCATGTCCGGCATCGCTCCCTTTTGCGCCGCCCTTCTCGCCTGGTGGCTGCTCGGCGAGCGGATCGGCTGGGCGACCATCGGGGCGATGACGGTCGCCCTGATCGGGCTCGGCATCATGGTCGCCGGCAGTCTCGGCAGCACCAGCTTCGTCGGCACCTTGCTGGCGCTGTATTCGGCCTTCTGCTTCGCCTGCTATTCGGTGCTGCTGCGCTACGGCCAGCAGACCGACATGACCGCCGCGCTGATCTGGAACGGCATTTTCCTCTGCGTGACGTGCCTTGTCGTTTTGCTGGTGCCGACGCCGCTGCGCGACAGCTTCGGGCCGGGCGAGATCCTGGTCGGCTGGACCAATTACATGTGGGTCACCCTGATGGGCGCGGTGCAATTGACGCTGGGCCTCGTCCTGTTCACCCTGGCCTCGCGCAGCGTGCCGGCCGCCCAGTTGACGCTGCTGGCGCTGATCGAGCCGACGCTCGGGCCGATCTGGGTCTTTCTCGCGGTCAATGAGGTGCCTCCCGTCAGCACGCTGGTCGGCGGCGTGGTGGTGATGAGTGCCATCGTCATCCAGGTGCTGGCGACCTCGGGCCGCCGGGTGCTGGCGCTGCCCGACAGGAGAGTGGCATGAGCACGAAGAATCGCGTCGTCAGATTGCAGAAGCGCCCGGTCGGCGAGGTCGCGGCCGGCGATTTCGCCATTGTCGAGGAGCCGCTGGCCGAGCCCCGGGAGGGCGAGATCCGGGTGCGCATCGACTATGTGTCGCTCGATCCGGCCATGCGCGGCTGGATCGCCGAGGGCCGCTCCTATGTCGAGCCGGTGCCGCTCGGCGATGTCATGCGCGCCTATGCGGCCGGCCATGTCGAGCTGTCGCGCAACCCCAAATTCGCCGCCGGCGATGCCGTCACCGGGCTGCTCGGCGTCCAGAGCCACGCCATCTCCGACGGCAGGGGCGTCCTCAAGGTCGATGCCTCGGCGGCGCCGCTGCCGACCTGGCTCGGCGGCCTCGGCATGCCGGGCCACACCGCCTATTTCGGCCTGAAGCATGTCGCGGGCGTCAAGCCGGGCGACACCGTGGTGGTGTCGGCCGCCTCCGGCGCTGTCGGCCAGGTGGTCGGGCAGATCGCCAGGATCGAGGGCGCCCGCGCCGTCGGCATTGCCGGCGGGCCCGAGAAATGCGCCTTCGTCACCCAGGAGCTCGGCTTCGACGCCGCGGTCGACCACAAGGGCCGCGATCTCTCAGGCAGCCTGCGGGCGGCGGCGCCGCAGGGCATTGATGTCGATTTCGAGAATGTCGGCGGCTCCGTCTTCGACGCGGTGCTCGCCCAGATGAATCCGTTCGGCCGGGTGGCGCTGTGCGGCCTGATCTCGGCCTATAACGCCACCGAGCCGCCGCCGGCGCCCCGCAATTTGCGCTTCGTGCTCACCATGCGGCTCAGGGTCCAGGGCTTCATCGTCTTCGACTTCGCCAAGCAGTACAAGGAGGCGACCGCAGCGCTGCTCGGCTGGTATCGCGACGGCAAGCTGAAATTCCGCGAGGACATACGGGAAGGCGGGCTCGACGCCTTCCCGGCAGTGCTGCGGCTGCTCTATAACGGCGGCAATTTCGGCAAGCTGGTGCTCAAGCTGTAGCGGCCTGCGCTTTTGCGCGCTCTGCGTCGCGCTCTGCAAGAACTCGATTCTCATAGTCGAAGTCCGGCTCATAGCCCAAGACGTTCTTCAGAAGGCGCTCGGTTTCGCCCATGGAAAGCGCGATCATGCCGAGCACATAGCCGGCCTGCCAGAAGCGGGCTTGCCGTTCGGCACCGCTGGCTTCGGTCGCGAAGTAATAGATCTTCTTCCCATTGTCGTCGACGAAGTTGATCGCCACACCCATGTGCTCGCCGACGAGCCGCTTCACGCCC
>JBEVJH010000226.1:0-15657 GCA_040510355.1 Aestuariivirgaceae bacterium
CGCCCACAGGGACGTGAAGAGGCGTGATCGGCGGCTCCGGTTGCCATTCTGGCAGGTTTGAGCCAATTGGCTTCAATCGCGATGTTCGGAGGCTGGCAAGCGCGTGACGCCGTGGACGGATCGTTCTGGACGGTTCTCGCCGCTGAAGGCACTGGTGCTCGCCGGGACGATCGCGCCGGCGCTGTGGCTGATCTGGCGCTGGCGGTCGGGGGCGCTGATGCCGCTCCCGTTCGACGAGGCAACCCATTTCACCGGCACCTGGACGATCCGCTTCATCCTGATCGCGCTTGCGGTGACGCCGGCGCAGCGCATCTTCCGCTGGAACCGGCTGGCGCTGGTCAGGCGGATGCTGGGAATAGCCGCCTTCGCCTATGCGGCCTGCCATTTCGCGCTCTATGTCGGCGACCAGAAGTTCGACCTCATCAAGGTCGGCTCCGAGATCGCGCTCAGGATCTATCTCACCATCGGCTTCCTGGCGCTGCTCGGGCTCACCGCGCTCGCCGCCACCTCGACGGATGCCATGGTCCGGCGGCTCGGGGCGAACTGGAAGCGCCTCCACCGCATCGCCTATGGCATTGCCGGCCTCGGCATCCTGCATTTCTTCATGCAGTCGAAGCTTGACGTCACCGAGCCGACGCTGATGCTCGGCTTCTTCATCCTCCTGATGTCCTATCGGCGGCTGTCGGCGGGGCAGCTTGCCTCGCCTGCCTGGCTCGCCGGGGTGGCGGTGACGAGCGCCATCCTCACCGCCGCGCTCGAAGGCTGCTGGTACGGGTTGGCGACCGGTGTCCCGGCGCGGCTGGTGCTCCTCGCCAACCTGCAGTTCCCGACGCTGATCCGGCCGTTCTGGATCGTGCTCGGCACCGGGCTCCTGGTGTCGCTCGCCGCCGCCCTCGTCGCTTACCTGCGTGGCAGCCGCATGGCTGTCGCGCGTTGACGGGCTTTCCGCGGCAAGGAATCGCCATCCATTCTCTAAGTCCGTCGTCCTGGCTATAGTCGGCCGGAGAGTCGACAAATCTGAGAAATTCCGGTCCGCCAGCCCAGAGATCACCCCCACCCATGTCCAAGATCGTGTTCCTCGACCGCGGCACGTTCGGCCCCTCCGTCGAGCTTGTCCGGCCTCATTTCGAGCACCAATGGGAGACCTATGAGCAGACCGCCGAGAGCGATGTGCCGGCGCGGCTGAAGGGTGCGACCATTGCGATCACCAACAAGGTGCCGATCCGCCGGGCGGCCCTTGCCGAGCTGCCGGATCTCAAGATGATTTCGGTGGCGGCGACCGGCTATGACGTGATCGACGTCGCAGCCTGCCGGGAGCGCGGGATCGCGGTCTCCAATGTGCGCGGCTACGCCACCAACACCGTGCCGGAGCAGACTTTCGCGCTGATCCTGGCGCTCCGGCGGCAGATCGTCGGCTATCGCCAGGACGTCATAAACGGCATGTGGCAGAAGTCCGGCCAGTTCTGCTTTCACAGCCACAGCATGCGCGATCTCGCCGGTGCGACGCTCGGCATCATGGGCGAGGGGAGCATCGGCCAGTCGGTCGCCCGCATCGGCCAGGCTTTCGGCATGCGCACCCTCTACGCCGCCCATAAGGGCGTCGAGGGGCTGGGGCCGCTCTATACGCCCTTCGAGACGGTGCTCCAGGAAAGCGACATCATCACGCTCCACAGCCCGCTGATGCCGGCCACCCGCAACATGCTGGCGATGGCGGAATTTCGCAAAATGAAACGCCGGCCGCTGATCATCAACACGGCTCGGGGCGGCCTCGTCGACGAGAAGGACATGGTCAAGGCGCTGGACGAGGGCCTCATTTCGGGAATAGGTTTCGACGTCCTGACGAAGGAGCCACCGGACCCGACCCACCCGTTGCTGGCGATTGCCGATCGACCCAACGTCATCATCACTCCCCATGTCGCCTGGGCAAGTCAGGAGGCGATGGAGGAATGCTGGAGGCAGACGGTGAAGCACATCGACGATTTCCAGCGCGGACAACCGAGCAACCTGGTCACCTGACGGAGCTTAGTCTTGCTTCTACGCAGCTTCATCCTCGGCGGATTGGTCCTGGCGCCCGTTCTCGGCCTGCCGGCCCACGCCGACACCGCCTCGCTCGTGCCCCATCGCGGCATTTATGACATCGGCCTCAAGTCCGCCCAGGACCGCAGCGGCATCACCTCGGCGCAGGGCCGGATGGTGATCGAGGTGCAAGGCGGCTCCTGCGAAGGATGGACCGTCGATTTCCGCATGGTGAATCAATTCATGACCGAGAGCGGCACCTCGCGGCTCCTCGATGTGCGCTCCTCCTCCTGGGAATCGCCCGACGGCAAGGAGATGCGCTACAACGAGCGTCAATTCGTCGACAATGCGCTGCAGGACGAATCGACCTTGACGGCGGCAGCCGGCAATGACGGCAAGCCCGGCAAGGGCAAGATGACCAAGCCTTCCGAAAAGGAATTCGAGATCCCGGCCGGCACCATCTTCGCGGTGGCGCATCAGATCAAGCTCGTCGAGCTCGCCCGCAAGGGCGAGACCCGCGACGCCAGCATCGTCTTCGACGGGTCCGACGGCGAGAAGAGCATGGAGGTGATCTCGTTCTTCGGGGTGCCTAAGAAGACGGACAAGGTCGAGGCCGCCAAGGCGCTGAGCAACATGACCAGCTGGCCGGTGTCGATCAGCTATTTCCCCCGCAAGGGCGGCAAGTCGGAGGAGACGCCCGACTACCAGGTGTCGATGCAGCTGTTCGAGAACGGGGTCTCCGGAGATCTCGTGCTCGATTATGGCGAGTTCGTGCTCAACGCCCATTTGGCGAAGCTCGATCTGCTCGAACCGCCGAAGTGCAAATAAGAACAAATCGGAGGTGATTCATGAAGCTCGATCAGGACCGCGAGATCATCGAGGTTGCACGCCATACCGAGCAGGTGACGTTCCAGCCATCGACGCGGCGGACCCGGAGCGGCTTCCAGCTGCCCATGCTCGTCCATGAGCGCCTGGCCTTCTCGCCGGAGGAGTACATCAGGCGCTATGACGTGATCCAGGACGCGATGGGGCGGATGGAGCTCGACGCGCTGCTGGTCAGAGGTCCGGAGAACATCACCTATGTGATCGGCTACGAGACCCCCGGCTATTACAAATATCACTGCGTGATCATCCCGCGGAACGGCGAGCCGATCTTCCTGGTGCGCGACTTCGAATGGCTGAACACGCCGGAGTTCGCCTGGTCGGGGCGGATCGCCAAGGTCTATGACTGGGATCATCCGCCGTCGGTCACCGCCAACATCCTGAAGCAGCTCGGTCTCAACCGCGGCAAGCGCGTCGGGGTCGAGAAACAGTGCTTCTTCTATACGGTCGAGGAGCACGAGACGCTGGTCGCCGACATGCCGGAGAACCAGTTCCTCGATGCCACCCACATTCTGTGGGATGCACGCATGATCAAGTCGCCGGACGAGATCGAGGTGATGCGCCGCTCGGCGGCGCTCGTCGACAAGGCCATGCTGGCCGGCTATGCGGCGACCGAGCCGGGCGCCACCGGCAATCATGTCAATGCCGTGGTCAATGCGACGCTGTTCGAGAATGGCGGCGAGTATATGGGGCTGCCCCCCTTCGTGCTTGCCGGCGATCGCTCGTGCCTGCCGCATCAGACCGGCGGCACCAACCGGCTCCAGCGCGACGACGTGATGTATTTCGAGATCTCCGCCTCGCAGCACCGCTATTGTGCGGCGCTGATGCGGACGATCTTCCTCGGCTCGCCCAAAAGCGAGTGGATCGACGCCGCCAAGGCCTGCATCGATGCGCTCAACGTGGCGCTCGAGGTCATCAAGCCGGGGGTGACGCCGCACGAGGCCGACACGGCGGCGCGCGCCATCACCACGCGGGCCGGCTTCGGCACCTATCACCGCAACCGGCTCGGCTATTCGATCGGCATCAACTACCCGCCGGACTGGGGCGAGGGCGAGATCATCTCGCTGCGCCAGGAGGAGCACCGGCCGATGGTCGCCGGCATGACCTTCCACATGCCGCTGCTCTGCCTGAAATACCGGGAGTTCGGCATCGGCTTCTCGGAATCGATCGAGGTGACCGAGACCGGGTGCCGGCGGTTCTCGACGCTTCCTGCCGAGGTCATCATCAAGCGCTAGGAGGTAAGCCATGGACACCGCATCGGACCGCTGGGAACGGCTGTCGCCGGAATTCGATCAAGGGGTGGGCGAACGGGCCTCGATCGGCCTTCTGGCGCTCGCCACCGACCGGATCGGCACGCTCGACACCGAAGCCTTCCTCTCCGCGCCCGGCGTCACGATGTTCTCCACCCGGATCCAGATGGCGGCGGTGGCAACGCCCGAGTCGCTCGCCAAGCTCGGCGAGCACCTGGAGCAGGGGACGCGCCTCCTGGTCCCCGGCTCGCGGCTCGACGTGATCGGGTTCAGCTGCACGTCGGGCACGGTGGCGGTCGGGGTCGCCGCGGTTCGCGAGGCGATCTGGCAGGTGCGGCCGGGAATTGCCGTGGCAACGCCGATCGAGGCGGGCGCCAAGGGGCTGAAGCGGGTGGGGGCGCGGCGCATCAGCCTGCTCGTGCCCTATCTGCCCCGCACGGCCGACTTGGTCGCCGGCTTTTTCGAGGAGGAGGGGCTCGTCATCACCCGGCGCGCCACCTTCGATCTTGGCGGCGATCCGGAGATGAACCGGCTGTCGCCCGCCGTGCTCGCCAAGGCGGCGCGCGCGGTCGACGATCCGGCCAGCGAAGCGGTCTTCATCTCCTGCACGGGATTGCGCACGGCGCCGGTCGTCGCCGCCCTGGAGAAGGAGCTCGGCAAGCCGGTGGTGACCTCGAACCAGGCGCTGGCCTGGGACGCGCTGCGGCTCGCCGGGGTGAGCGACTCGCTGCCGGGGCGCGGCAGGCTGTTCACATTGGCGTAGGCATCGCGACGCCGTTCTCGGCGGCGAGGCGCTGCAGCACCCGCCAGGTCTCGTCGAGAACGGCGATGCCGTGCTCGCCCTGATGGCGGGCGGCGGCGGCCGATCGCTCGAACGGGATATGAATCGCGTCATGGCCCTCGGCCAGCGCCGAGCTCTTGATGACGTCGATGTACCATTCGGTGCGGTCGAGGAATTCCTGCGGATCGACCAGGCTCGCCGGATCGATGGCGAAGAAGAAATGGCCCTGGGTGCGGGTCTCGCCCTCGGCCTGCCAGCCGGCGAGCTCGGGACCGATGCCAGAGCCGCTCAGCGGCCCGCACAGCAGCGCCATGGCCAGGGCGAGGCCGAACCCCTTATGGCCGCCGAGCGGGCTCAGCGCGCCTCCCTGGCGGATGGCGCGGGCATCGTTGGTGGGCCTGCCCGCGCTGTCGAGTCCCGATCCCGGCGGCACCTCCTCGCCATAATAGGCGGCCTGGCGGGCCCTCGAGCTCGCAAGCGCGCTCGTCGCCATGTCGAGCATGAAGGGCTCGCCGCGGCGCGGAATGCCGATGGCGAGCGGGTTGGTGCTGAGCAGGCGCTCGCGCCCGCCATGGGGATGGACGAGCGGGGGGCCGGAGGTGGTGACGAAGCCGATGAGGCCGGCCTTCGCCAGCCGCATGGCAAAGGCGCCGATGCGGAAGATGTCGGTCGAATTGCCGATGGCGACCGTCGCTGTGCCGGTCTCGCGCGCCTTGCGGGCGAGGAGGTCGACGGCGAGCAGGGCCGCGACCTGGCCGATGCCGCGCCGGCCGTCGATCAGCACGCTCGATGCCGTCTCGCGGGCGATGGTCGGCGTGGCGCTGCCGTCGATCAAGCCGCGCTTCAGGCCGTCCATGGCGTAATAGAGGTAGTCGACACCCTGGGCGCCGACGCCGTGAAGGTCGGCCTCGACGAAGAGCTCGGCGGCGATCTCGGCATGGCGGGGATCGGCGCCGGCGGCGACCAGCAGGTCACGCGCCAGGCGCTCGAGCGCGCGGGCTTCGATCCGGATCGTCGGGCGCACTGACACGGGCTCGCTCCTTCGGGCTGCTGCCGGGAGCGCGAAGCTTAGACCATCATGCCGTGGAGTCTCCAGACCATGCGGAGCGACTTCGCCACCCGCTCGATGCGCTCTCTCGAGCCGTTGCTAATTCGCCTTTGACACGAGCAGCTCCTGCATCACGTTGCGGAGGTGAGAGAACTTGAGCTCGTCCCAGTCGAGCCGCTTCCTGCCAGCCTGTTCCCACAGCGTCTTCAGATCGGATCTCAGAGGCGGGAGCAGTATCTGCGCCGCCTCACGCTTGCCGAGTCTCGCGAACTCCTCGATCGTCTCGATCAAAAGTCGGGCACGCGCCAACCGCTGCTTGCCGTCATTCATATACTCGTCGACAAACTGGAACCCATCGGAAGTAGGGAAAATTCTGAACCCCGATTGCTCGGGCCTGCTGAAGAGCTTCGCGAGGCCCTGGGAGAACAGCTCGCGAACCCCCTTGTCGCGATGGTCGGCGAAGTATGCCGCGATCTCATCGTCCGAAAATCCGAACTCGGCAAATTTCGAGAACATCAGCTCGGCGCTGAGCGAAGCAATCGAGGCGGTAAAGGGCACGTCGTTGCCGGTGAAGGAGATCAGAAGCCTCTCTTCGAATTCGAGAGCCCTAACCTCGGTTTCATTCCCGGGATTGAGGGCGGTCGCCAGCTCCTGGAGGATGTAGACCAGCTCCTTCTTGATCGGCGAGCTCGGCTTGAGTTGGTGGACACGCGCTATCCGCTCCTTTTCGTCGCCATATTGCAGGGAAAAGCGCGGTAGCGGACGCTGGATTGCGTCGTCAATCAGCAGCGGACTGGCGCGCTTGACCACGCCATGAGGGTCAGCAAGCCGGCGCTCGAACTTCCCCCACCAGTGTGCCTCGGAGTCCCCCGTCGTCCTGCCGAGCACTCCCGTCAGGTGGTTGAGCGTGATTCCTTCGGCGATCAGCGCCTCGATCACCACGTCGCCGATGTCGAGCTCGCCCGAATAAGGATCGCGGCGGGCCTTGCGAAGCATGACCTTGGCCGCCATGACGGGGTCGTAGCAGACGCTGGATTTCCGATTGCACAGCCCGCGGATCAAGTCGGCCTTTAAATCGATGAGCATGTCGTCGAAGTTGATCCAGGGCCGAGCCATCAACTTCTCGCGTGAAACCTTGGCGAGACGGCAATAGCAGGCCACCAGGCTTTCCTGCCAAGGTGGCAGCTCCCCTTCCGACCAGCCATGGAACTCCCCGACCATCGACAAGTCGAGAATATCGAGCACGGCGAAGAGCGCGTCATAAGCGGCGATTTCGTGGAGCTCCACTGCCCACTTGACCAAGCTGTCGACCAACCGGTCGTCGGGCATATCCGCACTGACCATGACTTTGGTGTGCCCATTTTCATCGCGAACAAATTTGATCCGATGATCCGGGGGGGTGACGAGAAGAGTGGCCAGCCCGCGATGCTTGCCTTTGCCGAGGTCGTTGATCAAAAATTCGTTTTGCTGGTCGGTCAGGTTGATGGCAAACAGGGTCGCCGTGACCCTGAGACCGTCGGCAAGGCGTGCACTTGCATATTCAGCCGCATCGACCCGACGGACATCCCGAGTTGGCGGCGTCGGCCGAGCCCCGGTCCGTGGCGTCTCGGTCCGCGGCGTCGGCCGAGCCTCGGTCCGCGGCATCTCGGTGCGGCGCAACTGTTGGTGCGCGGGAATTCCCCCCGTCTGTTGCGCACCATGGACGAGCGCCGGATGGCTGCTTTGTTGGCCATGACCACGAATTGGTCTCCGAGAGCCAACTCTCCCCTGCTGTTGGGTGCTGATTCCACTTCCCATGTCGTTTCCCCGGCAGACCGCTATCGTTGGCCCAGGCGTCCGTCATAGCATTTGCACGCCAAGCATGACCTCCGGTTGTTTTACCGGGTCTCAATCGTCGATGTCCTCATCGCCAGGTTGCGTTTTTCTGCCGAATGCCCGCCCTTTCGCGACGATTGCCGGCCCGAAGCGGGCGCGCAGGCGATCCATCGCCAGCTCCACCTTGGCCTTGGAGCGCAGGCGAAGATCGAGGGTGTCGTGAGCGGGATCGACCTCGACCGGCACCAGGGCCGATATGCCGATGCCGATCAGGCGGAACAGCGTGCCGTCGGCCTCGCGCTCGAGCAGCGGCAGGGCGGCATCGAACATGCGATGCGCAAGCTGAGTTGCATCAGACAGCGAACGGCTGCGGGTGCGCAGGCGGAAATCACGCGTCTTGAGCTTGAGGGTGACGGTCTGACCGGCGAGTTTCTCGGCCTTGGCGCGCCGCGACACCCGCTCGGCGAGGCGCCACAGCACCCGGGCCAGCGCCTCGACCTTGCCGAGGTCGTGATCGAATGTAGTCTCGGCGCTGATGCTCTTGGTGTCGTCCTCGCTCGACACGACGCGCAGATCCTCGCCGCGGGCAAGGTGATAGAGCCTGGTGCCGAGCACGCCGAAGCGGCGGGTCAGCTCGCGCCTGTCGAGTTGCTGCAGCTCGGCGATGCGGGTGATGCCGGCGCGGGCGAGCTCGCGCTGCATGACCTGGCCGACGCCGTAGATGGCGCTCACCGGCCTGCCTGCCAGAAAGGTCTGGGTCTCGGAGCGGCCGATCGCCGCGAAGCCGCGCGGCTTGTCGAGATCGGAGGCGAGCTTGGCGAGGAACTTGTTGTGCGACAGGCCGATCGAGACCGTGATGCCGATCTCCTTCTCGACCGCGAGCGCCAGCGCGGCCAGCGCCCGGGCCGGGCTCATCCCGTGGAGCCGCGCGGTGCCGGAGAGATCGAGGAAGGCCTCGTCGATCGACAGCGGCTCGACCGCCGGGGTGAGCGCCAGCATCCGCTGGCGAACCTCCCGGCCGACGCTTGCATATTTCTCCATGTCGGGCGGAATGACGACGGCGTCGGGGCAGAGCTTCAGCGCCTGGAACATCGGCATGGCGGATCGCACGCCATGGATCCGGGCGACATAGCAGGCGGTGGCGACGACGCCGCGCCGGCCGCCGCCGACGATCACCGGCCGGTCGCGCAGCGCGGGGTTGTCGCGCTTCTCCACCGCGGCGTAGAAGGCATCGCAATCGAGATGGGCGATCGCCAGGGCATCAAGCTCGGGATGACGGTAGAGCCGCGGGCTGCGGCACCTCGGGCAGCGCCTCGGGCCTTCCCCGACATCACCGAGACAGTCGCGGCACATGCCGGGCAGGGTGTCTTTCGGCGAGGTCATGCGCTAGCCTCGTCCGAGCGCGGCGGTGTTGCGAGAGGCGGACATGTACAAGCTTTACAACGTCAAGGGCTGGGGATCGATGGCCCCGCATTTCGTGCTGGAGGAGATGGACCTCCCTTACGAGAATGTCTGGATGACGCCGGAGCAGGTGCGCCAGCCGGCCTTTCGCGATGTCTCGCCGCTCGGCCTCATCCCGGCGCTCGGCCTCGACGATGGCCGGGCGATCTTCGAATCGGCGGCCATTCTCAACTTCCTCGTCGCCGCCCATCCCGACAAGGACATGGCGCCGCCGCCCGGCAGCAACGACCATGGAGTCTTTCTCGCCTGGCTCAATTTCATGAGCAGCAATATTTATCCGGCCATCAATCTCGCCTTTCACGGTCGCCCGCTGGTCGAAAGCGACGAGGCATTCGCCATGCTGGGGCGCGGCGGCGAGGCCCATGCCAACCGCCTGTTCGACATCGTCGACGAGCGGCTCGGGCAGGAAGGGCCCTTCATTCTGGGCGAGAGCTTCTCGGCGGCCGACATCTATCTCTTCATGCTCGGGCTGTGGGCGAAGCCCAGCGAGCGGGCGCTGCATGAGCGGTGCCGCAATATCGCACGGATCGGCGAGGAGGTGCGGCGGCGGCCCAAGCTCAGGGCCACGCTGGAGGTTCATGGGGTGGCGCATCTCCAGGGGTGATGCGAGTTGCCCGCAGGACGATTGGTTAACCACGACGATTCGTCCGAGGGTTGCACATCAACGGCCGAAAGGGTTGATTTACCGAATCCTGGGAGGATCGCCAGCGGTATGATGAGGGCGTGAAACCGGGGACTTGCTGATCATGCACGGTGCCTACAGCATGGTGGGATCTAGGGAATTGGAAACGGGCGTCGTGCCGCGCAAGACGGTGCTCATTGTCGAGGACAACGAGCTCAACATGAAGCTGTTCAACGACCTGCTCGAGGCCCACGGCTATCGGGTGCTGCAGACCCGCGACGGCCTGTCGGCGCTGGACATCGCCCGCCAGCATATGCCCGACCTCATCATCATGGACATCCAGCTTCCGGAAGTCTCCGGCATCGAGGTGACCAAATGGCTCAAGGAGGATGATACGCTGCGGCGCATCCCGGTCATTGCGGTCACCGCATTCGCCATGAAGGGCGATGAAGAGAAAATCCGCGAGGGCGGCTGCGAGGCGTATATCTCCAAGCCGATCTCGGTCGTGAGCTTCCTCGAAACCATCGATGGTTTCCTGAAGGGCAGGGCATGACGGCCAAAGTCCTGGTTGTCGACGACATACTCGCCAATGTCCGCCTGCTCGAGGCGAAGCTCATGGCGGAGTATTTCGAGGTGACAACCGCCATGAACGGACTGGATGCGCTGGAATGCGTCCAGCGCGTCAAGCCGGACATCGTGCTGCTCGACGTGATGATGCCGGGCATGGATGGCATCGAGGTGTGCCGCCGCATCAAGAGCAATTCGGCAACGCTGCACATTCCGGTGATCATGGTGACGGCGCTGGACCAGCCGGAGGACCGCATTCGCGGCCTCGAGGCCGGCGCCGATGACTTCCTGAGCAAGCCGGTCAATGATCTCGCCCTGTTCTGCCGGGTCAAGAGCCTGGTACGGCTCAAGATGCTGACAGACGAATTGCTGTCGCGGCACGGGCCGGAGAACGAGGAATTCATTCGCCGGTGCGGCGGGATCGGCGGCGAGTCGGATGAACCGGGCCAGGTGCTGCTGATCGACAATCGCGGCTTGCTGCATGAGCGGATCCGGCTGGCGCTGGATGGGCGGCACCTGCTCGACTGCGTCAGCGATCCGCAGAAGGCGGTGCTGGCGGCGGCGGAGAAGGACTACGAGCTGGTGCTGATCAATCTCGATCTCGACGGCTATGACGGCTTGCGGCTGTGCTCGCAGCTAAGGTCGCTGCAGCGCACCCGGCAGATCCCGCTACTCATCATCGTCGATCCCGATGATCATCAGCGCATGATCCGGGCCCTCGACATGGGCGTGAACGACTATCTGATGCGTCCGATCGACCGGCAGGAGCTGCTGGCGCGAGCCAACACCCAGATCCGCCGGTCACGCTTCACGACCCGGCTCCGGGACAATGTCCAGCAGTCGATGGAGCTGGCCGTCACCGATGCGCTGACCGGGCTCTACAACCGCCGCCATCTCGACACGCAGGTGGCCGGGCTCATCGACAATGCGGCGACCCGCGGCACGCCGTTGTCGGTGCTGGCAATAGACGTCGACTATTTCAAGACGGTGAACGACACCCACGGCCATGATGCCGGCGACCGTGTGCTGCAGGAGCTGGCGCAGCGCATCAGGAAGAACACGCGCAGCCTCGATCTCGCCTTTCGCACCGGCGGGGAGGAGTTCGTGATCGTGCTGCCCGCGACGGACCGGTCGGTGGCGATGAAAGTTGCGGAGCGGCTCAGGCGCTCGGTGAGCGGGCGGCCGTTCAACGGGGGCGTGCGGTCGGGTTCGCTGCCGATCACCATCTCGGTCGGGATCGCCAGCTTCGATTCCCCGAGCGACACGCTCGAGGATCTTCTCAAGCGCGCCGACCTCGCGCTCTACCGCGCCAAGCGCGAGGGCCGCAACCGGGTCATCGCCGACGCGGCGTGAGCGCGGACGGACTCGATCACGCCGCTCCTCACTCGCGGAAGAGCCAGGCGGCGATATCGCCGACCGACCGGAACAGCAGCGAAGGATCGGAGCTCGATTGAACGGGGCAAGGGCCAGACCTCCTGGCACGATTTACCTTAAGCCTTTACTAACCAACGCATTTTTGCCTGCCGCAGTGGTCGGGATGCGTTGGCTGACGATGCTGCGTTCGATAAGTTGAAGGGAACGAGGCGGCGCTTTCTTCAATCCGAACAAGCCTCGCGGTCACCGGGTCCGCCGCATTTCCCGGCCCGCGGGGTTGGCCGGTCCGGTCGGTCCGAGTGGCCTCCTCGATTTGACCGGCCGGACCGGCCGCCTTACGCCGTTTCGGCGCTTGACAGAGTTCAAACGCTTGTTTAAATCAAGCGTATGAATGAACAACCAAACACGCGCAGCAGGCTTCTCGAGGCAGGGCTCGACCATTTCGGCCGCGTGGGTTTCGAAGGTGCGAATATTCGCGCCATCGCCACCGCCGCCGGCGCCAATATCGCGGCCATCAACTACCATTTCGGCGGCAAGCGCGGCCTTTATCTCGCGATTGCCGGCCATATCGTCGAGGGCATCACGGCGACCATCGGGCCGATGGCCGCGGAGATCATCGCGTTTGCCGCGCGTCCCGAGCTTCGCCCGGCGGATGCCCGCGAGGCGCTGCGCCAATTCGTCAAGACCGCCGGGCGCCTCCTTGCCACCAGCCCCAAGGCGGAGCGCTGGGCGCGCTTCATCCTGCGCGAGCAGCTTGACCCGACCGATGCCTTCGACGTCATTTATGACGGGATCATGGGGCGGATGCACCGCACGCTGACGCGGCTCGTCGCGGCGGTGCTCGAGCTCGATCCCGACTCCGAGACGGCGCGGCTCGAAGCGTTCTCGCTGCTCGGTCAGGCCCTGATCTTCCGCTTCGCCCGCGCCGCGGTGCTCAAGCGGCTCGATTGGTCGACCATCGGCGAAGGCGAGGCCGACAAGATCGTCGCCCAGCTCGAACGGGCGGTGGCGCGGCTCGGGGTCAAGCCATGAGCACCTTCCTCTGCTCGCTGCGCCTGCTGGCGGCCGTCCTGCCGTTCTGCCCGCCGGCGGCGCCGGTCCATAACGGCTATGTCGAGGGCGAGTATGTGCTGATGGCGCCGCGCGAGGCCGGTCGCATCGAGCGGCTGGCGGTGGTCGAGGGGCAGGGCGTCAAGGCCGGCGACCTGCTGTTTCGGATCGACACCTCGGAGATCAGCCGTCAGGTCGATGCGGCCAAGGCGCGGCTCGCCCAGGCGGAGGCGCAGCTCGCCGATCTCGAGACCGGCGAGCGGCGCGAGGAGCTGGCAGTCCTCGAGGCGGCGTTGGCCGCCCAGGAGGCGGCACTGGCCGATGCCAGGCGGGTGATGGCGCGGCAGAAGGACCTCTACGAGAGCCGTGTGGTGTCGAAGGCGGCGCTCGACGACGCTGCCGCCAAGCGGGATTCCGCCGAGGCGCTGACCCAGCAGGCGCGCCATCGCATCGAGGTCGCCAAGATGCCGGCGCGCGGCCGGGCGATCGATGCGGCGCGGCAGAATGTCGAGTCGGCACGCGCCGATGTCGCGCAGATGAGCTGGCGCGAGTCGCAGTTCGAGGTGAAGTCGCCCGCCGATGCGGTGGTCGACCGGGTGTTCCGCCGCGAGGGCGAGATGGCGGCTTCCGACAAGGCGGCGATCCAGCTTCTCCCGCCGGCCAATCGCAAGGTCCGCTTCTTCGTCAACGAGCAGGAGCGGTCGTCCATTGCACCCGGCATGATCGTCAGCGTGGCGTGCGACGGCTGCCCCGACAGCCTCAAGGCCACGGTGAGCCGGATCGCCAGCCAGGCGGAGTTCACGCCGCCGGTGATCTACAGCGTCGAGAGCCGCGACAAGCTGGTCTATGCGGTCGATGCGCGGCCTGACCCGCGCTCCGGCGCGACGCTCCATCCCGGTCAGCCCGTCGATGTGAGGCTCGAGTGAAGGCGATCGAGGTCAAAGGGCTGACCAAGCGCTTCGGCGAGCGGACGGTGGTCGACCACATCGATCTCGCGGTGACGGAGGGCGAAATCGTCGGCTTCCTCGGGCCGAACGGCAGCGGCAAGACGACGACCATCCGCATGCTGTGCGGGCTGTTAAGGCCGGATGCGGGGGAGGGCACCTGCCTCGGCCTCGACATCCTGACCGAGAGCGACCGGATCAAGCTTCAGGTCGGCTACATGACGCAGCGCTTCTCCTTCTACGAGGATCTGACGATCCGGGAGAATCTCGAATTCGTGGCGCGGCTCTACCGGCTGAGGCCGGTTGGCGAGCAGGTCGATCGCACGCTGGAGCGGCTCGGCCTCGGCAAGCGGCAGCATCAGCTCGCCGGCACCCTGTCGGGCGGCTGGAAGCAGCGGCTGGCGCTCGCCGCCTGCATCATGCATGCGCCAAAGCTCCTGCTGCTCGACGAGCCGACAGCCGGCGTCGACCCCAAGGCGCGACGGGAATTCTGGGACGAGATTCATGCGCTCTCCGGCCAGGGCCTGACCGTTCTGGTGTCGACCCACTATATGGACGAGGCCGAGCGCTGCCACCGCATCGTCTACATCTCGGCCGGACGGATCATCGCCCGCGGCACGGTGGATGAGGTGATCGACAACTCCCATCTCACCACCTGGCTGGTCGAAGGCGCAGGGCTTGCGGCGCTTGCCGACGACCTCCGCAATGTTCCGGGCATCGACCAGGTGGCATCGTTCGGCAACACGCTGCATGTCGTCGGGCGCGACGCCGAGGCGCTGGCGGCGGCGATCGCGCCGTTCCAGGCACGCTCCGACCTCACCTGGCAGCATGGCGAGACCAGCCTCGAGGACGTGTTCATCCAGCTGATGAACGGAGCGCCCGCGCGATGAACGGCCCGCGGCGATTCTCGCTTGCCCGCACCATGGCGATCTTCCTCAAGGAGCTGATCCAGATGCGGCGCGACCGGCTGACACTGGCCATGATGGTCGGCATCCCGATCGTCCAGCTCGTGCTGTTCGGCGTCGCCATCAACACCGATCCCAAGGAGCTGCCGTCCTATGTCAAGGTCGAGGAGTCGAGCCGCTTCTCGCGGGCGGTGCTCGCGGGGCTGGTCAATTCCGGCTATTACCGCATCGACGGCAGCGTCGCGACGGATGCAGCCGGCGCGCAGCTGCTGCAGGACGGCAAGGCGTCCTTCGTGGTGACCATTCCGGCGGGCTTCGAGCGCTCGATCCTGCGCGGCGAGACCGCCCGGCTGATCGTCGAGGCCGACGCCTCCGATCCCGCCGCGGCGTCGAACGCCATCGGCGCCCTCAACGACATCGCATCGCAGAGCCTCGCCGGCGAGCTGACCGGCGCGCTGGCACCGCGCCAGGAAGGTCCGGCCGTCGAGGTGGTGGTGCATCGGCTATACAATCCCGAGGGCATCACCCAATACAACATCGTGCCCGGGCTGATCGGCACCATCCTCACCATGACGACGGTGCTGTCGACCGCGCTGGCGCTGACGCGCGAGAGCGAGCGGGGAACGATGGAGAACCTGCTGGCAATGCCGGCGCAGCCGGCCGAGATCATGATCGGCAAGATCACCCCCTATATCGGCCTCGGCTTCGTCCAGGTGGCGGTCATCCTGGTGATGTCGAAGCTGGTGTTCCATGTGCCGATGGTGGGCTCCTTCGCGCTCCTGGCGCTCGGGCTGCTGCTGTTCATCGCCACCAATGTCACGGTCGGCTATCTGTTCTCGACGCTCGCCCGCAACCAGATGCAGGCGATGCAGATGACGTTCTTCTACTTCCTGCCGTCACTCCTGCTGTCGGGCTTCATGTTCCCGTTTCGCGGCATGCCGG
>JBEVJH010000227.1:0-7417 GCA_040510355.1 Aestuariivirgaceae bacterium
CCGTTTCCTTCGAAGGCCCACAAAGCGATGACCGGCGTCAGCGAAATCCGCTCCACATTCCTCGATTTCTTCCGCAAGGAGGGCCATGAGGTGGTGCCGTCCTCGCCGCTCGTGCCGCGCAACGACCCGACCTTGATGTTCACCAATTCCGGCATGGTGCAGTTCAAGAACGTGTTCACCGGCGCTGAGAAGCGGCCCTACAGCCGCGCGGTGACCGCCCAGAAATGCGTGCGCGCCGGCGGCAAGCACAACGACCTCGACAATGTCGGCTATACGGCGCGCCACCATACGTTCTTCGAAATGCTGGGGAATTTCTCCTTCGGCGACTATTTCAAGGAGCGCGCCATCGATCTCGCCTGGCGGCTCGTCACGGCCGAGTTCGGCCTCTCCCCCGACCGGCTGACGGTCACCGTCTATGTCGACGACGACGAGGCCTTCGGCTTGTGGCGCCGCATTGCCGGCCTGCCCGAGAGCCGCATCATCCGGATCGCCACCTCCGACAATTTCTGGTCGATGGGCGAGACCGGCCCGTGCGGCCCCTGCTCGGAGATCTTCTACGACCATGGCGAGCACATTCCGGGCGGCCCGCCCGGCTCGCCAGACGCCGATGGCGACCGGTTCATCGAGATCTGGAACCTCGTCTTCATGCAGTTCGAGCAGGTGACGTCCAAGGAGCGGGTCAACCTGCCGCGCCCCTCGATCGACACCGGCATGGGGCTCGAGCGCATCTCGGCCGTGCTCCAGGGCACGCACGACAACTATGAGACAGATCTCTTCCGCTCGCTGATCCGCGCCATCGAGGAGGAGACCGACACGGTTGCCGAAGGCGCGGCGCAGGCCTCGCACCGGGTGATCGCCGATCACCTGCGCGCCGCGTCCTTCCTGATCGCCGACGGCGTGCTGCCGTCCAATGAAGGCCGCGGCTATGTGCTCCGGCGCATCATGCGCCGCGCCATGCGCCATGCCGAGCTGCTGGGCGCCCGCGAGCCCTTGATGTGGAAGCTCGTGCCAGCGCTCAAGCGCGAGATGGGCGAGGCCTATCCCGAGCTCGGCCGCGCCGAGGCGCTGATCGAGGAGACGCTGAAGCTCGAGGAGACGCGCTTCCGCCGCACCCTCGAGCGCGGCCTGCGCATGCTCGAGGAGGAGTCGGAGGATCTCAAATCCGGCGGCGTGTTCTCCGGCAAGGTGGCTTTCCGGCTGTACGACACCTACGGCTTCCCGCTCGACCTTACCCAGGATGCGCTGAAGCCGCGCGGCATCACCGTCGACCTCCCGGCCTTCAACGCCGCGATGGAGAAGCAGCGCCAGGAGGCGCGCCGCAACTGGGCGGGCTCCGGCGAGGCGGCGACCGAGACCCTGTGGTACGAGATCCGCGAGCGGGTCGGGGCGAGCGAGTTCCTCGGCTATGACACCGAGAGCGCCGAGGGCGTGGTGCGCGCCATCGTCGGCGAGGACGGGAAGGAGGCTGAGGTCCTGGAGAACGGCCAATCCGGGGCGCTGGTGCTCAACCAGACGCCGTTCTATGCCGAGGCCGGCGGGCAGGTCGGCGACCAGGGCGTCATCCGCACCGCCGGCGGCGGCCGCTTCCGGGTGACCGACACGCAGAAGAAGCTCGGCGACCTCCATGTCCATCTCGGCCGCGTCGAGGCGGGCAGCATCCGCAGCGACGAGCCGGTCGAGCTCGAGGTCGATCACGACCGCCGGCGCCGCATCCGCATCCACCATTCGGCGACCCATCTGCTGCATGAGGCGCTGCGCCAGGTGCTGGGAGACCATGTGGCGCAGAAGGGCTCGCTCGTCGCCCCCGATCGGCTGCGCTTCGACTTCGCGCACAATAAAGGGATGACGCGGAACGAGATCGAGGCGGTCGAGGATGTCGCCAACGCCATCGTCTTGCAGAACGAGCCGGTGACGACGCGGCTGATGGCGGTCGACGAGGCGATTGCCGAGGGTGCGCGCGCCCTGTTCGGCGAAAAATATGGCGACGAGGTCAGGGTGGTGGCGATGGGCGTCGAGCCCGGAGGCGGCAATCGGCGGATCTATTCGATGGAGCTGTGCGGCGGCACCCATGTGGGGCGCACCGGCGATATCGGCACGATCGTGATCACTGCCGAAGGAGCATCGGCCGCCGGGGTGCGGCGGATTGAGGCGCTGGCCGGGGAAGCGGCCCGGCTCCATCTGAGGAGCCGCGACCGTCAAGTCCGGGGTGTTGTCGACCTCCTCAAGACGGTTCCGGACGAGCTCGATGCGCGCGTGACCCAGCTCGTCGACGATCGCCGGCGGCTGGAGCGCGAGCTGTCGGATGCGCGCCGCCGCCTCGCCATGGGCGGCGGCAGCAACGGCCGCATGGAGGCGATCGAGGTCAACGGCATCCGTTTCATTGGCCGGGTGGTCGAAGGCGTCGATCCCAAGGATCTGAAGGGCCTTGCCGATGAAGGCAAGGCGCGGCTCGGCTCGGGGGTGGTGGCGCTGGTGGCGGTGACCGAGGACGGCCGGGCGGCCGCCGTGGTCGGCGTGACCGGCGATCTCGCTCCCCGCATCAATGCGGTCGAGCTGGTGCGCCAGGCCTCGCGGGTGCTGGGCGGGACCGGCGGCGGCGGCCGCCCCGACATGGCCCAGGCAGGCGGCCCCGACGGCTCGCGCGCGCAAGCGGCGATCGAGGCGGTGCGGGCGGCGCTGGGGTGACAGTAGGCAGTGGGCAGTAGGCGGTAGGCAGTAGGGAAGAGCGCCGCTCACGGCCTACTGCCTAACGCCTACTGCCTCACATTCCCGTGGCGGCCGCGCATCCCGCCGTGGGAAATGCGCGACCACCCGTCCGGCGCGTCGGAGGGATCGCGCCGGAAAAGCGAAAGCTATTGAGTCGGCATTCCCGCCTGCACGGTGGTGATCATCTGCTGATGCTCCTGGAGCGTCGGCAGGGTCGTCTCGGCGAAGCTCTTGAGCTTGTCGTTGTCGCCACCCTCGGCATAGCCGCTGAACAGCGCGATGGCGTCCTGATGTGCCGTCGCCTGCTGATCGAGATAGAGCTTGTCGAAATCGGCGGTCGTGCCTTTCGCCTTCTTCAGCTCTTCCATCATCGTCTGATGCTTCTGGTCGAGCTTCTCGGGGATCTTGGCCTTGACGCCGCCATCCTTGACGGTCGCCTTCAGCGCCTTGCCGGCCTTGGTGTGATCGTCGATCAGCTTCTGGGCAATGCGCTTGATGTCCTCCGATTTGGACTGCTTGAGCGCCAGCTTGCTGGAGCGGATCTCATATTCGCCGCCGGCCGCCGCCTGCTTGACGAACTCGCTCGCCTCGGTGATCTGCGGCATGGCAGCGGCCGAGGTGCCCGCCTGTGTTGTCGTTCCCGTTGCGTCATTGGAGGTCTGCGCCACGGCGCCGCCGGCAAACAGCATGGCGGCAATGGCGATTCCGGCAAGCAATCGCTGTTTCATCGGTTCAACTCCGCTAGGTTTTCACTCCGCTTCCGCAAGGAACGGGTGCTGAACGGGGTTGTTCCGGGGAAGGGCGCCGTTCACTGCCGACTGCCTAACGCCTGCTGCCTATCTCCCATGAGGCAGTCGCAATTGTCGAGCGCCCTTTACCCAAGGTAGAGACAGATCCCCCTTGGGAGATCTGTAATGACGGAAGTTGCCGAATCGCCTCCCGCCCGCTGGATCTACGCCTCCTCGACCGTCATTGTGGCCGGCTGTCTCATCGCGCTCATCGCCTTCGGCGTGCGGGCGACCGCGGGCTTGTTCACGGCGCCGATCTCCGACGCGCATGGCTGGGGCCGCGAGGTCTTCGGCTTCGCCATGGCCATGCAGAACCTGATCTGGGGCCTGGCAGGGCCGTTTGCCGGCATGGCCGCCGACCGCTTCGGCGCGATGCGGGTGATCATCGTCGGCGCCTTCATCTATGCCGCCGGCACGGCGCTGATGGCCTTTGCGTCGACGCCGGGAATGCTGTTTCTCAGCGGCGGCTTGCTAATGGGCATCGGCATCGCGCTCACCTCCTTCTCGATCATCATGGCGGCGTTCGGCCGGCTGGTCGCCCCGGAGAAGCGCTCCTGGTCGTTCGGCATCGCCACCGCGGCGAGCTCGATGGGGCAGTTCGTGTTTGCGCCGCTCGGCCATTTCTTCATCGCCGCCTATGGCTGGCAGAACGCGCTCCTGCTGCTTGCCGCCTCGACCTTGCTGATGGTCGTGCTGTCGGTGCCGCTCGGCGCCTCCAAGGGCGGGGTGGCGCGGGGCGCCAAGGAGATCGACATGTCGATCGGCGAGGCGCTGCAGCGCGGCTTCGGCCATGGCAGCTATCTGCTGCTGATCTCGGGGTTCTTCGTCTGCGGCTTCCAGATCGCCTTCATGACGGTGCATCTGCCGGCCTATCTGATGGAGCGCGGCATCTCGGCGGGGCTCGCCGCCTGGGCCATCGGCATCGTCGGCCTGTTCAACGTCGTCGGCTCGTACCTGGCCGGCATCTATGGCGGCCATTCCTCGCGGCGGCAGGGGCTGGTGTTCATCTATCTCGCCCGCTCGGTGATCATCGCCGCCTTCATCCTGTTCCCGGTCACCGCGCTCTCGACGGTGCTCTTCACCGCCTCGATGGGCCTGCTCTGGCTGTCGACGGTGCCGCTGACCATGGGGCTGGTGACGCTGATGTTCGGCACGCGTTACATGGCGACGCTCTACGGCTTCGTGTTCTTCAGCCATCAGGTCGGATCCTTCTTCGGCATCTGGCTCGGCGGCTATCTCTATGACCGCTACGGCACCTATGATCCGGTGTGGTGGATCAGCATCGCGCTCGGCCTGTTCGCCGCGGTCGTGCATTGGCCGATCCGCGAGAAGCTGGCCGCAAGCTTCGCCGCGCCGACCGCCCGGTGACATGCTGGGCCGCGACCATCGCCTCGCCATCGGGCTCTTCCTGTCGCTGCTGGCTGCCGGCATGGTCGGCACGCTGATCGCCGTCAGGGCTTCCGCGCTGCCCGACTCGGCATCGGGCAAGATGCTGGCGGTGTTTGATCCGCGACTCGACGAGCCGGCGATGTTCGCAGCGCTGGTCAGGGCAGGGGGGCGGCCGCTGCGGCGGACCTGGCTTCCCGCCGTCTGGGTGGTGGCGGGCGATGCGCCGGGCTTTGCCGGCAGCCTCAGGCAGGCAGGGGCGATCGGCGCCTATGGCGAGCTGCCGATGTCGCCCGAGCTTGCCGGCTGCTTCGCCTATGCGGACGCGCGGACGCGGGAGCTGTTTGCGTTGCGGCCCTAGAGGAGGCAGTAGGCAGTAGGCCGTGACCGGAGCCCTTGCCTACTGCCTAATGCCTACTGCCTCCTCTTGTCAGCACTCTCTGCGCCCTGCTGCCAATCCGTTGAAACCGCTGGAAAATTCCGCGCAGCTGCTTGACGGCACAAAGACTGCTGCCGATCATTGTATCAGGTGGAATCACCACCGGAGGACGACGGCATGGTCGATCGCGATCTGCAGGCCCAGCTCAAGGGCTGGTCACTTACGACGGCGGAGATCATGTATCGCATGCCCGACTACCGGGACCTGCTGCAGACCTTCATCTGGCAGAACTACGATATCGCGCCGCGTTTCCCACGACTCGTCGACTTCCTGAATTTCTGGTCGCGCAATCTTGACGGACCGCTGCACACCGTGCGGGTCATGCACAAAGGCATCGTCTCGGCGGCCGAGCTGAAATTCGTCGGCTCGGAGTGGCGATTGCACTGAAGTGGGCCGACTGCCTCTTACCGCGAATAGAACTCGACCACCTGGTGCGGCTCCATATGCACCGGGTAGGGCACGTCCGACAGGCCGGGGACCCGCGACAGCTTCGCCGTCATCTTCTTGTGGTCGACCTCGATATAGTCGGGCACGTCGCGCTCGGCGAGCTGGATCGCCTCGAGCAGGGCGCCAAGCTCCTTCGACTTGTCCTTCACCTCGACCAGGTCGCCGGCGCGCAGCCGATAGCTCGGAATGGTGACCCGCTTGCCGTTCACCCTGATATGGCCGTGATTGACGAACTGGCGCGCCGCAAAGGGCGTGGCGACGAACTTGGCGCGATAGACCAAGGTGTCGAGCCGGCGCTCGAGCAGGCCGATCAGGTTCTCCGACGTGTCGCCCTTGAGGCGCGAGGCCTCGTCATAGACGGCGCGGAACTGCTTCTCGGAGATGTTGGCGTAATAGCCCTTGAGCTTCTGCTTGGCCTTGAGCTGCGTGCCGAAATCGGACAGTTTTCCCTTGCGCCGCTGCCCATGCTGGCCGGGGCCGTACTCGCGCTTGTTGACCGGGCTCTTGGGGCGACCCCAGATATTCTCGCCCATGCGGCGGTCGATCTTGTATTTGGCGGCTGCCCGCTTGGTCATTTCACGGCTCTCCGAATCCCGGCAAATGAAAGCGCGGGCTGAAATGCGGCCCGCGGTCGGGCTTGCTCATACGCCAAGCGAGGCCCCAAGTCAAACCTCCCCTGCCATAAAGGCAGGAAACCACCCTTCATGGGCGCTGCGCAGCTGGTTGAGCGGCACGGTTGCAAGCCCGAGGATCGCCACCGCATTGCCGGTGACGCTGCCGACCCAGCTGGCCGGCACGCCCGCCGCCTTGGCCGCCTGGAGGATGGGCTCGACCTGCTCGGGCCTCGAGGTCACGACATAGCGGGCCTGATCCTCGCCGAACAGCTGCGCCTGCCCGTCGCCACGCGGCAGGTCGACCCGGCAGCCGAGACCGCCGGCGAGCGCCATCTCACACAGGCAGGCGACGAGCCCGCCATCGGAGATGTCGTGGACCGCGGTCAGGACGCCGAGACCGATCTGGCGGCGGACGAAGTCGCCATGGCGCTTTTCCGCGACGAGATCGACCGGCGGCGGCGGCCCGTCCTCCCGGCCATGGATCTCGCGCAGATAGAGCGACTGGCCGAGATGCTGGCCATGCGGCCCGATCAGCAGGATCGCATCGCCCTCCTGCTTGAAGGGGATCGTTGCCATGCGCGACAGATCCTCGATGATGCCGACGCCGCCGATGGTCGGCGTCGGCAGGATCGAGGTGCCGGAGGTCTCGTTGTAGAGCGACACATTGCCCGACACGACCGGGAAGGCGAGCGCCCGGCAGGCCTCGCCGATGCCGCTCAGGCTCATCACCAGCTGGCCCATCACGTCCGGTCGCTCGGGATTGCCGAAATTGAGGTTGTCGGTGACAGCGAGCGGCAGCGCGCCGACTGCGGTGAGATTGCGCCAGCATTCGGCGACCGCCTGCTTGGCCCCCTCGAACGGGTCGGCCTCGACATAGCGCGGCGTGACGTCGACCGACAGCGCGACCGCCTTGTCGCCGCGGATGCGCACCACCGCGGCGTCGCCACCCGGCAGCTGCGCCGTGTTCGAGCCGATGACATGGTCATATTGCTCGAACACCCAGCGCCGCGAGCAGAGGTCCGGCGAGCCGATCAGCC
>JBEVJH010000228.1:0-8389 GCA_040510355.1 Aestuariivirgaceae bacterium
CGAGTGCGCTCGACGAGGAGACCGAGGCCGCGATCTGCCGCAACATCACCGATCTGAGCCGGATGTACACCGTGGTGGCGATCACCCACCGCCCGGCCTGGATCCGCATCGCCAGCCGCGTCTATCGCGTCCATGGCGGAATGGTCGACCGCCAGGAGCCGACCGTCACGGTGCATTAGCCGTTCCTCGATCCCTCCTCATTCAGCAACAAGGCAGTAGCCAATAGGCAGTAGGCCGTGAGCGGTGCTCTTTGCCTACTGCTACTGCCTACTGCTACTGCCTACTGCCTACTGCCTACTGCCTATTCCCCGACCACTCCCCGCAGCCAGGCGACCGCCTCCTCGATCGTGGACACCCGCACCGCGGCCGGCTTCGGCGGCCGGGCGATCATGACGACCGGCAGGCCGAGCGCTCGCGCGGCTGCGAGCTTGGCATCGGCCGGTCCGCCGGAATTCTTGGTCACCAGCGTGCCGATCGCCTCGCGCCGCATCAGCGCCAACTCGTCGTCCACCGCGAAGGGCGGCCGCGCCTGGAGCAATGACCAGCCGCTCGGCAGCGGCGATGCCGGCGGCTCGATCATCCGGACGATGCCGGTCAGGTCCTTGCGGCCGAAGAATTCGTCAAGGTCGCGCCGGCCGATGGTGAGCAGCACCCGCGCACCCTGCTCCAGCGCCGCCGCCGCCTCGCTGGCAGTGTCGACTGCAATCCATCGGTCCTGAGCACCGGCAACCCATGGCGGGCGCTCGAAGCCGAGATACGGCACGCCGGCCAACGCCGCCGCGCGGTTGGCATTGTCGGAGATCCGGACCGCGAAGGGATGCGCTGCATCGATGATCGCACCGATCCCTGCCTCGGCCACATAGGCGGCGATGCCCTCGTGCCCGCCAAAGCTGCCGAGGCGCAGGCCCCCTTGCGGCAGCGCTGGTTTCCGCGTTACGCCCGCCAGCGACGTCACCGGCTCGAACCCCGCAGCGATGAGCGCAGCGGCGAGCAGCCGCGCGTCACGCGTTCCCCCGATGATCAGCACCCGCTCATTCGGCATGCTCGATCACCTGGCCGATTCGTCCGACCCGCCATGATGCCGACTGCCGCATCGACTTCGCGCAGGTTCCGGAAACGCGCCGGTGAGCAATGCCGTATAACCACCCTTGACTGCCGCAGTGGCACAGGCGCCAGTTGTCCAACGGCGTCTAAGTTCATGTTTGGTCATGGTTGTTCGAGCCATGGCCACGGTATACTCGAAAAGGCAATCGACAGGCGAGGAGGGCGAATGCCAACGGGTCCCGGCAGGCCTCTGAAAGGCTGGATCCACCCCGGCGAGGAGCCGGCCGGTTTCGCGCGTCTCGATGCCGAGGATTTTCCGGCTTTCGAGCCGGGAACGGTGTGGCTGGTCGGCGCCGGCCCCGGCGCGCCCGGCCTTCTGTCGCTGCTTGCCTATCACGCCATGCAGGAGGCCGATGTCGTCGTCTATGATGCCCTGGTCAATGCCGACATCCTGCGCTGGGTCCGTCCGGGGGCCGAGCTCGAATATGCCGGCAAGCGCGGCGGCAAGCCCTCGCCCGACCAGCAGGACATCTCGGTGCGGCTGATCGATCTCGCGCGCGCCGGCCGGCGGGTGCTGCGGCTCAAGGGTGGCGATCCCTTCATGTTCGGTCGCGGCGGCGAGGAATGCCAGGCGCTCGCCATAGCCGGCGTGGCCTTCCGCATCGTCCCCGGCATCACCGCCGGCATTGGCGGCCTCGCCTATGCCGGCATCCCCACCACCCATCGCGACAGCAACCACTCGGTCGTCTTCCTCACCGGCCATGATGCGAGCGGCCGCATGCCCGCCAATGTCGACTGGCAGGCATTGGCGACCGCCTCGCCGGTCATCGTCATGTACATGGCCGTCAAGAGCGCGCCCGAGATCGCCCGCGCCCTGATCGCCGGCGGCCGCGATCCGGCCGAGCCCCTGACCTTCATCTCCAACGCCACCCTGCCGAGCCAGAGCGTCGCCGTGACCACCCTCGGCGCGGTCGACGGCTTCCTTGCCGCGACCCCGCCGCCCACCCCCGCCATCGTCGTCGCCGGGCATGTGGTCGCCTGGCGCGACATCCTCGACTGGTACAAGGACAGCATGCGGGAGAACGCGGTTGGCTGACGGTCTGGTGATTGCGGCACCGTCGTCCGGCTCCGGCAAGACCGTCATCACCCTCGGACTCCTCGCCGCCCTCCGCCGGCGCGGCATCGCGGTCGCCGGCGCCAAGACCGGTCCCGACTATCTCGATCCACGGTTCCACGAGCGCGCGACCGGCAAGCCCTGCCTCAATCTCGATCCCTGGGCGATGCGCCGGGCGCTGGTGAGCGACCTGGCCGCGCGGCCCGATGCCGACCTCGTAATCATCGAAGGGGTCATGGGGCTGTTCGACGGCCCGCTCGCCGGCGGCGGCTCGACTGCCAATCTGGCTGCCCGGCTCCGCCTGCCGGTGGTGCTGGTGGTCGATGCCGGTAAACAGGGGCAATCGATCGCCGCCCTTGTCGAAGGCTTTGCCCGCCACCGCAGCGACGTGATGGTCGGCGGCGTCATCGTCAACCGCCTTGCCAGTGACCGCCACCGCAACCTGGTCGCCTCGGCGCTTGCGGCGAGCGGCATCCCCCGCCTCGGCGCGGTGATGAGCAATGCCCGCCTGGAGCTGCCGTCCCGCCATCTCGGGCTGGTCCAGGCCGACGAGATCGCCGAGATCGATGTCATGGTGGAGCAGGCGGCAGCCGCCATGACCGAAACCGTCGACCTCGACGCCGTCCTTGCCCTCGCCCGCCCGATTGCCGCCGCGCCGGCGGCCGCCCCCTTGCCGCCGCTCGGCCAGCGCATTGCCATTGCCAGCGACATCGCCTTCGGCTTCACCTATCGTCATCTGCTCGACGGCTGGAACCGAAGCGGCGCAACGCTCGTGCCATTCTCGCCCCTCGAAGACGAGGCACCGGCGCTCGATGCCGATGCGGTGTTCCTGCCGGGCGGCTATCCTGAGCTTCATGCGGCCAGGATCGCCGCCAATGACGGATTCATGCTTGGCCTGGCACGCGCCGCCAGGCGGGGCGCTCTGATCTATGGTGAATGCGGCGGCTACATGGTTCTCGGAGACTCATTGACCGACCGGGGAGGCAATCGTCATCGCATGGCCGGCCTCCTGCCGCATGCGACCTCCTTCGCCGCGCCGCGCCTCCATCTCGGCTACCGGCGTCTCGGCCACGACAGCCCCCTGCCCTGGCCGGCGGCGCTGCGCGGGCACGAGTTCCACTATGCCAGCCTCGCGGCGGAGCACGGCGGCGCCGCGCTGTTCGCGGCGAGCGACAGCGAGGGACGCGAGCTGCCGCCCATGGGCACGCGCATCGGCCGTGTCATGGGCTCCTTTGCCCACATTGTCGATGGCGAATGGTGAGGCCATGGCACGCGCATTGATGCTGCAGGGAACGGGCTCCAATGTCGGGAAGTCGCTCATCGTCGCCGGCCTCTGCCGGGCCTTCGCCAATCGGGGTCTGAAGGTCGCCCCTTTCAAGCCGCAGAATATGTCGAACAATGCTGCGGTCACCAGCGATGGCGGCGAGATCGGCCGCGCCCAGGCCATGCAGGCCCGCGCCGCCCGCATCGAGCCGGTCTCCGACATGAACCCGATCCTGCTCAAGCCGGAGGCGAATGGCGGCGCGCAGATCATCCTGCAGGGCCGCCGCTCGACGACGCTCTCGGCCCGCGACTACTTCGCCAATCGCGACCGCTTCCGCCCGGCCGTGCTCGAAAGCTTTCGGCGGCTGGCCGCCACCGTCGATCTCGTGGTGGTCGAGGGTGCGGGCTCTCCCGCCGAGATCAACCTGCGGGACGGCGATCTCGCCAATATGGGATTCGCCCGGGCCGCCAATGTTCCGGTCATCCTCATCGGCGACATTCATCGCGGCGGCGTCATCGCCTCGCTGGTGGGGACGTTCATGGTCCTCGACCCCGCCGATGCCGCGCTCATTCGCGCCTTCCTGGTCAATAATTTCCATGGCGACCCGACCCTGTTCGACGACGGCCGGACATTCATCGAAGGCCGCACCGGCGTGCCCTGCCTCGGGGTCATCCCGCATTGGAGCGATGCCCGCAAGCTCCCGGCCGAGGACAGCCTCGCGCTCGACAATCCCCGGCCGGCCCATCAAGGCCCGCTTCGCATCGCCGTCCTGCGGCTGGCGCGCATCGCCAATTTCGACGATCTCGACCCGCTGATGCTCGAGACCTCGATCACCGTCGAGTTCGTCCAGCCCGGCGCCGCCGTGCCGGCGCATGCCGACGCCGTTATCATTCCCGGAACCAAATCAACCATCGCCGACCTGCGATTCCTGCGCGAGCAGGGTTGGGACACCGACATCCGCGCTCATCTCAGGCGCGGCGGCCGGGTGCTCGGCCTGTGCGGCGGCTACCAGATGCTCGGCCGGCGCATTCATGACTGGCAGGGCCTCGAGGGCAAGCCGGAATCGGTCGACGGCCTCGGCCTGCTCGACGTCGAGACCACGCTCGAGCCCATGAAGGCGTTGAAGCGCATCAGCGCCGTCCACGTCGCCACCAGCGCCGCGATCACCGGCTACGAGATCCATCTCGGCCGCACCAGCGGCGGCGACTGCGGCCGTCCCTTCGCCCTGATCGATGCCGTGCCCGACGGCGCGATCTCGCGCGATGGCCGGGTCGAAGGCACCTACATCCATGGTTGCTTCGAGAGCGATGCCTTCCGCCAGGCCTACATCGCCTCGCTGGGCGGCCAGGCGGGATCGCTCGGCTATGCCGACCACATCGAGCACACTCTCGACGCCTTGGCCGGGCATCTCGCCGCCAATATGGATGTCGACCGGCTGCTCGCTCTCGCCACGCCGGCTTGATGCTCTCGACCACGCTGGCGATTGCCTTTGCGGCCTTGGTGATCGAGCGGCTGGCCGGCTATCCAAAGCTCGTCCACGAGGCGATCGGTCATCCGGTCGAATGGATCGGCGCGGTGATCGGCGGCTTCGAGGAGGCCCTCAACCGCCCGGGCGGCAGCCGGCTGTGGCAGAAGCTCAAAGGTGCCTTCGCTCTGCTCCTGACACTCCTGCTGGTCGCCATCCTCACCATCCCCTTCAGCCTGTGGCTCCGCCAGCAGGAATGGGGATGGCTGCTCGAAGCGGTGCTCGCCACGACGCTGCTGGCGCAATTCGACCTCTATCGCCATGTCCGCGCCGTCTATGTCGGACTCGAGGCCGGCATCGACAAAGGCCGGCAGGCGGTGAGCCGGATCGTCGGACGCGACCCCGAACAGCTCGACGAGAGCGGCGTGACCCGGGCCGCGATCGAGAGCCTCGCCGAGAATGCCTCCGACGCCGTGGTGGCGCCCGCCATGTTCCTGGCGCTGTTCGGCCTGCCCGGCATCGCCCTCTACAAGGTGGTCAACACCGCCGACAGCATGCTCGGCCACAAGTCGCCGCGCTTCATCGATTTCGGCTGGGCGTCGGCCAGGCTCGACGATCTCGTGAACCTCATCCCGGCCCGGCTGACCGGGTTGCTCTTTGCCGGCGCGGCAAGCCTGACCAATCCGGCGGCCGCTGCCGATGCGCTCGCCCGCATGTGGTACGACGCGCGCCGCCATGTCTCGCCCAATGCCGGTTGGCCCGAGGCGGCGATGGCGGGCGCGCTGAACATCCGCCTGGGCGGGCCTCGCAGCTATGACGGCGCGCTGGTCGAGCTGCCCTGGCTGGGCAACGGCCGGATCGACCTCGATCGCCGCGACATCCGCCGGGCCTTGCGGCTGTTCTCGCAGATGATCACCCTCTTGGCCGCGCTTGTCGCGCTGGCTGCCGCCTTTGCGTTCAAGGCCTTTTGAGGAACACCGGCAGGCCCGCCACCATCAGCACGACCTCCTCGCACACCGCCGCCAGCCGCTGATGCGCCAGGCCCGCCTCGTCGCGAAATGCCCGCGCCATGGCATTGTCGGGGACGATCCCGAGCCCGACCTCGTTCGACACCAGGCAGACCGCGCCGGGCGCCGCCTCGATCGCCCGGGCGAGCGCATCGACCTCGGCCGGCACGGCTCGCCGTAGCCCCATGAGATTGCTGATCCACAGCGTGATGCAGTCGATGAGCACGAAGCGCCGGGGGCCCGCCTCGCGCGACACCGCGGCGACGAGCTCGACCGGCTCCTCGATTGTGGTCCATTCCGGCCCGCGGCCCAGGCGATGGCGCTTGATGCGCTCTGCCATCTCGCTGTCGCCTGCCTCGCCGGTAGCGATGTAGACCAGCGCACCGCCATGCGCCCGCCCCAGCATCTCGGCGTGGCGGCTCTTGCCCGATCGGGCACCGCCGAGGATGAGGGTGCTGCGAGGGGTGCCGCCGCTCATGTCGAATCCTCGCCCGAAGGCGGCCGGCTGCCGGCCCGCAGGCACGCCGGGCTACTGACCGCCACCATCGACCGGGCCAGTCCTTCGACCCCGGGCAGCCCGTCGGGCCCGGTCGGCTCGGCCGCCGTTTGGCGGCAGGTGGTGCAGAATACCAGGGAGCGCATTTTCGCTTTTCGTTCTCCGGTTGCGCGACACGGCGGTCCCGTGCTTCAACCACTTTCGCCAGAGCTGTCAATGCGGGAAAGTGTTGAATGGCCGCAACCCGCCGAATTGCCTTTGTCGCCAGCGACGCGCCGGAAGCGCGGGCGGCCGAGCGCGATCTGGTCGCGCGCTACGGCCACCACCAGCTTGCCGATGCCGATACGGTGGTGGCGCTGGGCGGCGACGGGCTCATGCTCGAGACCCTGCATCGGGTCCTTCCCGGCGGCCATGCCATCTACGGCATGCATCGCGGCTCGGTCGGCTTCCTGATGAACGACTACTCGCCCGACGACCTGCTCGACCGGCTCGACAAGGCCGCGGTCACCGCCATCCATCCGCTGCGCATGAAGACCACCTCGACCGGCGGGGAGCGCCGCGAGGGCCTTGCCTTCAACGAGGTCTCGATGCTGCGCCAACGTCATCAGGCCGCCAAGCTCAGGATCTCGGTCGACGACGAGGTCCGCATGGAGGAGCTCATCTGCGACGGCATCATCATCGCCACCCCGGCCGGCAGCACCGCCTACAACCTGTCCGCCAACGGCCCGATCCTGCCCATCAACTCGCCGCTTCTCGCGATGACCCCGATCAGCGCCTTCCGGCCGCGGCGCTGGCGCGGCGCCATTCTGCCGCATGACGCGAAGATCGGCATCGAGGTGCTCGAGCCCGACAAGCGGCCGGTCGCCGCCGTCGCCGACCAGGACGAGGTCCGCGGGGTGCGGATCGTCGAGATGATGGAGGACCAGTCGCTAACCGTTCAGCTGATGTTCGATCCCGGGCATACCCTTGCCGAGCGGGTGCTGGCCGAGCAGTTCCGCTGGTGACCGGTGGCGGCGGACCTTAGGGAAGAATTTACGGCAGCCGAGGTACAAGGTTGTCGTGAGTTGCGTAATCCGGCGTCGCCGGCTGGTGTTGAGGGTGCCGGAGGTTGATCATGGCCTCCGGCACTTCGCTTATGCGGCCGCCGTCGGGCTGCCCTTCAGCCGCAAGGCAAGCGCCCGCGTCCGGTCGTCGGCGAACTGTTCGACGAGATCGAGCGCCTTGGCGCCCTGCGACGGCGCCAGTTCTTCATGCCCGGTGAGGATGGCCTCGACCACCCGCCGGCCGAACTGCTCCTCGCTCGGCCAATCGCTCTCCTCCCGCGCCGTGGCCGCCACCGCGAAGGCGGCTCGCATCACCGGATAGCACTCCTCGGGCATCCCCGCGGCGGAATGAGCCGCCCGCAGCGTCCGTCCATTGATCCGCCTGGCCGGCATGGCGGCGAACCAGGCAAGCGCCTGCTCGACGATCGTCATGTGGCCGCCGCATGCTGCCCTGAGAATGATCGACGCGGTGAGCGTGTCGCGCGACGCCATGAACGCGATCAGCTGCTCGCGCGCCGGCCCCTCGACCGCGAGCAGGATGCGCAGCAACATCCGCTCCTCGGTCTCGTTGATCCGCTCCTCGGCCTCTTTCCCCGCCATCCAGCGCCGCTCGCGGACGAGCGCGTGCAGGCGCTGTGCCGTGCGCCGCACCTCGAGCAGCCGGATCTCGGCCGGCAGCGCAGTGATCTCGAGCAGGCGGCTCACCATGGCCGGATTGTCGCCGAAGCGCAGATAGATCCGCTTGAAGTCGCTCGCCCGCAGCTCCGTCAGGCCATTGTCGATCAGCCGCGCGACGGCCGGCTCTGAGGCGCCTTCGATCAGCGCGACGATGACTTCCCGGGGGAGGTCCGCTCGCCCCGCCAGGGCGCATTGCCGCGGTTCGTCGCCGACCTTGAGGATCGACAGCATGCATTTGGCCTCGAGCGCCTTTGCGCCGGCGATGAACGCCGCCGCGA
>JBEVJH010000229.1:0-26306 GCA_040510355.1 Aestuariivirgaceae bacterium
ATGACGCAGGCCAATGCCCGGCCGCCGTCCTTCGTTCTGTTCTCGTCAAGCGCCGCGGAGCTGCCGGAGAGCTATTTGCGCTACCTCGTCAACGGCCTGCGGGAGGCGTTCGATCTCTGGGGCACCCCGATCCGCATGCATCTCCGAAAGGCGCGGAACCCCTATGCGGGGAGGAAGTAGGCAATAGGCAGTAGGGAAGGCCACCGCTCACGGCCTAATGCCTACTGCCGACTGCCTCATTCGACGGCATGGCAGACCCACGGGCAATCCTCAGCACTGTATTCGGCTTCTCCGGCTTTCGGCCGGGGCAGGAGGAAATCGTCTCGACTCTGCTGGCCGGCGAGAACGTGCTTGCCGTCATGCCGACTGGTTCCGGCAAATCGCTGTGCTACCAGGTGCCGGCGCTGGCGTTAGGCGGCCTGACCATCGTGGTCTCGCCTTTGGTGGCGCTGATGCGGGACCAGGTGGCGGCGCTGCAGCTCCAGGGAGTCGCCGCCGAAACCATCAATTCGTCCCGGGACCGCGAGCAGAATGTCGCCATATGGCGTCGGGTCGCTGCGGGCGACGTCCGGCTGCTGTACCTTTCTCCCGAACGGTTGATGACGGAGCGGATGATGGCCGCGCTGCGGCGCCTGCCGATCAGTCTCCTCGCCATTGACGAAGCCCATTGCATCTCTCAATGGGGACCGAGCTTCCGCCCCGAATACGAAATGCTCTCAAGCCTGCGCGAAGCCTTTCCGGAGGTTCCGATCGGCGGGTTCACAGCCACGGCGGACGAGATCACCCGCGCCGACATTCAGTCCAAGCTGTTCGCCGGAACCGCCAGGATCTATGTCCAGGGTTTCGACCGGCCGAACATCCGCCTCATGGTCGAGCAGAAGCGCGAATTGCGCAAGCAGCTGCTCGCCTTCCTGGCCGACCACCAGGGCGAAAGCGGCATCGTCTATTGTCTGTCCCGCAAGCGGACGGATGAGATCGCCGCCGAGCTCGCCGGAAAGGGCATCCGGGCCCTGCCATATCACGCCGGAATGGAGAAACCTGTCAGGGATGAGAACCAGAATCTTTTCATGACGGAGCCCGGCATCGTCATGGTGGCGACGATCGCCTTCGGCATGGGGATCGACAAGCCCGATGTGCGCTTCGTCGTACATGTCGATCTGCCGGGCAGCCCCGAAGCCTACTATCAGGAGATCGGCCGGGCGGGCCGCGACGGCAAGGAAGCCGTGGCGCAGATGTTTTTCGGGTACGGAGACTTGCGAACCCGCCGCATGTTCATCGATGAGGAGAACGAAGGCAATGACGAGCGCCGGCGGCGCGAGCGCAAGCGCCTCGACGCTCTCGTCGCCTATTGCGAAGCACCGCATTGCCGTCGGACGGCGCTTCTCGGATATTTCGGCGAAACCGCCGCGCCCTGCGGCAACTGCGATATCTGCATCGATCCGAAGGCGATGCTGGACGGGACCGCGGACGGCAAGCTGATCCTCTCCGTGATCGTGGCGACGGGCGAGCGCTACGGGGTATCGCATGTCGTCGATGTGCTGAAGGGCGTCGCCACCGAGAAGGCCGTCGCTGGCGGCCACGATCGGCTGAGCGTCTTCGGGAACGGGGACGCGCGGACCCGCCAGGATTGGCAGTCGCTGATCCGCCAGCTTGTCGCGCAGTCCTTCCTCAAGGAGGAGTCGCTCTATGGCGGACTCTCGATCGCGCCCCGCGGCCGCGAGCTGATGGGCGATCGGGAGCGGTTCGGCTACCGCCCCATCCCAACCGCAAAGGCTCGAAAGGATCGCCTGAAGGTTGCTCTCGAGGCTGCCGGCGTGGATGCCGACGAGGAACTGCTGGCACGGTTGAAGCGCAAGCGGATGGAGCTTGCCAGGGAACGGCAGGTGCCGGCCTTCGTCATCTTCTCCGATCGCTCGCTGATCGACATGGCGACGAAACGACCGCGAACCGTCGAGGAGTTCGCCACTATCCACGGAGTCGGTCGTGCCAAGCTTGCGGAGTTCGCCGACGCTTTCCTCGAAGTGCTGGGGACCACCTGAAGGCGGCGACGTCCAGCCGCAACCCGCCTCAATGCCTATCGGCTATTTCCGCCGCCGCCGGTCGACGCGCCGGGCGGCGATGGAGAAGCCCATCACCACGAAATAGAACGCCACCCGGCTCAGCGTTTCGGCGACCACGCCCGCAGTGCGCATCATCTAACGACCCTCCAGTCCAGCACATCGACTCTGCCGGAGTCTGGTTAACCATTTGTTTATGGAAATCGAACGACGGGAGCGTGCGTCCGTTCCTCGCTCACACCCGTTCGTGAAAGCCGTCGCCCCGGAAGTCGAAAATGGCGCCGGTGGTCGTCACGGCCGGATCGAGCAGCGGCAGAAGCGCCTCGGCGATGACCTCGGGCGGCGGCAGGGTCGAGGGATCCTCGCCAGGCATGGCCTCGGCCCGCATCCGCGTGCGCACGATGCCGGGGTTCACCAGATTGACCCTGAGGCCGGTGGTGACCGACTCGGCGGCATAGGTCTTCACCAATGCCTCGAGGGCCGCCTTCGACACCGCATAGGGACCCCAATAGGCGGTGAAGGAGCGCGCCGCGCCGGTCGTCATGAAAATGGCCCGACCATTGTCGGCCTGCCGCAACAGCAGATCGAGGGAGCGTATGAGCCGCCAATTGGCAGTGACATTGACTGCCATGACCTCGTCCCACAGCTTCGGATCGACATGGGCGAGCGGCGTCAGCTTGCCGAGAATGCCAGCGTTGCCGATCAGGATGTCGAGCCTGCGGAAGCGCTCGAACAGCGCCGCGCCGAGGCGGTCGAGCGCCGGATAGTCCTTGAGGTCCGCCGGGACCAGGGTTGCCGTCCCGCCGGCGGCGCGGATGGCATCGTCCAGCTCCTCGAGCCCGCCGACGGTGCGCGCCAGCGCGACGACATGCGCTCCTTCCGCAGCCAGGGCCTTGGCAATCGCGAAGCCGATCCCGCGTGAGGCGCCGGTGACCAGGGCGATGCGACCTGCCAGCCGCCCCGCCATTTCAGCCGGCTTCGGCGAGCAGCGACAGCTGGTGAGGGCTCCTGGTCGCCGCCTGATCGGTCAGCGGCGTCGGATAATCGCCGGTGAAGCAATGGTCGGTGAATTGCGGCCTGACAGGGTCGCGACCGGCATGGCCGACTGCCCGGTAGATGCCGTCGACCGACAGGAAGGCCAACGAGGCGACGCCGATGAAGTCGCGCATCTCCTCCAGCGAGTGATTGGCGGCGAGCAGCGCCTGCTGCTCCGGCGTGTCGATGCCGTAAAAATCGGGATGGGTGATGGGCGGGCTGGCGATGCGCATATGCACCTCGCTGGCGCCCGCTTCATACATCATCTGCACGATCTTGACCGAAGTGGTGCCGCGGACGATCGAATCGTCGACCAGCACGACGCGGCGACCCTTGATCACCGAGCGGTTGGCATTGTGCTTGAGCTTGACGCCAAGCGCGCGGATCTGCTGCGTCGGCTCGATGAAGGTGCGCCCGACATAGTGGTTGCGGATGATCCCGAGCTCGAACGGGATCCCCGAGGCCTTGGCATAGCCGAGCGCCGCCGGCACGCCCGAGTCGGGCACCGGGATCACCACATCGGCCTCGGCCGGCGATTCGCGGGCGAGCTCCTCGCCCATGTTCTTGCGCACCTGGTAGACCGACAGGCCGCCGACCACGCTGTCGGGCCGCGAGAAGTAGATATATTCGAAGATGCAGGGCCGCGACGGCATCCGCGGGAACGGGAAATGCGACTCGATCCCGTCCTCGGAGATCACCACCACCTCGCCGTTCTCGATGTCGCGAATATAGCGGGCGCCGATGATGTCGAGCGCGCAGGTCTCCGAGCAGAGAATGTAGGTGCCGTTGAGATCGCCAAGGACGAGCGGTCGGATCCCCAGCGGATCGCGGGCCCCCATCATTTTCTTGTTGGTGAGCACGACCAGCGAATAGGCGCCTTCGAGCTGGCGCAGGCAGTCGACGAAGCGGTCGACGATGCGCGGCTTCTTGGAGCGCGCGACGAGATGCAGGATCACCTCGGTGTCGGAGGTCGACTGGCAGATTGCGCCATTGGCGACCAGCTCGCGGCGCAGCGTCAGGCCGTTGGTGAAATTGCCGTTGTGGCCGACCGCAAAGCCGCCCGAGGCCAGCTCGGCAAACAAGGGCTGGACATTGCGCAGGATGGTCCCGCCGGTGGTCGAGTAGCGGACATGGCCGATGGCGGCGCGGCCCTTCAAGCGGGCGATGGTCTCGGGCTTCGAGAAGCCGTCGCCGACCAGGCCGAGGCGGCGCTCGGAATGGAAGCGCCTGCCGTCGAAGGAAACGATGCCGGCCGCCTCCTGGCCGCGATGCTGCAGCGCATGAAGGCCGAGCGCGGTCAGCGCCGCGGCATCGTCATGGCCGAATATGCCGAACACGCCGCATTCCTCGCGGAGCGTGTCACCGTCGAGATCGAAGGCGGGCTCTGCGGGTTGGCTTGCCATGATCAATTGCCCTCTTGACCGCCGAAATTGGGTTCCGGTCCGGCAGGCGCGGGTGCGGGATTGGCCGGCGCCGCCGGCGGCGCGCCCTGGGTGCTCTCGATCATCTGGTCGATGGCATTGCGCTGGGTGTTGCCATAGCCGCTGCCCTGATCCTCCTCGCCGGTCTCGCCCTGCGACGGCTGGGTTGCAGCCGCGGGTGGGCCCGACTCGATCGAGGTCATGTTCTGGATACGCTCCTGGATCTGCATCGGCAGCATCGATACCGCGGTGTTGCGGACCGACTGAACGATCGGCAGAAGCCGCGCCGTGCGCACCACCTCGTCCTGCTTCTCGCGCGGCACGAACAGGTCGTAGAAGAAATAGGCGATGACCACCAGCAGCAGACCGCGGACCACGCCGTAGAAGAACCCGAGGGTGCGGTCGAACGGCCCGACGGGCGCATCGAGCACCCAGTCGGAGATCTTGATGCTGATCAGCGACATGATGATCAGGACCACCAGAAACGCCCCGGCGCCGACCGCGATCTTGGCGGCGATCTCCTGCGGGATGTATTGCTGCGCCATGGCCACGATCTGCGGGTTGAGGGCGCTGGCCAAGCCGGCAAGGCCGGCGACGCCCCAGGCGATCAGCGACAACACCTCGCGGGTGAGGCCGCGGGCGAGCGCCAGGAGGCCGGAAATCAGCATGATCGCCGCGACGACAAGATCCGTCCATTGAAACTGCATGAGGACTCCTGGAAGTCGCCTTTTCTCGAACGCGCACACTATATAGGGCGGAATCACCCTTCTGTCACAGGCCGGAGCAGGGGTTTTACCCCCGTCCTTTCCGGTCGTGGCAGGCCTGCCACCCAAGCGACAAGATCACCCACCGTCTCGACGCGTTTGAGCCTCATGTGGCGCGGCGCCGCAGGCTCGCCGCCATTACCGGCGATCACCGCCGCCGTCAACCCGAGCTTTGCCGCCTCCTTGAGCCGCTGCTCGCTCTGCCCGACCGGGCGGACCGCGCCGGACAGGGCGATCTCGCCGAACAGCACTGCCTGGGCCGGCAGCGGGGCGCCATGCAGCGACGATATGAGCGCCGCCGCCGCGGCCAGGTCGGCGGCGGGTTCCCGCACCTTCAGGCCGCCTGCGACATTAAGGTAAACGTCATACGCCCCGATGCGCAGCCCGGCGCGAGCCTCGAGCACGGCAAGGATCATCGCCAGCCGGTTCGAATCAAAGCCGACGACGGCGCGGCGCGGGGTGCCGAGCGGGGAGGGCGAGACCAGCGCCTGCACCTCGGTCAGGACCGGTCGGGTGCCCTCCATCCCGGCCAGGATGGCGGAGCCCGGGGCCTCGGCCTCGCGCGAGGAAATGAACAGCCGCGACGGGTTCAGCACCTCGCGCAAGCCACCGTCCGACATCTCGAACACCCCGATCTCGTCGGTCGGGCCGAAGCGGTTCTTCACGGCGCGCAGGATGCGGAACTGGTGGCCGCGGTCGCCCTCGAAATAGAGCACGGTGTCGACCATGTGCTCGATCACCCGCGGGCCGGCGATCTGCCCGTCCTTGGTGACATGGCCGACCAGCAGCACGGTGCTCGCCTTCTGCTTGGCGAAGCGGATCAGCGCCTCGGTCCCGGCCCTGAGCTGCGACACTGTGCCCGGAGCGGATTCGACGGCCGGCGACCACAGGGTCTGGATCGAGTCGATCACCGTCACCGCCGGCGGCCGTCCCTCGCCCAGCGTGGCCAGCACGTCCGACAGATTGGTCTCGGCCGCCAGCAGCACCGGCGCATTGGCAAGCCCCAGCCGCTCGGCCCTGAGCCTGATCTGGGCGATCGCCTCCTCGCCGGAGATGTAGACGGTGGCATGGCCGGCGCGCGCCAAGGCCGCCAGCGCCTGGATCAGCAGGGTCGACTTGCCGATCCCGGGATCGCCGCCGATCAGCACGGCGGAGCCTGGCACCAGGCCGCCGCCGGTCACCCGGTCGAGCTCGGCGAAGCCGCTCTCGATGCGCCTGAGCGGCGGCTCGTCGCCCTTGAGCGGCACGAGGCGGCCGGCCCGGCCCTTGGGCAGGCTGGCCCCCTTGGCGCCGGGCAGCGGCGCCGCCACCGCCTCCTCGACCAGGGAGTTCCACTCGCCGCAATTGTCGCAGCGCCCCGCCCATTTGCTGGAGACCGAGCCGCAGGCCTGGCAGACAAAGCGCAGCTGACTCTTGCCCATGCGTCGACTCGCCGAAACCGGTGTTTCCGTTCCGTTCTGAGCTTGCTGCGGCAAAACTGTCAAGCAATTCACGACATTTGTCGTCACAATACCGTCCTGTTCCCATTTGATTGTCTGAGGCAACAATCTGAGGAGTGGACGATGAACAGACATGCGAGCGCCGTCTGGCATGGCGGCATCAGCGACGGGCATGGTCACATCACGGTGCAAAGCGGCGCGCTCGACGACCAGCCCTATTCGTTTAAATCGCGGTTCCAGGACGAATCGGGGCGGCTCGGCACCAATCCTGAAGAACTGATCGCGGCGGCCCATGCCGGCTGCTTCGCCATGGCGCTGTCGCACACGCTGGGCGGTGCCGGCTTCACGCCGGAGGAGCTCGACGCCCGCGCCGATGTCAGCATCGAGCCGAAGAATGGCGGCTTCGCCATCACCAAGAGCCGGCTGACGCTGCAAGCACGGGTCCCCGGCATCGATCAGGCGAAATTCAAGGAGCTGGCGGAGCAGGCAAAGGCCAATTGCCCGGTGTCCAAGGCGCTGGCCGGCGTCGAGATTTCGCTGGACGCCAAGCTCGTCTGACCCCACATTGCGAATCGGGTGTTCAACGAATCGAAAGGAGGTGATCCGATGTCGAGTGTGATCGCAGCTGCTGTCGCGGTGTCTGGAGCGGCCATCGGCATGGAGCAGCCTCCTTGCCTTGACTGACCGATCCTCTGGTCGCCTCGGGCGATCGGACTGCTTGACGGCAGTGATCTCACGGAAGGGCCGCATGCGACGCGGCCCTTCTTGTTTTGGCGGGCTGTGCCGAACGTGACAGGGGCGGCGCTGCCGGTGCGTTATGACGATCGCGCGACGAACGACAGGAGATCCGCGCGATGACGAACGCCACAGCCGCATACCAGTGTCCGGCCATTTCACCCCGAGTGACGACCGGGCACCTCCCGCCAGTCAGGCTGAATACCCATCAGGTGGAGCTCTATCGGGGGCCGACGAGCCCGCGTCTTGCGACGAAACAGACCGGCAAAAGGCTCCGCGACATGACCGGCGAGCAGCGGCAGGACTTTCTCCGCCGCAAGGGCGTAAAAACCGTCGAGCCGACCGGGCCCGATCCGATCGCGACAGCGCAGACCTCGCAGGGCGTATTGCAGCGCGGGTTTCTCGGGATGGTCTATGACTACACGCTCGGCGCACTCGAAAACGCTTTGGCGGAGGACGAGGCCAGACCGGCGACGGTCAAGCCGGCTGCTTCCCCGAAGCCGGCTGCCTCGGGCAGGCTCGACGAGTTCTTCAAAGATATTGAAGGGGACTTCAAATGCTTCCGGCAGGGAAAGCCTTGCCAAGCCGGCAGCGAAACTCTCAAGGGCAAGGTCGTCCTGATCGGCTGGGCACACGACGACGATGCAGGCATCCAAAAGATCCGTGACCTGCTCGCCAAATACATGGATGTGAAAACCGATAAGGTGATTGCGGAGATCAGTCCTTCAGAGTTTCGGAGCGCCGGCACGCGTGATCGGCGGTGCATGGGGGTCGCGAAGGAGCGCTGCATCCCGGGCGACATGGAAGGCGGTACGCAGCGAACCCTCGCAGCAACAACCAAGGCGGCGGAAGCGGCAGCGAAACTCGCGCACAGACTTGATCCAGAGGCTGCAGCCGCGATTGCCCGCAGATACGCGGGAGAACAGAGTATGTATAAGGTATTAAACGCGTGCCAGGAGTTGATTACTTCTAAATACAAGTCTCTATCGCGTGCACAAATCAAGGCCCTGAATGGTCTCGATCAGCAATACGTTGATGCGATCAATCATGCAAATGAGGAGACTGCCTTGGAAGCGCGTAGTCGTGATCGGCATATGCGCCAAATCGCAATGGACAATCTGCCAGACCAGAACAGCACGCTGTTTGTGGTGCTGGGCGGCCTTCATGTTGACTATCTCGCGAGAGGTCTCGAGCACAATGATTCTGTTTTGGGACTGTACCCAGAGTCATCCTACCGAACGATCCAACGATCCGTCAGGCAAACGGCATAGAATCTTGCACGATCGGCTCAGGGCCTGAGCACCTCCATCTGGATCGGGCCCTGGGCGCTGCCGTGGATGAACTGCTCGACATAGGGGTTGCCGCTGTCGTCGACATCGGCGGCCTTGCCCTGCCAGATGATGCGGCCCTTGTAGATCATCGCGATGTCGTCGGCGATCTTGCGGGCCGAGGCCATGTCGTGGGTGATCGATATCGTCGTCGCGCCGAGCCGCTTGACGCAGTCGACGATGAGATCGTTGATGACGTCGGCCATGATCGGGTCGAGGCCGGTGGTCGGCTCGTCGAAGAAGATGATCTCGGGGTCGGCCGCGATGGCGCGGGCGAGGCCGACCCGCTTCTGCATGCCGCCCGACAGCTCGGCCGGAAAGAGCTCGCCGACCTCGGCCCCGAGCCCGACCTGGCCGAGCTTGGTGATGGCGATCTCCTTGGCCTCCCGCCGGGGCATCTTCTTGCCCTGGATCAGCCCGAAGGCGACGTTCTGCCAGACGGGGAGCGAGTCGAACAGCGCCGCGCCCTGGAACAGCATGCCGAAGCGCGACAGCACCTTGTCGCGCTGCGACCCCGACACCCCCACCACCTCCTCGCCGCCGATCTTGATCGAGCCGGAATCCGGCCGCACGATGCCGAGGATGCATTTGAGCATGACCGACTTGCCGGTGCCGGAGCCGCCGATCACCACCAGGGACTGGCCGCGCGGCACGGCGATGTCGACGCCGTTCAGCACCGATTTCGCCCCGAAGGCCTTGCGCACGTCCGTAAGCTCGATATGGGCTTCGCTCATCGCCGTCACTCGTTGAAGAGCAGCGAGGTCATGAGGTAGTTCGCCGCCAGGATCAGGATCGAGGCAGAGACCACCGCATTGGTGGTGGCGCGGCCGACCCCTTGGGCGCCGCCCTTCGAGTTGAAGCCGTGATAGCAGCCCATCAGAGCGATGATGAAGCCGAACACCGCCGATTTGATGAGGCCCGAGGTGACGTCATGCGGCTCGAGGAAGTCGACAGTGTTTTTGAGATAGGCGGCCGAGTTGAAGCCGAGCGAGCGGGTGCCGACGATGTAGCCGCCCATGATGCCGATGGTGTCGGCGACGACAACCAGCAGCGGCAGCGCGATCACCGCCGCGATGAGCCGCGGGCCGACCAGATATTTGAACGGGTTGGTCGACAGCGTCACCAGGGCGTCGATCTGCTCGGTGACCCGCATGGTGCCGAGCTCGGCCGCGATGGCGGCGGAGACCCGGCCGGCGACCATCAGGCCGGCCAGCACCGGCCCGAGCTCGCGGGTGATGCCGAGCGCGACGATCGACGACACCAGGCTCTCGGCATTGAAGCGCGAGCCGCCGATATAGATCTGGAGCGCCAGCACGCCGCCGGTGAAGAAGGCGGTGAGCCCGACCACCGGGAGCGAGTAATAGCCGATGCGCAGCAGCTGGTCGCTGATCTGTCGCAGGAAGATCGGCGGCAGGAGGCCCTGCACCAGGGCATCCTTGGTGAACAGCGCGACCTGACCGATCTCGGCCAGCAGTCCGAGCACAAGCCGACCGGTTTGCACAAGAAAGTCCAAGGGAGAATCCACCGTCGATTGCAAGGGGAGGGGGAACAGACTCTACGCGTCAGCGCCGGAGTATAGCCGCGAGTAGCGCGAACCCAAACTGGTCAAAATTTCATAGGGAATCGTCCCGGCCCAGCGGGCCATGTCGTCGACCGTGACATGGTCGCCGATGAGCTCGGCCCTGACGCCGCGCCGGGCGAAAGCGGGGGAAACGTCGGTGACGTCGATTGCCAGGAGGTCCATCGACACCCGCCCGACGATCGGGGCGAACTGGCCGCCGAGATAGGCATGGGCCGGTCCGCCGCGGGCCGGCGAGGACAGGGCGCGGGGCAGCCCGTCGCCATAGCCGGCGGCGAGGATGGCGATGCGCGAATCGCGGTCTGCCGTCCAGGTTGCACCATAGCCGACGCTCTCGCCGGCCCTGATGTCGCGCACCTGCAGGATCGCCGCATAGAGATGGACCACCGGCCGCATCGGATTGGAGCGCTGGGCGAAGGGGTTGCCGCCATAGATGCCGATGCCGGGCCGCACCAGGTCGTAGGCGAAGTCCTGCCCGATCAGCGCGCCGGGGGTGTTGGACAGGCTGGCCGGCGCCTCGGGCAGGCTCGAGCGCAGCAGGTCGAAGGCCTGGCGCTGCCGGTCGTTCAGCTCGTGGGACGGCTCGTCGGCGCAGGCGAGATGGCTGACGATCAGCGCGATCTCGAAGGCATCGAGCAGCTCGCGCCGCGCCGCAAGATGGCGGACCTCGCCGGGCGACAGGCCGAGGCGGTTGAGACCGGTATCGAGATGGAGCGCGGCCTTGGCCCTCACCTTGTTGGCGAGGCTGAAGTCGGCCCATTCCTTGACCTCGTCGAGGCTGGACAGCGCCGGCCGAAGCCCGTGGGCGAGATAGGTGGGTGCGAGGCGGGGCAGGAGGCCGTCCAGGACATAGACGACGGCGTCCGGCAGGATAGCGCGCAGCTCGATGCCTTCGGCCGGCACGGCGACGAAGAAGGTGCGGCAGCCCGCCTGCCACAGCGCCATCGCCACCGGCCGCAGGCCCAGCCCGTAGGCGTTGCTCTTGATGCAGGCGCCGCAGGCGGCCGGCTTTACTGCCCTGGCGATCTGCCGGTAATTTGCCTTGACCGCCGCGAGGTCGATATGCAGCAGCCCGCCCACAAGCTCGTCCGGCATCGCGGAATCCGCCGCCGCCCCATGATCTTCCATTCTGCCCACTCTCACCAAACACCGCCCGTTCGAACGGCGTCCGTCCCCAAGCACCATGAAAGCGCGCGATTCGGGCGAAGTTGCGGAACGGAGCATCGGTCCCTCCGTTGGACGGCAAGCGGAGACAATCATGGATAGCAGCGTCGCCACCCCGGAACGGATCGAACTCTGGCACCTGTCATGGCGCGACTGGCGGGCGGTGCTGACGCGGGTCTTCGCCTTCATGTCGACCGAGCGGGTGACGCTCACGGCGGCCGGCGTCAGCTATTACACCTTGCTGGCGCTCTTTCCGGCGCTCGCCGCTTTGGTGTCGGTCTACGGGCTGATCACCGACGCCAACAGCCTCGGCGCCCATCTCGATGCGCTGGCCGGCGTCGTTCCCGAGAGCATTCTCAAATTCGTCAGCGCGGAGCTGACCCGTCTCATCCAGAACAGCTCGAGCCGGCTCGGCGTCGGCGCGGTGGTGTCGCTGCTGATCGCCCTGTGGAGCGCCAATGGCGGCGTGAAGTCGATGTTCTGGGCGATGAACATCGCCTACGATACGGAGGAGACCAGAAGCTTCATCAAGCTCAACCTTCTCACCCTCGCCTTCACGCTTGCTGCAATGGCCGTGTTCGTGGTGGTGATCAACGCCCTTGTGGTCATTCCGCTCGTGGTGGGCGCGCTCGAGCTGGGCGCGCTCGGCAGCCTGCTCGCGACCATCATCCCCGGGGCGATCGCCTTCATCATCGTCTATGCGTCGATCGTGGTGATCTACCGCTTCGGGCCAAGTCGGCCGCCGGCGGGCTGGCGATGGATCACGCCGGGCGCCGTCGCGGCGGCGATCATCTGGCTCGTCGCCTCGATCGGATTCTCATTTTACCTTTCAAACTTCAGTAACTATGACGCAACTTATGGAACGCTCGGGACTGCAATCGGTTTGCTGATCTGGCTCTATATCTCCGCCTTCATCGTCATCGTCGGCGCGGATGTGAATGCGGAGCTCGAGAAGCAGGCGATGGGCGGCGCCAGGCCAGCGTCCCGCCAAGTGAGCAGCCCGAGTGCTGCCTGAGCTGATTCTGGCAGAATTGAGGAACCAGTTTTGCTAAAGTGCGTTTGGTCAACCGGCAACTGCGGGATACAACGAACATGACCCAATCGAGCAGCGATTTCCCCTCCAGCACCTCGTCGGCCGGCAAGCCCCGGCACCAGGCCAATCCTCAAGGCGGGCACGGCGGCGGGCTCGACATTGCAGGCGAGTCGCAGAAGCTCGTCGGCGTCGGACGGCGGATGGCGAGCACCTGGCTCGACGGGCGCAAGGAAACGCTGACGCAGACCTTCACCAGCACCGCGCAGGGCCTGCGCCGCCTCGGCGACTCCTATGGCGATCAGCCGAATATCAAATCCTATATCGACGCGGCGGCCGACGGGCTCGACACCGTGTCGGAGGAGCTGGGCAACCAGCGCATCGAGGACCTCGCCCGGCAGGCCGAGAGCTTCTCGCGCAATTATCCGGTGACCGTGTTCGCCGGCGCGTTGGCGGCCGGCCTGGTGGTCAGCCGCATCCTGCGCAGCGCCGCCGAGGGCGGATTTGACAGCAATGGCGGCGGCGACACCGGCACCGGCGCGAGCGGCCAGCGCCGCACCCCGAGGCCGGGAGGTCGCGGGCGCGGCCAGGCGGCAGGGGACAATCCATGAACGAGCAGCCGCGACAACCGCATCTGCCGGGGCTGATCGGCGAGGTGATCCGGGAGGCGGTGACGCTGGTGCAGCGCGAGCTCGCGCTGTTCCGGGCCGAGATCAAGCAGAACGTCGCTGGTGCGATGAACGGGCTGGTGGCGGTGATCGCGGCGGCGGCTCTCCTGAATGTGGCGCTGATTCTCTTCGCCTTCTGGGCGGTCGATGCGCTGGGACGCTCGATCGGCCGGGATCTCGCGACCTTGCTGGTCGGCGGCGGCATCGTGGTGGTCGCCCTGCTGCTGGCGCTCTATGGCTGGTCGCGGCTCAAGCCGGCGGCGCTGATGCCGGACCGCGCCATCCGCCAGGCGATCCGCACCAAGGAGATCCTCACCGAAAGACCGGCGCCATGACCGATCTCTCCGCGCTCGAGCGCGAGGTCGAGGAGCAGCGGGCCCGGCTCGAATCCACGCTCGCCGAGCTGGAGCAGCGGGCGCGGCCCGCGAGCCTCGCGGACGAGGTGCTGGGCCTCCTCGGCGCCAAGGCGAATGGCGGCATCCGCCGCACCGCACGGGAGATGGCTCTCCGTCATCCCGTGCCGCTGCTGATGCTCGGCCTCGGCCTCAGCTTCGCCTATTGGCGGACCGGGCGGCCGCCCGAGACCTGGGGGCGGGGGCCGCCCCAAATGCCGAACGAGCCGGTCATCGAGTCGGAACCGGTGTCTTTTCCAGTGGACGAGTCAACCAGCAGCTTGAACAGGGAGTGACGAGATGAGCACGCAGAACAGGGGCAGCCGCCAGAGCGAGTATCAACGCAGCATCGCCGGCGCGGGCAATGTCCGCTCGGGCGGCGACGAGCGCTATGGCGACAGCAGCCGGGGATACGGTCAGGACGACTCGGCGAGGGTCGGCAGCCGCTTGGAGGAGGGGATGGCAAGAGTTTCGGATACCTATGGGCAGGTCGCCGAGCAATTTGGCGAGCGATATGACGATCTGCGCAAGCAGGGGCGCCGGGCGCTGCGCGGCACCAACCAGCGGGTGCGCACCACCGCCCGCGCCGCCCAGGATTATTTCGAAGCCAATCCGCTGATGATCGGCGCGGTGGGTCTCGGCATCGGCCTCATTCTCGGGGCCATGTTCCCGCTGTCGCGGCGCGAGCGGGAGATCCTGGAGCCGATCGGCGAGAATTTGCGCGAATCGGCAGCCCGGCAGGGCGCCGAGGTGGTTCGCCAAGTGGCGCGCGGGGCGGAGGATCTCGTCGAATAAGCCTTCCTGAGACCAAATTAGCGCCTGAAAGCACCCGGAAGGCCCCTTCCGGGTGTTCGCGATGGTGGATAAGCCTGTGTTCGCTCTTGAGCCCGGTTGCGAGCCGAAGTAGCGTAACCCATTGAATCTGCATCCATGGCGGGTGGAGGTGGCGCTGTTTTGCAACGCCTCGGTGCCGGAGCATCAGTCGATGAGGGGTCTGTCCCATTTTCTCCCTGATTCTGTCCCAAGCAGTGCGGGTGCAGTCTGCCGAAGCATGTCCGGGGAACGGCAAAACGGTGGAGCTGTGGCCGAGCGTGGGTGACCGGGGGCGAGGCGGGGGTTTGCAGGGCCGGGGCGCGCGGCGGGGTGACTGGCGATATGTCGGGTCAAGGGGCGGTGTGTAACCATGTCGAGAGTCCGCAAGAGTGAGCATGCCGCCGTCCCGCTCGAGACAGCCGACGAAAAGTCTCATTTGAGGGAAGGCTTCCCGCTGCTCGCCGGGCGATCGGCGAATCAGAATGATGGCGAGGCCTCGGGGCTGGCGCGGGCGAAGCGGCGGGCCGGGCTGACGCCGTTCTGGATTGCCTTCGCGGTGTCGCTGGCGTGGATCCTGCTCGCCACCTTCGATCTCGCCAACAGTGCATCGACCGGCAATCCGGGCGTCATCGCGGCCGGCGGCTCGCCGCTGTCGTTCCTCGAGCTTGCCGGCGTCCTCATCCGCATGCTGGTGCCGGTGCTGCTGATCTGGGCGGCCGCCCACATGATCTACCGGTCGCGGCAGATGGAGCTGGTCACCCAGAACTTCATCTCGGCCAGCTCCGCCATGCTGCGCGAGCAGGGTCCGGCGCCGGCGGCGCGCTGGCGCGTGCCGAAAGGCGGCGAGGAGGCGCAAGGGGCGCTGCTGGCGCTGCAGGAGCAGACCAGCCGGGCGCTGCAGGCGGAGGAGCTGATCGGCCATGCGCTGGCCGATGTCGAGCGCGCCTTCGGCCGCAACAGCGAGCGGGTGCAGACGCTGGTGGGCTCGCTCGGCAATCAGTGCATGGCCATGCAGAATCTCAGCGACCAGCTCGGCAATGATGCCGTGCCGCTGATGAACCACCTGCAGGAGACCACGGCGCATCTGCAGTCGGTGCTCGATCAGAATGGCAGCCTGCTGTCGCGGCTCGGCACCGATGTGTCGCAGGCCACCGACATTCTCGCAAGCTCGCTCAGCGACCTGACCGACGGCACCGCCAAGTTCGGCCAGGAGATCTCGATGCAGACCGGCCGCATCGACCAGATGACGGCGACGCTGCAGGGCGAGGCGGTCTCCTTCTCGCAGCGCCTCGACAATCAGGTCCGCATGCTGGCGCAGTCGACGGTCGAGCTCAATTCGGAGGCCGGCGAGTTCTCCGCCGTCATCGACCGCATCGAGAACCGCATCTCCAACCTGTTCCGCTCGGCGGTGGTCGAGCTGTCCGGCATGCACGACCAGATCGAGACGACGCTCGGGCTGCGCTCGTCCTCGGTGTCGGATGCGATCGTCGCCTCGGCCAGCCGGGTCAGCGAGGCGCTGGACCGGCTCAAGGGGACGGTCACCGGGGAGCTGCGCGAGTCGGCCGACGAGCTTGCCAAGCAGGTCATCGTCAATGCGACGGCGGCGGCGGAGGAGCTCAGGGCGAGCGGCGGCCATATCAAGGACGAGCTCGAGGCCTTCGCCGGCGAGTTCATCGAGACCTTCGACCGCCTGGGCAAGACCCTGCTCGAGCGGGTCGACCAGTCGTCAACCGGCATGGGCGGGTCGCTCGAGGAGCTGAGCGCGGGTCTCGCGCGCCGCATCGACGACCGCTCCAACGATCTTCTGGAGAAATTCGCCGAGCGCACCCTGTCGGTGGTGGCGGAGCTGGAAAGCGCCTCGGGCGAGATCGCCAAGAAGCTCAATGACACCTCGAACCGCTACACCGATCTCATCGAGACGACCGCCACCAAGGTCGGCGGGTCGCTGGTCTCGACCTCGGAGCAGGTGACGAGCGCGCTGAACGAAGCCTCCGGCGACCTCTCCAAGACGCTGGAGACGACTGCCGGCAAGGTGACCGGGCGCATCTCCCAGACCGCCTCCTCGGCCACCCAGAAGCTGCAAACGGTGGCCGGCGGCGCCGCCGAGGAGCTCGACCAGCTCGGCAAGCTGGTGGCCGTCCTGTCGCAGCGGCTCGAGACCTCGACGGCCGACATTGCCGGCGAGATCAAGGGGACGGGCGAGGGCATCACCCAGACGGTGCAGGGCGCCAGCGATCAGTTCCGCTCCCTCATGGAGGCCAACCGCATCCGCTTCTCCGAGAGCACCGGCGAGACCCAGACGCAGTTCATCGCCTTCATGGAGTCGTTCGCCCGCAACTATCTGGAGCGCGGCGAGAGCTCGCGGCGCCAGATCCTGGAGAGCTTCGACCAGGTGCAGGAGAATGTCGTGGAGCGCATCGAGGGGGCGACCCGCGAGTTCGGCACGCGGCTCTCCGACTCGGTCGCCGACTATGCGCTGCGGGTCGGGCTTGCCACCACCAACCTGTCGAGCGCGTTCGATGCCAAGGCGGACGAGCTCGCCCAGGGCTTCGACAGCAATGTCGCCAAGACCTTCGAGCGCATCGGCAGCAGGGCCTCGGGCCTCACCGGCAGCTTCCAGGCGCGCACCGAGGAGCTGGTGGCTGCCTTCGACCTGGCAATCGAGGAGTTCACCGGCAATGTCGGCGGCACCGCCAAGGCGCTGACCACCGGCCTTGAGACCACCGCCCAGGGCCTGACCCGAACCTTCGACGTGGCGGCGAGCTCGCTGAGCGGCCGGGTCGACATCCAGGCCAAGGCGATGACCCAGGCGTTCGACGAGCGCACCACCGAGCTGGTCGCCGTGATGGGCAATGCGACGCGCGATCTCACCACCGTGCTCAATGCCCGGGCGAGCGAGCTCTCCACCACGGTCAGCGGGGTTGCCGAGCAGGTGGCCGGCACCTTCGATACGCGCACCGGCGCGCTGCTGTCGGAGATCGGCAGCCGGGCCGGCGCGCTGCTTTCGACGATCGACGACAAGACCGGCACGCTGATGGCCTCGATCGGCGGCAAGAGCACTGCGTTGATGAGCGCGATCGACGGCCGGACCGGCGAGCTGATGAGCGCCATCGACGGGCGGACCGGCGAGCTGATGAGCACCATCGACGGCCGGACCGGCCAACTGATGGGGGCCATCGGCGACCGCACCGGGGCGCTGCTCGGCGCCATCGACGGCAAGAGCGGCGAGTTGATGGGCGCCATCGACGGCAAGAGCAGCGAATTGATGAGCGCGATCGACGACAAGACCGGCGCGCTGATGAGCGCGATCGACGGCCGCGCGGGCGAGGTGGTCACGACGATCGGCAGCCGCACCGGCGAGCTTCTGTCGACGATCGAGGTCAGGGGGCGCGAGCTCACGGCGGCGTTCGGCGACCGCACCGGCGAGCTGGCATCGTCGATCGATCAGGCGACCGGCGAGTTCGTCGAGCGCATCTCCAGCAGTGCCGGCGAGCTCACCGTCACCGTGCAGGGGCGGACGCGCGAGCTGGCGTCGTCCTTCGATCTCGCGACCGAGGAATTCGCCGAGCATATCGCCGCCAAGGCGGCCATCGCCGCCACCAAGATGGACGAGGCGTCGCGCAACGTGATGGGCCGCATCGACCTGGTCGGGCAGAACCTGCAGTCGCAGACCGCGGCGGCGGTGAGCCGGCTGGTCGCCACCAGCGACGATGCGCGGCGCACCGTGATGTCGTCGGTCGAGATGGCGATCGACAAGGCGCGGGCCAATTTCGTCGAGCGGCTGCGCGAGCTGGCGCGGGAGTTCACCGACGAGATGACGACGGCCAACCTCAAGGCGCTCGACAGCATGGCCGAGAACGTCAATGCGCTGTCGAACCGCATCCACGACGACTCGCGCAGCCTGGAGACAACCGCCAACAAGAGCTTCAGCATGATGCTCGAGGCGCAGGCCGCGATGACCGGCCATGTCGAGGCGAGCCGCTCGACGCTCACCGCCGAGCTGCAGAACCAGATCGTGCAGATCGAGCAGCAGATGGCGCGGGTGGTGCACGAATCGGTGGAGAAGCTTCAGGCCCTGAGCCGCAGCGAGGAAGCACTCTCCGAGGACGAGGCGATCGCCGAGCACGCGACCGAGAACGGCAAATCGCGCAGCCGAAGGCCGGGCCAGGCAGCGAGCTAGCGTCGGCGGGAGGCAGGGGCAGTAGGGAAGAACTCCGCTCACCGCCTATTGCCTACTGCCTAACGCCTATCAAGGCCCCTTCGGTCGCTCGTAGGCACCACCCTTAAAAATGATGAAGGGTCGTAATCAGACCCAGCCAGCAGGTTTCGAGAGCAGGGTGCCATCCGCAAGGGCCAGTGGATCGGCAAATTGAGATGCGGAAAGATGGCCTACCCTGATGTGCCGCACAAAGCTGGCAACGGCTCTTAACTGTGGGGCGGGACTGGACACCGGTGAAAGCAATGTCACAACCTTGCCCAGTTCTCTCGTCGTGATCCGCAGCGGTTCAACAAGATCCGTATCGTTGGAGATAATGGCCGCGACATCGAATTCATTTCGAAACGCACCAAGCAGCATGTGAGATGCCAAGTTAACATCGCTGCCCTTTTCCTCAGTCTTGTGCACGCGAACTACAGCCGGCCATGGCTGCGGGATTGGAGATACGCGCAGTGGTCGGAACTCCGGTGGATAGACCAAGCCGGCGAACTTCTTGTTACTCAGAAAGCTTCCCAAATGAACAGAGATCTCAGGGACCGTTCCAAGAGCATCCAGATAGACCTGTTGGCGTGCAGGGGCGGTCGGATCTGTCCGTCCAGAGACGCGGGCGGTGTAATAGCGTACACCGACAATCCGGTGTCGAGCACCGAGGACGCTTTGAGCGAGAGCCTTGATATTGAAGCCATTTGAGATGAGGTCTTGTATGAAGCAGCCGAAAATACAGGTTGAAGCCGTCTACGTAGACAACCGTTCTCATGAGTTGCTCTGAGGGCTAGGCAAGCAAAGGCCGCCTCAAGTTGCCTCTTGGCGGCCTTTGAGCCGACAGCACGCTGCCGGCGGGTATAGGCGACATATAGATATTTCCATTGGAGATTGCAAGGAAAGATAGCCAATAAGATTGAGATGCAACCGCTTTCCCTGATGGCCCATCTGAATCATGGGCACTCGACAGGTTCCCTCCTCCGCCGCTTACTGCCGATGCTGCCGACTGCCCCGCTACTCGAACCGCTGCGGCAGGTGATCATCCTGGATTAGATTGTCGAACTTGGTGAATTGCGGGTTGAAGTGCAGCTGGATCGAGCCGGTGGGGCCGTGGCGCTGCTTGCCGATGATCACCTCGGCGACGCAATGGACCCGGCTCATCTCGTCCTGCCAGGCGAGATATTCGGGCGTGCCGGGCTTGGGCTCGCGGCGCGCCAGGTAATACTCCTCGCGAAAGATGAAGAGCACGACGTCGGCATCCTGCTCGATCGATCCCGATTCGCGCAGGTCGGCCAGCTGGGGCCGCTTGTCGTCGCGCGATTCGACCTGGCGCGACAGCTGCGACAGCGCCAGGATCGGCACATTGAGCTCCTTGGCGAGCGCCTTGAGGCCGGTGGTGATCTCCGACACCTCCTGCACGCGCCCCTCCTGCTGCCGCCGGAACGAGCCGGTCAGCAGCTGGAGATAATCCACCACCACCAGCCCGAGGCCCCGCTGCCGCTTCAAGCGCCGCGCCCGGGCGGCCAGCTGGCCGATGGTGAGCCCGCCCGTCGCATCGATGTAGAGCGGCAATGACTGGAGATCGCGCGACACCTCGACCAGGCGATGGAACTCGTCCTCGCCGATCTTGCCGCGGCGGATTCGCTCGGAGGAGATCTCGGCCTGTTCGGAGATGATGCGGGTGGCGAGCTGCTCCGCCGACATTTCGAGCGAGAAGAAGGCGACGACGCCGCCATCCGTCACCCGGACGCTGCCATCGGGATTGTGGGTCGATTTGTAGTTGCGCGCCACCCGATAGGCGACATTGGTGGCGAGCGCCGTCTTGCCCATGGCGGGGCGGCCCGCGAGGATGATCAGGTCTGAGGGCTGCAGCCCGCCCATCTTCTCGTCGATGTCGCGCAAGCCGCAGGAAATGCCCGATAGCCCGCCATCGCGCTGATAGGCGGCGGCCGCCATGTCGATCGCCTCGCCAAGCGCGGTGCCGAAGGGCAGGAAGCCCTGGCCGTATTTGCCGGTCTCGGCGATCTCGTAAAGCGCCTGCTCGGCCCGCTCGATCAGCCCGCGCGCCGTCTCGTCGACCTTGGGCTCGTAGCTCTCGTTGACGATGTCGCTGCCGATCACGATCAGCCGCCGCCGGGTCGCCAGCTCATAGACCAGCCGGCCATATTCCTCGGTGTTGATGATGGTGGTCGCGGCCGCCGCAAGCCGTGCCAGATAGGCCGGACCGCCGATCTCGTTCAGCGAGGAATCCTGCTCGAAATAGGATTTCAGCGTGACCGGGTCGGCGCGCCGGCCGGCACGGATCAGATCGGCGGCCGCCTCGTAGATGCGCTGGTGTATCCCCTCATGGAAATGCTCGGGCAGGAGAAAGCCCGACACCCGGTCGCAGGCCTCGTTGTTGACCAGGATGGCACCGAGCAACGCCTGCTCGGCATCGAGATTGTGCGGGGCGGCGCGATAGGCCGGGCTTTCCTCCGCTTCCTGCTCCTGCGGCCGGCGCAGGCGTATGTTGTGAGCCGAATCCATTGCCATCTACATAGCCGCATCCCGTCGCCCTTCGCGAGGCGGCGGCGGGCGGAACATGTTGGTGGATCAAAGCAATACGCGCTATTCACAGGGTGGGCTCGAAGCCGCATCGGCCCGTGAACATGTGCTTGATCTTGCGCGAATCGGCCGGTGATTCGCCACTCCCCAGTGCTATTCCCCGGGCACCGATTTGAGCCGCGGCCGGCCGGCATCCTGGCCGCGCAGCCGGGTCTCGTCGCGCTGCATGTAGTCGCGGGTGATCGGCAGGGCGTGCTGATCGCGACACATCTGGATCTGAACATTGTTCATGGCGCTCCAGCGGAAGGCGCATTCCGAGGCGGCGAGGTAGAATTCCCACATCCGGCAGAAGCGCTCGTCCTTCAGGCGCCGCGCGATGTCGCGATGGTCGGCGAAGCGCCGCCGCCATTCCCGCAGCGTCCGCGCATAGTGGAGGCGCAGGACCTCGATGTCGGTGAGATAGAGGCCGGACTTCTCGATGGCCGGGACGACTTCCGACAGCGCCGGGATGTAGCCGCCGGGGAAGATGTATTTCTTGGCCCAGGCGCTGGTCGCATTCGGCCCGTCGGAGCGGCAGATCGAATGGAGCACCGCCACCCCGTCGGGGGCGAGCAGGCTGCGCAGCTTGCCGAAGAACTCGCGATAATGGCCGATGCCGACATGTTCGAACATGCCGACCGAGACGACGCGGTCGAAGGTGCCGGCGATCTCGCGATAGTCCATCAGGCGGAACTCGGCGCGGCCGCCGAGGCCAGTCTGGGCGGCGCGCTGGACCGACAGCGCATGCTGCTCCTGCGACAGCGTCACGCCGACGACCTCGGCGCCGCAGGCCTCCGCAAGGTAAAGCGCAAGCCCGCCCCAGCCGGAGCCGATGTCGAGCACCCGCATGCCGGGCTCGATGGCGAGCTTCGCGGCGAGGTGACGCTTCTTGGCCTGCTGGGCGTCCTCGAGGGAACGGTCGGGCGACTCGAAATAGGCGCAGGAATATTGCCGGTCGCGATCGAGGAAGAGCTCGTAGATCCGCCCGTCGATGTCGTAATGGTGCGCCACGTGGCGGCGGGCAAGGCCAACCGGGTTGCGCTGGTGCAGGCGGCGCAGCGCCACGCGCATCTGGAGTGGGAACTTCACGCCGGCGGGCGGCTCGACGGTCGCCGCATTGGAGAAGATGAGCGCCAGGAAATCGTAGATCGTGCCCCGCTCGACCGTCAGGCGACCATCCATGTAGGCTTCGCCGACCGCGAGGTCGGGGTCGAGCACCAGCCTGAGGGCGGTCCGGCGGTCGCGCACGCGGATGACGACCTCCTCTCCGGTGCCGTCGCCGAAGGTGGACTGCCGGCCATCCGGCTCCAGAAGTGTCAGGTGCCCAGCTCGGACGATATGGGCGAACACCCGCCGCAAGCTACTGAACATGGTACCCTCTTCGCAAAGAGCACCCCCACCATCCCACGGGGAGCGGGATATGACAATGCACGGCCCGGCTGTGCCAGCGATGGGATATTGTCCACAATCAGATTGTTAGGCAACCGGTTCCGGTCAAGCGCCCATTCCGTCCTCGGGTGGCTCGTCCTCGGTTTCGGCCTCGGTCTCCTGCTGGAACAGCGCCTCGGCGGCGATGCGCGCCTCCTCGCGATCGGAGGCCGAGCCGATCAGCACCTCGCCGCGCGCCTGCGCCGCCGCCTCGTCGGGCGAGCGGGCAACATTGGCGGTGACCTGGATCACCACCTCGGGATGAAGCGCGATCCTGATCTGATGCAGCCCGATTGCCTTGATCGGCGTGTCGAGCAGCACTTGGTTGCGCTCGACATGGGTGCCGGCGGCGGAGGCCGCCTCGGCGATGTCGCGGGTCGACACCGAGCCATAGAGCTGGCCGCTCTCGCCGGCCTGCCGGATGATCACGAAGCTCTTGCCGTCGATCCGGCCGGCATCGCCCTGCGCCGCCGACCGCCGCTCGGCATTGCGCTGCACGAGCATCTCTCGGTCTCGCTCGAATTTCTGGCGGTTGGCATCGGTCGCCCTGAGCGCCTTGCCCGACGGCAGCAGAAAATTCCGCGCATAGCCGTCCTTGACGCGCACCACATCGCCCATCTGGCCGAGATGGCCGATGCGCTCCAGCAGGATCACATCCATTGTTCTTCTCCCTTGATACGAACCACAGCGATCATCGCTTCGCTCACACGCTGCCGCCGCTCTGCGAGCCGCGGGTGCGGGCCCGCATGGCGAACACCATGTCGAGTATGCCGGTGACGATCAGCGGCAGCGCCAGCGCGAAGCCGAGCACCACCACCGCGACGTAGAGCGCGGCGAGCAGCATTGCGCGAAACGGATGCCCGTCCAGCAGCCCGTGCAACACGGCAAGCCCGAGCACCGCGAAGGCCGCCGACATTCCGCCCGCCAAGGCGCCGCCGATCAGGCCGAAGCTGTCGGGCAGGAGGGCAGCCGCCGAGGCGACCACCAGCCCGACGGCGGCGGTTCGCGGAAAGGCGAGGGCACCGAAGCGCGGCAGCGGCCGGGCGGTGAGCCGCAGGCGCGCCGCGACGGTCTCGGCCAGCCGGAAATTGGCGAAGGTGGAAAGCGTCCAGCCCATCGCCGCCGCGGCGGGAAGGATGCTGGCGAACAGCGAGCGCATGCTCTCCAGGCGCTGCTTCTGCTCCGGCGACTGCGGGCCGCCCTGCTGGATCGTCACCACCCGGTCGAGCAGCTGGTCGGTCGTGGCGCGAAAGCTCGCCGCATCGGGACCGGCCATGATGACGAGCCCGGTCGCCAGCGCGCCCGCCATCAGCGCGATCGCGATCAGCACGCGCCCTTCCGGGTACCATTCGACATCGCCGGCGCGGGCCTCGCCTTCGCCGCCCTGAACCGCCGGCGCCGGCCGCTGCTGCAGGGCGAGCCGCGCGATGATTGCCGTCGGCAGCGCGGTCGCCAGGAGATAGGGGACCGCGAAGGCCCAGCCGATGGCGAGGCTCAGCGCCAGCGCGCCGATCACCCCGGCGATTAGCGCGACCACCCAGCCTGAGCCCAGGCCGACGATCAGCAGGGGCGCCGGCGCCAGCAGGAACACCGCCGCCGCCGTGAAGGTCGGAATTCCGGCCGCGGCGAAGATCAAGGCCGAGGCAAGCCCGGCCAGCACCGCCATCACCATCCAGTTGTTGATCATCTCGGCTGTCCCTCGCCCGGTCGGCGGGTTAGAGGCGGCACGACCGCCGCCCCAACCAGAGCCTTCGTGACGGATCTTGGCGCCGCCGAAGGCTCGTCGCGGAATGGTTTACCTGATCACATAGGGCAGGAGCCCGAGAAAGCGCGCCCGCTTGATGGCGCGCGCCAGCTCGCGCTGCTTCTTGGTCGACACCGCGGTGATGCGGCTCGGCACGATCTTGCCGCGCTCCGAGATGTAGCGCTGCAGCAGCCGCACGTCCTTGTAGTCGATCTTGGGCGCGCCCTGGCCGGAGAACGGGCAGCTCTTGCGCCGCCGGAAGAACGGCCGGCGTGCCGGTTGTGACTGCATGGCCATCAGCTCCTCCCCTCACCGCCATTGCCGCTCGACGCCTCGCGGGGCGGCCGCGGGGGCCGCGGGCCGCGGTCGCCGAAATCGCGCGGCGGCCGGTCGCCACGGTCGCCGAAATCGCGCGGCGGCCGGTCGCCGAAGCGGCCGCCGCGATCGCCGAAGCGGCCACCGCCGCCCTCGCCGTCGCGATCGTCGCGGCCGCGCGAGCGCATCATCGCCGAGGCACCCTCCTCGAGCTCGTCGACCCGCACGGTGAGAAAGCGCAGCACATCCTCGTTGATCGATTGCTGGCGCTCTACCTCGTCGATCGCCGCCGAGGGCGCATCGATGTTCATCAGCGTGTAATGCGCCTTGCGGTTCTTCTTCATCCGGTAGGTCAGCGGCTTGACCCCCCAATATTCGGTCTTGGCGACCTTGCCGCCGCGCTCCTCGATGACCGTCTTGAACTGCTGCGTCAGCGCCTCGACCTGGGTGTTCGACGCGTCCTGCCGCACCAGGAAAATATGCTCGTAGAATGCCATGGCTTCGCGGGCCTTTCCGTTGCTTCTCCACCATCTCGGCCGAACCGGTGCAGAGCCTCTCTCCGAACCTTGTGGAAGGCCCGGAAACGGGTCCTGAAAGAGCGGGAACACGGGAAGCCGGGCGCTCTCGCCCTGGCGGTCCGGAGATAAGGCCGGACACGCCCTTCCGTTCAGCCCCCGACCGGTCAGCTGACAGACGGCGGGTGTATACAGTTTTTCCCGCGGGAAGCAAGGGGCGGGAAGTGAGGCAGTAGGCATTGGGCAGTAGGTAGTCAAAGGCGCCCCACCTTCTGCCTATCTGGCTACTGCCTATCTGCCTACTGCCTGCTGCACCCCCACCTTGACTCGCAGGGGCCGTTCGTGGTTCGTCCCGGGCATCAAGCGAAGTGGGACCTCTCAATAGCGCGATGTCGGTCGCCTTCATCTTTCCGGGCCAGGGCAGCCAGCAGGTTGGCATGGGGCATGCCCTTGCCGAGCAGTTCACCGCTGCCCGCGCCGTCTTCGACGAGATCGACGAGGCGCTCGGCATCAAGCTCTCGACCATCATGTGGGACGGGCCGGACGACCGGCTGATGCTGACCGAGAACGCCCAGCCGGCGCTGATGGCGGTGTCGATGGCTGCGGTGGCGGTGCTCGGCGCCGAGTTCGGCATCGGGGTCGGCCGCACCGCCCGCTATGTCGCCGGCCACTCGCTCGGCGAATATTCGGCGCTGGCCGGCGCCGGCAGCTTCAGCGTCGCCGATGCGGCGCGGCTCCTGCAGATCCGCGGCCGCGCCATGCAGCGGGCGACGCCGGTCGGCACCGGCGCGATGGCAGCGCTGCTCGGCCTCGACTACGAGGCCGCGGTGGCGATCGCCGAGGAGGCGGCGCAGGGCCAGGTGTGCGACGCGGCAAATGCCAACGGGCCGGGCCAGGTGGTGGTGTCGGGCGAGGTCCGGGCGGTGGAGCGGGCGGTCGAGATCGCCCGCGGCCGGGGCGCCAGGCGGGCGGTGCTGCGGCCAGTGAGCGCGCCGTTCCATTGCGCCCTGATGCAGCCGGCCGCCGAGGTGATGACTGAGGCCCTGGGCACGGTGGCGGTGAAGCGGCCGTCGGTGCCGGTGATCGCCAATGTCACGG
>JBEVJH010000230.1:0-5593 GCA_040510355.1 Aestuariivirgaceae bacterium
TAGGCAGTCGGCAGTCGGGAAGATCTCTGCTCACGGCCTACTGCCTATTTGACGACTGCCCCTTCTGATAGGTCACCCGGCCGTTGCAGATGGTGGTGGCGACGGCGAGTTCGGGGATCCGCTCGGGCGGGGTGGCGGCGACGTCGCCGGACAGCACCACGATGTCGGCCAGCGCTCCCTCGCGCAGCACGCCCTTGCGGTCCTCCTTGAACTCCGCATAGGCGCCGTCGACGGTGTAGCTGCGGAGCGCCTGGTCGAGGGTCTGGCGCTGGTCGGGCAGATCGTCCTGCCAGCGCGGGCGGGTCAGGGCCGCCTGGATCGAGGCCAGGGGATCGATCGGCGACACCGGCCAGTCGGTGGCGAAGACGAGGCGCGCCCCCGCCTCGCGCAGGGTGCGCCAGGCATAGGACCAGGGCCAGCGTGCCTCGCCGATGCGCGACACGGTTGGCTCGAGCGGCAGGCCCATGGTGCCGGGCGCATGGCGCGGCTGCATCGAGGCGATGACGCCGAGCGCGCGGAAGCGCGGAATGTCGGCAGGGTGGATGACCTCGATATGCTCGATGCGGTGGCGGCTGTCGCGCCGGCCATTGGCGGCGGCCGCCGCCTGATAGCCGTCGAGCACCGCCCTGACCGCCGCATCGCCGATCGCATGCACCGCGATCTGCAGCCCGAGCCGGTCGGCGGCGACCGCCACTTCGGCGAAGTGCTCCGGGGTGAACAGCGGCACGCCGCTGGTGCCCGGCCGGTCGGCATAGTCCTCGATCATCGCCGCCGTCCAGCTGTCGAGCACCCCGTCATAGAAGACCTTGACGAAGCCCGAGGACAGCGTGTCGGAGCGGTAGCGCCCGGCCATGGCGCGGGCCTTGTCCAGCGCGGCGAGCGGCATGAAGCTCTTCATGTGGAAGGGCACGCGCACCCGGCAGATCAGCGCATCCTCCTCCTCGATCTCCTGGAGCAGCGCCAGGGTGTAGAGGTTGCCGTCCATGTTGTGGATGCTGGTGATGCCGTGGCGGGCGCACCAGGCGAGGCCGCGCTTCAGGAGCGCGCGGTCGGCGGCGCGCTCGGCGGCGGTCGGGGCGGGTTCGGGCTCGCCGCCGGTGACGAGGCCCGCCGACTCGCGGCCAAGCCCGGCCAGCCGCAACAGCGGCGAAAAGGCATCGATCTCGCGCAGCTCGCCGCTCGCCAGCCCGTCGGAGCCCATCACGATCTCATGCCCGGGCGCGAGAGTGCGGCCGGCCAGCAGCCCGGCCTGCTCGAGCGCCAGGGTGTTGGCCCACATTGTGTGGTGGTCGGCGGCCGCCATGGCGAATGGCCGGTCGGCGATCGCCCGGTCGAGATCATGGCGCGTCACCCGCGCGGTTCCCGACAGAATGGTGTAGTCGGCGCCCTGCGCCACAAGCAGCGGCGCCTTGGGATGCATCGCCGCATGGTCCCGAATGGCGCGGGTGAGCGCTTCGCGTCCGGTGACGCCGGCGAGCTGCAGATGGTCGAGCTCGGCTGCTCCGCTGAAGAGATGCATGTGGCTCTCGATGAAACCGGGGAGCACGGTGGCGCCGGCGGCATCGAGGATGCGCGTCCGGGGGCCGGCCATGGCGCGGATCGCCGCCGTGACGCCGACCGCCCGGATGCGGCCGCCGGCAACGGCCAGCGCGCTCGCCGGCGCCGCGTCCCCGGCCATGGTCAGCAGCCTGCCATTGATGACGACGAGATCGGGTTCAGCCATTCGATTATCCAATCGTTTCATGAAGATGGCAGCGACAGTGGACGAGGGACGTCGGGCGATTTCCTTCCCGGCCCGGAATGATTTACCCTCCTGCCCCCAGGGATACCGTCAAACCGGAGAAATGCAATGAGCCAGGAGCTTATGGCCTCGATGCAGCATGCCGAGTCTCTGCTCCAGGGCCGCGATCCGGACGGGGCACTCGCGGTCCTCGGCCCGGCGCTCGCCGCCCGGCCGGTCCTGCCGCGGGCCCATATGATCGCCGCTATGGCGAGGCTCCGGCAGGGGCGGGCCGGCGAGGCGGTCGGCCATCTCGATCTTGCCGCCGGGGTTCTCGACCGGGCGGCGGCGGCGCCGGCGGCCTTCCTGGCGCTGGCGCGCCATTATTCCGGTGCCCGCGCCTTCGAGCAGGCGGGCGCGATGCTGCGCAAGGGCCGGGCGCGCTTTCCCGACAATGCGGAATTGGCGGTGGCGGAGGGCGATCATTGCGAGCGGCTCGGCCGGCGCGGGGAGGCGATCGCCGCCTATCGGGCCGCCATCGCGATGGCGCCGGACAGCGGTGAGGCCTGGTCGTCGCTCGCCATCGCGCTGCACCAGGACGGCGACTTGGCGGGGGCGATCGAGGGCTATGCCCGGGCGCTGGCCTGCGGCGCGCGAACGGGGGGCGTCTACAACAATCTGATCGCGGCGCTGGTCGCGACCGGCGATCCGGCGGCGGCTCTCAGGACGGCGGAGGACTGGCTCGCGGCGATGCCGGGAAGCATCGAGGCGCTGTCGTTCAAGGCGCTGCTGCTGACCGAGACGGGCCGGCGCGGCGATGCGGAGCGGCTGATCGACTTCGACCGGTTCATGCGGGTCGAGACCATCGTGGTGCCTGAGGGCTATCGCTCGCTCGATCAGTTCAACCGGGCGCTCGAGGCCGAGATATTGGCCCATCCGAAGCTCAAGACACCGCCCAAGGACCACCCGACCTGGCATCATCCGGCGTTGCGGATCGCCAATCTCAAGCCCGAAGGCACGGGCGGCGCCATCGATGCGCTTCATCGCATCATGCACCAGTCTGTCGAGAAATATTTCGCGGCGACCGCAGGCGCGGACCGGCATCCGTTCCTGGCGCACCGGCCGCGCGCCGTCGAGATCGCCGCCTGGGCGGCGGTGCTCGAGGGGGAGGGCAACCAGCAGCCGCATGTCCATATCGATGGCTATCTGTCGGGCTGTTACTACGTCACCATCCCGCCGGAGATCGCCAGCGACGACAACGGCCGCGACGGGGTGATCCTCGGCGGCTTCGAGGCGGGCCGCCCGCCCGAGGAGCTCGGCCTCAGGTCGGAATTTCCGACGCGCACCATCAAGCCGTGCGAGGGCATGATGGTGCTGTTCCCGGCCTATCTCTATCACGCCACCGTGCCGTTCCGCTCGCGCGAACGCCGGATCTCGATCGCCTTCGACGTCCTGCCCGAAGGGGGCCGGCCGAAGCGGGGATAGGCAGTAGGCCGTAGGATAGACCTCCCTCACTGCCTAATGCCTACTGCCCCTCTCTAAGACCTAAGTCTAATTTCAAAACCTGCCGTCTGGTCATAGACTTCGTTGCAACCCCTTTCGCTCGGCATTGCGACGGCGACGCAAATGCCTGACCTGCCGAGAAAACATGGGGACGAGGGAGGTTTTTGATGTCATCCTACAGCGTCGGTGAGACCGACGTCCGTTTCTTTCGTCGCGTGTTCGCGATTCTGTTGTTTGCCGCCATCTCGTCGGTCGGCGGCATCGTCGTGGCGCTGCTCATGGGGCCTGGTCTGCCGGGCTGAGCCGCGACTGCGAGAGTGCATGGGCGGGGACCTGTCAGCCGTGGAGGACCCCTATGGCCGCTAACCTGGTTTCTCAGATCCTGCAGGCGATCAAGCCGGAGATGACTTCCCGGATCGCCAGTGCGCTCGGCATCAAGGCGAGCGATGTCCAAGAGGCGCTTGCGGGCAGCGTGCCCGCGATTCTCGCCGTGCTCGTCGGGGTGGTGTCGAAGCCCGACGGGGCGCGAAGGCTGATCGAGGCTGCGACCCAGCTGTCGAGCACCGGGGCTGTCAATTCGCTCGGCGCGGGCAACGCCCAGGCCGTCGGCGACAAGGGGCTCGGCGTCCTCTCCTCGCTGCTGGGCGGCTCGTCGCTCGACGGTCTGACCTCGGCGATCGCCCGCTATAGCGGACTCGGCCAGGGCAATGTCTCGACGCTGATCGGGCTCGTCGCCCCCTTCGTCATGAACGGCATCAGGCAGGAAGCCGGGGGCCTCGATGCCGCGAAGATCACCAATCTGCTGGTGTCGCAGAAGGACTCGATCGCCGCCGCCCTGCCGTCGGGGTTGAGCAGCAGCGAGGTGCTGGCGGGCCTGCGCAGCGCCGGCTCGGGAGCGGCCCAGCAGGCGGGACGCACCGCGCAGGGTGCCGCCGGGCAGGTCCGCTCGAACATGAACTGGGTGACCTGGGCGATCCCGCTGATCCTGATCGCAGGCGGCCTGTGGTATTTCCTCGGCAGGGAGCGCGCGGCCCCGCCGCCGCCCGCGCCTGCCGAGACGACGGCCCCCGCTCCCGCCCCGGCGCCGGCACCCACGACCACTGCCGATCCGACGACCCAGGCGACGTCGGCGATCGACACGCTCAAGGCGGCGCTCGAGGGCATCACCGACAGCGAATCCGCCAAGGCTGCGCTGCCCAAGCTTCAGGATGCCGACGGCCAGCTGGGCGCGCTGGGCAATCTCCTCGCCACTCTGTCGCCCGACCAGAAGAAGGCGCTGGCGGCGGCCATCATGGCTGCATTGCCGGCACTCAATCCGCTGTTCGACAAGGTTCTCGCCATTCCGGGCGTCGCCGACATCGCCAAGCCGGTGATCGACGGCCTCAGGGCGAAGCTCGATCAGCTGTCGAAGGCGTAGCGGTGGTCGGTTAGGCAGTAGGGGAAAAACCGTCCTCACGACCTACTGCCTGTTTGCCTACTGCCGGTCAGGTGTCAAAATTGCTTGGGCAGACCAGCCTGCTTGAGAGTTTCGTTGGCGGTGTGCTTGGACTTGATGTTGTTGTCTACGGTGAATGTGCGGTACGAGATCGGAGAAATCCAGATTTCGTGGTCACCTTTGCCTTTTCGAAGAAATCTGTATCCGGCTTGGGAGAGCAATTTCTTCAAATCACGGGTGTAGCCGCTCATGCAGCAGCGTGGTGAGCCCGTCGGTGTGCGATGAAATCAATCGAAACATCGCCCTCCAGGAGTTTGACGCTTTCGAGTCCACATTCCGCGCGCGCGTCAAACAAGTCGGGAATCATCACTTGCAGCTTAGCCATAAGCTCATCGAGGCTTCCGGCCTCGGTCGCCAGACCTGGCACATCAGAGTCACTCACGTACCAAACGCCAGCTTCATGATCGAATTCAGCCTCGACCCTGAATGTGCGACTCATCGCTACTCCTCGGGATGCGCCCACCGAACCCGCTGCTCTCGTCACCGTTCACGGCCGCGGTCTCAGCCTTCGCCCTGAAGATATGCCGCTGAAAGGGTCGCTTCAACCCTAAAGCGAAATCCAACGGAAAAGACCGCCAGCTGTGCCATGACGGCCACTTCGACCCCGCAGTCGGAAAGGGCACCGCTTACGGCCTACTGCCTAACGCCTGCTGCCTCACCAATCCGATCCCCGACGGCGCGGCGGAGCTGCATGATGTCGCTGCGGCGGTCGCGCGAGGGGTGGACGCGGTTGGTCAGCAGCACCCAGGCGACCTCGCGCTCGAAATCGACCCACAGGCCGGTGCCGGTGAAGCCGGTGTGGCCGATCGCGCCGGGGCTCGCCCGGTCGCCGCCAGCCCAGCCGTCATGGCGGCGCTCGAACCCCAGGGTCCGGG
>JBEVJH010000231.1:0-3358 GCA_040510355.1 Aestuariivirgaceae bacterium
GACGCTCGCGGCGATCTCGTGGCGACGAGCTGCCCCAAGGGCGGGCGGATCATTGTCTGGGAGGCGCGGACCGGCAAGATCGCGGGGGTGGTCGCGCTGGAGGATGGGTGCGGTGTCGCGCCGGCAGGGAAGCGCGGCTTTGCCATGTCGTCAGGTGGCGGATCGCTGATCGGCTGGTCGCCTGGCGGCTCCTCGCCGATTGCGTCAGGTGTCAGCCGCCGGTCGTGGGACAATCACCTGCGAAAGGTCATTTCATAGGCGATAGGAATTAGGCAGTAGGCAATAGGCAGTAGGCAGTAGGCAGTAGGCAGTAGCAGTGGCCTGCGCTCCACGCCCTGCCTACTGCCTAACGCCGACTGCCCGATCTGACCCCTCCGCGGCACGAGCCATTCCCTTTTCCGTCCTGGATGGCTATACGCCGGATCGTCCGTTTGGAGGAGAAGGAGATCCCATGCTCTATGCCATTCTCTGCTATCATTTCGAGGATGTGGTGACCTCCTGGACCACGCAGGAGGACGATGCCGTGATGGAGCGTCTCGGCGTCATCCATCAAAAGTTGCGGAGCGACGGCAAGCTCGGTCCTGCTGTCAGGCTGCTGCCAACCACCACTGCGACAACGCTCAAGAAGGACAAGGAAGCGCCGCTGGTGATCGATGGGCCTTTTGCCGAAACCAAGGAGCAGCTTCTCGGCTTCTACGTAATCGATGGCGAATCGCTGGACGAGGTGATCGACATCGCCCGCGATTTCGCGCGCGCCAATCCGGGTGGCAGTTATGAAATCCGCCCGATATCGCTCTATTTGCCCGGGTCAATATGACGTGAGCGAGCTTGCCTGGATCGATTCGGCGCTGGTGGCGGCGCGGCCTCAGGCGGTCAGCGCGCTGCTCCGCTATTTTCGCGATCTCGACAGCGCCGAGGAGGCCTATCAGGAGGCGTGTCTCAGGGCGCTCGGCTCCTGGCCGCAAAAGGGCCCGCCGCGCGATCCAGCAGCATGGCTGATCTTTGTCGGACGGAATGTCGGCATCGACGCAGTTCGCCGGCAAATGCGCCAGCAAGCGATGCCGCCTGATGATTTGATATCGGATCTTGATGATGCAGAGGCGGCGATCGCCGAGCGCCTCGACAGCGAGCAGTATCGCGATGATGTGCTGCGCCTTCTCTTCATCTGCTGCCACCCGGAGCTGCCGACCACGCAACAGATCGCACTGGCCTTGCGCATCGTCTGCGGTCTGAGCGTCGGCCAGATCGCGCGCGCCTTCCTGGTCAGCGAGAGCGCCATGGAGCAGCGGATCACCCGGGCCAAGGCGCGGATCGGCCAGGCCGACATTCCCTTCGAGCCGCCTGGCGCGGCGCAGCGGGCGGAAAGGCTCGCGGCGGTCGCCGCCATGGTCTATCTCACCTTCAACGAAGGCTATTCGGCGACCGGCGAGGCCGTGGCGCTGCGGCGGCCGCTGTGCGAGGAGGCGATAAGGCTGGCGCGACTCCTGCTCAAGCTCTACCCGGCCGAGCCCGAGATCATGGGCCTCACGGCGCTCATGCTGCTGCAGCATGCGCGGGCGCCGGCGCGGATCGCCGGCGATGGCTCGATCGTCCTTCTCGAGGACCAGGATCGCCGCCTGTGGGACCGCGCCATGATCGAGGAAGGGACGGGACTGATCGACAAGGCCATGCAACAGCGTCGCCCCGGACCCTATCAGCTGCAGGCGGCGATTGCGGCGCTGCACGCACTGGCGGAAAGTCCAAAGGCGACGGACTGGCGGCAGATCGATCTTCTCTATGCCACGCTGGAGCAGCTCCAGCCCTCGCCCGTCGTCACGCTCAACCGGGCGGTCGCAGTCGACAAGGTGCGCGGACCGCAGGCGGCGCTGGCAATGATCGAGCCGTTGGCGCCGCGTCTCAACGGCTATTTTCATTTTTTCGGCGTCATGGGCGCGCTGCTCCTCAAGCTCGGCCGCCGGCAGGAAGCACAGGCGGCGTTCGACCGCGCCGTCGCGCTGGCCAACAGTCCGGCGGAGGCAGCGCATATCCGCAGTCATCTCGACCGACTGATCATCAACAGCGACGCGTCCACGAGGCGAAAGGTGTAGTTCAGGCATGCTCGGCTATATGGCTCATCTGCGTCGCGATCTCGCGCGCTGGCGTGAACAAGGCTGGATCAGCGCCGAGCAGGAAGAGCGCATGGCAGCCGATGCGGCGGCTCGTTCCGGCTTCTCGGCGGGCTCGGTGCTGGCCATTCTCGGCGCGGTGCTGCTGTGCCTGGCGATCGTGACCTTCGTTGCCGCCAATTGGGAAGCATTGCCCCGGATGGTCAGGCTCGCGGTCCTGTTCGGAACATTATGGCTCACTTATGCCATCGCTTATGGCCTGTTTCGCACGGGCCGCGATCAGTTCGGCCACGCCATGCTGCTCATCGGCGGCGCCGTGTTCGGCGCCAGCATCATGCTGATTGCGCAGACTTATCATATCTCGGGTAATCCTGCCGATGCGGTACTGCTATGGGGAGCGGGAGTGTTCCTCGCGGCCGTGCTGATGCAATCGACGGCATCGCTGATCTTCGCCATCCTGCTGCTCGCGGCGTGGCTGGTGATCGGCGAGACCGACGGGCCGTTGATTCCATCATGGCAGTTCGCCATCGCGTGGGGCTTCTGTGCGGCGGCGGTGTGGTGGCGGAACTCGCAGCTCGCCCTCCATGTGCTTCTGCTGGTGCTGCTGTTGGCGCTGATCCGCGCGTTCATGCATGAGACGCTGCCGCCCGGCACGGTGTGCCTGTTCGGCTTCGCCGTTTATGTGCTGGCCGGCGGGCGACAGGGCCTCACCGGCGACGAGCGGGCCGAGCGCCTGTTCCCAACGCTTGCGACCTATGGGGCGCTGGTCTGCCTCGGCGATCTGATGCTGCTGCAGGTCGGCGAGCCGTCGGTCAGCGTGCCGGCGGCGGCGTCGGTCGCGGCGCTGGCATGGGCCGGTCTCGCCGCGGCCCTCCTGGCGGTTGCCGGGGCCTTTTGGAGCCGGAGCTTCCCGCTCATCGCCGTCGGCGGCCTTGCGGTCTACGCGGTGCTGCTCCGGCTCGCCATGCCGCCGCTGCTCGCACCGCTGAGCGACAAGACGACTTTCGATATCTATGCCGGCGTTCTCATCCTTGCCGGCGGCCTGTGGTTGATCGCCGATGGTGGACGAAGAGGTATCCGCGCAATCTCGGCTGTCGGCTACGTGTTCTTCATGGCCGAGCTCTTCTATATCTACTTCAAGACGTTCGGCGGCCTTCTCGAAACGGCGCTGTTCTATCTGCTGGCCGGGCTCCTGCTGATCGCCATGAGCGTGGTCTTCGTCATCGCCGAGCGGCGCAAGGTGCAAAGGATTC
>JBEVJH010000232.1:0-12373 GCA_040510355.1 Aestuariivirgaceae bacterium
CTCGGCGCCGATCAGCAGCTGCTTGACGTCATAGCCCTCATTGGCCTTGGCGACCTCTGTCAGGTCGCTGAGGACGGTGCCGTCCGGCAGCACCGCCTCGAGGCCGAGGACGCGCTGGCGCATGGTGCCGTAGCGGAAGGCCTCGCTGCCGCCGGCATTGGTCGAGATCATGCCGCCGATGGTGGCGCTGTCGCGGGCGCCGATATCGATGCCGGGCGACAGCCCCTGAGCGGCCGCGGCTTGCTGGAGGGCGCCAAGCGTCACGCCGGCCTCGACAAGGGCCGTCCGGGCGAGCGGATCGAGGGTGAGAATGCGCTGCATCCGGCTCAGCGACAGGATGAGCGAACGAGGCGCGGTCGCGGCGCCGCCGGCAATGCCGGTCCGGCCGCCCTGCGGAACGATGGCGACGCCCTCGCTGCGACAGAGGGCGACCACGGCGGCCACCATCGCGGTGGTCTCGGGAAAGACGGCGAGCTCGGCCGAGAGATTGTCCTTGTGAAACCCCGGATCGAGAGCCTTGACGGCCTCGCCCCGGCGCACGCCCCACGCCCCGCAGAGCTCGACCAGGCGCTCGGCAAGATCGGGCATTCAGGCGCGGACCGCGGCGCCGCTGTAATGGAAGCTCAGCGGGCGCAGCGCCCAGGTGCCGTAGAAGGTGTCGAGCCAGGTGATGCGGAAGCCGGCCTCGTCGAGCAGCCGGGCGATGTCGCGGTTGATGTGGCAACCGCCGACATAGCGCCGCCAGACCGGGTCGAGCCGGTCTTGCAGCGCGGCCACCGCCCGGTCGTGGGAGCGCCCATGCTCGCAGAACAGCAGCCGGCCGCTCGATTTCAGGACCCGCCGCATCTCGCCGAGGGCGGCGCGGATGTCGGGGATGCTGCAGGCGGTGTAGGTGAGGACGATGGTGTCGGCGCTGGCGCTCTCGAAGGGCAGCGACTCCGCCCTGCCCTCATGGAGCTCGAGCGGCAGGTCGCGGCCGGGCCGGCGCTCGCGGATGCGTTCGAGCATGGTCAGATCGGGATCGACGCCGATCACCAGCTTGACGCGGGAGCTGTCATAGAGCGGCAGGTTGACTCCGCCGCCGATCCCGGCTTCGACAACGATGCCCTCCGCCTCGGGCACCACCCGCCGGCGCGCCCAGGAGCCGCCGCAGGCGGCGCAGAGGCCGGCGAACAGGCCCGGGCGGAAATGGTTGTGACAGGAAGCGGACATGAGCCCCTACTCCGAACTGGGCGAATTCTGCTCCCTAATGCTGAATGCGAGCTGAATGAACTGTGGCTTTTAGGAGACTTTCGCGATGCAAATCAAGGAGGAATGGCGGGCAACGCCGAGCGGCCTGATCCGCGCCCGGGGGCTCGGGCTGGCACTGAGCGGCCGGCCGGGACCGTTCAATGCGATCACCGACATCGCGAATGTCGAGGTCGGCTATGCGACCCTGATCAAGGGGTCGGGCCCGCTGGTCCGGGGATCGGGGCCGGTGCGCACGGGGGTGACGGCAATTCTGCCGCGCGGCCGGGAACGCGCCCAGCTCGCCTGCGCGGCGGGCGGCTTCTCGCTCAACGGCAATGGCGAGATGACCGGCATGATCTGGGTCGAGGAATCCGGCCAATGCGAGGGGCCGATCGCCATCACCAACACCCATTCTCTGGGGCTGGTGCGCGATGCCCTGGTGAAATGGAATTTGCGGTCGGCCGGCGCGATGGACCAGCCCTGGGGACTGCCGGTGGTCGGCGAGACCTATGACGGAGAGCTCAACGACATCAACGGCTTCCATGTGACCGACGCGGATGTGTTCGCGGCGCTCGACGGGGCCCGCTCCGGGCCGATCGAGCAGGGAAGCGTCGGCGGCGGCACCGGGATGATCGCCTATGACTTCAAGGGAGGCTCCGGCACTGCCTCGCGGGTCGTCGAGGCGGCCGGCGGCAGCTGGATCCTGGGCAGCTTCGTCCAGGCCAATTTCGGCATCCGCAGCGAGCTCACGATCCTCGGCGTGCCGGTCGGCCGCCATCTCAAGGGCGGCGAGGTCCGCTCGAAGCCGATGGGGTCGGTCATCGCCGTCGTCATCACCGATGCGCCGCTCCTGCCACACCAGCTGAAGCGGCTGGCGCGGCGCGTGCCGCTCGGCCTCGCCCGCACCGGCTCGGTGTCCCATAATGGATCGGGCGACATCTTCATCGCGCTGTCGACGGCCAATGCGGACGCCTTCGCGGCGGGCGATGGTCCGCGTGCCATGGCGTTCCTGCCGAATGACGAGCTCGATTCACTGTTCGAGGCCACGGTCGAGACCATCGAGGAGGCGGTGATCGACGCCATGATCGCCAACCGGCCGATGACCGGGGCCAACGATCTCGCGGTGCGGGCGCTGCCGCATGAGGCGTTGGTGGCGCTGTTGGCGAAGCGAATAGCGAGTAGCCAATAGCGAATAGTGGGACCGAGCTGCCCCCACTATTCGCTACTCGCTATTCGCTATTCGCTCATGCGACGCCGAGCTTCTTCTGCAGGCTGGTGCTCGAAGTGGTGTACTGGAAGACCAGCCGCTCGCCGGGATTCTTGATGTGGAACACCTGCTGGGCCATCAGCGCCGCCTCGTGGAAGCCGGACAGGATGAGCTTCAGCTTGCCGGGATAATAATTGATGTCGCCGATCGCGAAGATCCCCGGAGTCGAGGTCTCGAACTTCTCGGTGTCGACCGGGATGCGCTCCTCTTCGAGCCTCAGCCCCCAATCGGCGACCGGACCGAGCTTCATGGTGAGGCCGAAGAACGGCAGCAAGGTGTTGGTCGCGACCTCGAAGACGCCCTCGGGCCCCTTCACCAGCGCCGCCTCGAGCCGCCCCGCGCTGCCTTTCAGGCCGGTCACCTGGCCGATCAGGAAGCGCATGGCGCCGTCGGCCACCAGCTTGCGCATCTTGTTCACGCTGTCGGGCGCCGCCCGGAAATCGTCGCGCCGATGCAGCAGTGTCATGCTGCGGGCGACCGGTTGCAGGTTGAGCGTCCAGTCGAGCGCCGAATCGCCGCCGCCGACCACCAGCACGTCGCGGCCGCGAAAGGCCTCCATCTTCTTGACCGAGTAGAAGACCGAGGTGCCCTCATAGGCATCGATCCCGGGAATCGGCGGCTTCTTCGGCTGGAACGAGCCACCGCCGGCGGCGATCACCACCGCCTTGCAGCGTAGCACCACGTCGCCGTCGGTGCGCAGCTCGAAACCGCCATCCTCGGTGCGCTCGAGAGCGGTCACCATCTGGTTGAAATGGAACACCGGGTTGAACGGCTTCACCTGCTCCATCAGCCGTTCGGTCAGCTCCTGGCCGGTGACGATCGGGAGCGCGGGAATGTCGTAGATCGGCTTCTCGGGATAGAGCTCGGCGCACTGGCCGCCGGGCCGATCCAGAATGTCGACGACATGACAGGATATGTCGAGCAGGCCGAGCTCGAAGATCGCAAACAGACCGCAGGGACCGGCACCGACAATCACCACATCGGTGAGGACCGTTTCCTCGCTCATGAACCACTCCTTCGAAAGATCGCGGGATCCCTAAGCCGCGTCAGAACTGCTTCTCGGGGACCTTCACCGTCAGCCCGTCGAGGGTATCGGTGATCTTGATCTGGCAGGACAGACGGCTGTTCTCGCGCACATCGAACGCGAAATCCAGCATGTCCTCCTCCATCTCGTTGCGGGGGCCAACCCGCTCCATCCAGTCAGCCTCGACATAGACATGGCAGGTCGCGCAGGCGCAGGCACCGCCGCAATCGGCATCGATTCCCGGCACCATGTTCTTGACCGCCGCTTCCATGACGGTCATGCCGTTCTGCCCTTCGACCTCCTGCCGTGTCCCGTCCTTCTGGATGAAAGTCAACTTTGCCATTCGATACGCTCTAATAATGACACGCCGGAAAGCGGCGCGGTTGCGCGCTATTTAGGTGATAGTTTCGCAGAGCACAATCCGCCTTCTAGCCGCGCCTTGACCCAGTGACACGGGCGATCGCCGCCTCGCAGGTCTCGAGATCGCGGACGAGATCGGCGACCATTGCCCGGCCTTCGGCCGTGTCGCCGCATGGCCCGCTTGCTTCCAGCATCTCGGCGATGCCGGCGATCCTGCGCGCCCCCATGGAGCGTGCCGCTCCCTTGATCGAATGGGTCGCGATCCGCCATTCCTCGGCATCCGTCACCTCGGCGAGCCGTTCGGCATATTGGCGGATCTGCAACCGGAACAATGTCAGAAGCTCGCATTCGAGCTCGAAATCGTTGTCGGTGTAGCGCCGCAGATGCTCGAGATCGAAAATCTCGTCCTGTGTTGCATCTTCGCCGCACTCGGAATGGTTGCTTACGGGCTCATCGTACCCGCGACTCGCGCTGCCAAACATCTCGTCGCCTTCCCTGAATGGCCTTTTTGCGGCCTTTCTCTTTGGCTCTAGCCTAGCAGACAAGGGCGAACGGCGGGTTAACAAAGCTGTTCAAGGGGAGAGTTCCCGTCTTGCGAAGTGTTGCAAAGCGGATCACAATTTTACACAGGATTTGCAATATCTTCGTCGGGGCGAACGAATCGGGGCGGCGTTGGCTCGATCGCGAGCCGGGGCCACGAACTTCAAAAGTTCGTTGCGGGTGGTGGTCGGTATGGCGAGTGAAGCGAATGATCAGAGGCGGGCGCCGCGCAGAGCGACGCGCCGCGACGAGCGAGGCGGGTCCTTGGTCGTGCCGCGGGAGCCCGATCTCAGGGGACGCCCCGAGGCACCTCGCACGCGACCGGCCAATGAGAACGACGCCGGCGCAAGCATCGCGATGGCCGCGCTGCGGCGGCGTCCTTCAACCTCGGCATTCTGGGCAGCCTTCGCGACTTCACTGCTGTGGATCGTTCTCTGCACCGTCGTGATGTTCATACCCATCGGCGCCGGCTTGCCGTCGCCGCTTCAGGGCACCGGCATGGCCGGGCTCGCGGCTGCGCTCATCGCGATCACGCTGCCGATCCTGCTGATCTGGGCTGCCGCCTACCTGTTGTGGCGGGCTCAGCAGATCCAGAACGTGTCGGAGGCGCTGGTGCATGCCGCGCTGCGGCTCATCCGGCCGCAGGAAGTGGCGAGCGACGGCGTCACCACGATTGCTCAAACCATCCGACATGAGGTCGAGCAGCTGGTGGGCGGGATCGAGCATGCGGTCACCCGGGCGAGCGAGCTTGAATCCCTGGTGCATCGCGAGATCGCCAATATGGAGCGGGCCTTCGGCGCCAATGAGGAGCGCATCCGCACGCTGCTCGCCGGGTTGGAGAACCAGCGCAACGCCCTGCACTCCGCCGGCATGCTGATCGGGACCGAATCCAATCCGCTGCTCAGCCGGCTCATGGAGAACACCTCAAGCCTCGAATCGGTGATCGGCACCGCTTCGACCACGCTGCTCTCGCTCGAGCAGGGGCTCAAGGATTCATCCTACGAGCTGTCGCGGACAATGGACGACATCGCCAGCCGCGCCGCTCATGCAACGACCGAGATCGGCACCCAGACCGCCCGCATGGAGCAGGTGTCGGGCGTCATCAACAACGAGATCAGGCTGTTCTCGGAGAATCTGTCGACCCAGCTTGGGACCTTGGGCAACTCGGCCCAGGCGCTGAGGGCCGAGAGCACCCAGTTCAGCGACCACATCCGCTCGCTCGAGACCAACATCGTCCAGTCGCTCCGGAGCAGCGCCGGCGAGCTCAATGCCGTGCATGGCGAGGTGTCGCGCACCTTCGAGCGCATCTCCTCCACGCTGACCGACCAGCTGCGCGAAACCGGCGGCCAAATGGCCGAGGTGCTGCAGTCGGCGGCGGGCAACGTCACCTATCATCTCAACTCCTCCACCACCGAGGCCTCCGATACCATGACAAAGGCGGCGGGGGCCGTCATCGAGCAGCTGCAAGGCTCGGGCATCCAGCTGTCGGACAAGCTGCTGTCGGTGTCGGGCGAGTTCGTGCAGAACGTGGCGCGGGCACGCGACGATCTCTATTCCTATCTCGAACAGGCCTCGGTCGGCATGACGGCGCGGCTCGAGGACACGACGACCCAGCTGTTCTCGCGGATGAGCGAGCGGGCCGGTCAAATGTCGCTCGAGCTCGACCAGACGGCGAGCAAGGTGTTCGGCCGGCTCGAGACCGCCACCAGCAACATCACCGGACAGATCGCCGAGAGCACCGGCATGCTGTCGGATCACGTCGGCAAGCTCGAGAATTCGAGCGTCGATTTCGCGGCCCGCATCGAGGGCTCCGGACGCGACATGTCGGAGCGGCTGATCACCGTGTCGGGCCAGTTCATCGAGCATGTGGCACGGACCCGGCAGGAGATGTCCGACTATTTCGACGTCGCCTCGGGCTCCATGTCAGAGCGTCTCGAGGAGACGGTCAATCAGCTCTTCACCAAGATGGGCGACCGCACCGGCCTGGTGTCGGCCCAGCTCGACGAGGCGGCCAATCTCGTCAGCGAGCGGCTCGCCACCGCCGCCGGGACGGTCGACAGCCGTTTTGCGCATCATGTCGCCGCCTTGAGCGATCACATCGACAAGCTCGAGAACGCCAGCTCCGAAGGCGCCTCGCGCGTCGAGTCGACGGGCCGCGACATTTCCGAGCGGCTGATCACGGTGTCCGGTGAATTCGTGGAGAATGTCGCCCGCGCCAGGCAGGAGCTCTCCAGCTATTTCGACGCTACCACCGAAGGCATGGCGGAGCGGCTCGAAATGACCGCCCACGAGCTGTTCGGCAAGATCGCCGAACGGACCGGCCAGACGGCGGGCGAGATCGAGCGCAGCCTCGACGATCTCATTTCGCGCATGCAGTCCTCGGCCGGCAACGTCACCGGCACGCTCGCCAAGTCGACGAGCGAGCTCGCCGGCCAGATCGAGCAGACCTCCTCGCAGCTCGTCACGCGGCTGGAGACGGCCACCGGCCGAATGTCGGATCTGCTCGACGTCGCATCCACCCAGATGACGACGCGCCTCGAGGCGACGACCCAGCAGCTCGCGACCCGGCTCGACAATGCGTCCGGGGACATGACGGAGCGACTCGACGAGACGACCCTCAAGATCGCCGAGCAGCTGGACAACACCAGCGGCAGCTTGACCGGCCGGTTGGCCGAGACCTCGAGCCATGTGGCGGCGCGCCTCGACGACACAGCACGCGAGGTCACCGATCGGCTCGACGGCATTTCCAGCCAGATCGCCGGCCGGCTCGAGGACACCACCTACCGGGTCGAGGCCTCCACCTCCGACGTCAGCAGCCGGCTCGAAGCCAGCGCCGGGCGGCTCGGCGAGCAGATCGACGACGTGTCGAGCCGTCTCGAGGAGTCGACCGCCAATCTCGCCGACCGGCTGGAGACCACCTCGATCCGCCTGTCGTCACGCCTTGGCGAGGTGGCGAGCTCGCTGACGGGTGCGCTCGACACCACCCAGGCCCGCCTCTACCAGCATCTCGAAAGCCAGAGCGGGGCGATGACGCAGCGGTTCGCCGCCACCTCCGCCGAGGTCGCCCAGACCCTGTCGCAGTCCGGCGAGGCGATGTTCGGGCGGATCGACACCGCCGCCCGCGAGCTTGGCAAGCGCTTCGACGTCGCCACCTCCATGCTCGAGGAGGTGACCAGCGAGGTCATCGGCAAGATGGATGGCACCGGCGAGCAGTTCGCCAAGATCCTCGACGACCGCGCCGGCCAGATCTATGACGAGCTGGGCCGCGCCCGCTCGGCTTTTGCGGAGGGTCTCGACGGCGCCAAGGACGAGATCATCGGCGAGCTTGGGCGGGTCTCGTCGGCTTTTGCCTCGGGCCTCGAGAACAACACGGCGCTGACCACCCGCCGGCTCGACGATGCCGGCGTGAAGTTCGCCGATCACCTGAACAAGGCGAGCAGCATCCTGTCGGATACTCTGGGAGGCGCTGCCCAGGAGCTCGACCGGCGGCTCGATACGATATCGACCGAGCTCACCGGCCGGCTCGAACAGACCAGCTCACGGGTGTCCGGGCGGCTCGAGGATGCCTCGACGCTGATCGACCGCTCGGTCGAGCGGTTCAATTCCGAGATCGAGCGCGTGCTGCACAGCCGCGAGGACGTGCTGGCCGGGCTGCTCGACCAGCTGTCGCGCCGGCATGCCGAGGTCGACGGCAACATGCGCAACTATATCTCGCTGATCTCGGAGCGCCTGACCAATGCCGAGAACCGCACCGAGGAGATCGGGCGGCTGTTCGTGTCGCAGACCGATGCCGCTTCAAACAACCTCCAGGACGAGATTCGGCGGCTCGAAGAGGTGTCGGATGCCGCCATTGCATCGGCGGCCCGCACGCTGCAGACCCAGCATGAAAAGCTCATGGCGGCGATCAACCAGGCAATCGCCGCCACCGCCACCGAGTTCGGCCAGACGGCCCAGGAGCTGCGCAGCACGGCCCAGCAGGTGATCAAGGAGGTCGACTTTGTCAGGGCCGAGCTCAAGCGGTCGATCCTCGAGCTACCCGAGGAAACCCGCCAGAACGCCGACGCCATGCGCCGCGTCGTCTCCGACCAGATCACCGCCCTCAACGCGCTTGCCGAAGTCGTGCGCCGGCAAGCCGGAGCGCTCGGCCTGTCGGGTGCCGGCGTGCACCTGCCAGCGCCGCCTCGCGAGAACAGCAAGGACAATGGCGCGGCGAAGACCGAGGCCGCGGCTGTCGCTGCGCCGGCGCCGCCAGCACGGACCGGAAATCGGAAGTCGCAGAGCCAACAGAGAAGCGAAGCCAGCGAGGACCAGTCGCTGACCGCGGTCAAGGGCCGGCCGGTGGAAAGCCTGATCCGCGGCCCGGCGAAAGAGGGCACCGCCGACCTGATGCCGGCATTGGCGGCGGGGAGCAACGGCCGCAGCAAAGCGTCGGCCCCGCCACGCGAGACCGAAACATTGGTGGCCAAGCTCAATGCAGCAGCCCGCGACCTGGTGGAAGCGCTCGACGGCACCACTCCGCCCGAACTCGAAGGCCAATATGCCGCCGGCGAAGGCCATGTCTACACCCACCACCTTTATCTCCGCCGCGGCAACAAGATGCTCAAGGAGGTGGCAAGCCGCTATGAGCGCGAACGTCCGGTCCGCGGCCGGCTCGATGCCTTCGTCCGGTTGTTCGAGCGCCTGCTCGATACGGTCGCGGAAGGGCCGCGCGGCGAGGACATGGTGGATGCCTGTCTCAATTCCGAGAGCGGCAAGGTTTATTTGCTGCTCGGCCAGGCAAGCGGTCGGCTCCACGCCTGAAGGGGGCAGTCGGCCGAGGCGCCGGCGCACGCGCTAGAGGGTCGGATCCCAGGCATTAGGCAGTGCGCGGAACCCTTCCGTTTTGCCTACTGCCTACTCTTCCCACTTCGCGGCGAGAATGGAAACTGGTAGGGAAAGAAGCCCCGACCCGACTGCCTCGCCCGGACCATCATGCAAATCGAAAGACCTTATCTGCTGTTTCTCGGTGACGTACCCGACCAGCTCGCGGCCAAGACGGCCCAGGGGATCGTCGATTGGCGTCCGGATTGGTGTGTCGGCCAGCTGCGCCTTGACGGCTGCAAGGCCGATTGCGGTCTTCCCGACCTGTCCGTTGCCGAAGCCAGGCGACGCGGCGCCCAGACGATGATCGTCGGCGTTGCCAATGCCGGCGGCGTTCTGCCGCGCCACTGGACCCGCGAGATCATTGCGGCGCTCACGGGCGGCCTCGATGTCGCGACGGGCCTGCACACTCGGCTCGCCTCGGTGCCGGAAATCGCCGAGGCCGCCGAGGCGCATCGGCGGCAGCTGTTCGACGTTCGCCATTCCGCCATGAGCTTTGCCACCGGCAAGGGCGTCAAGCGTTCAGGACGCCGGCTGTTGACCGTCGGGACGGATTGCTCGGTGGGCAAGAAATATACCGCCCTGGCGCTGGAGCGTGAAATGACGGCGCGGGGGCACAAGGCAGATTTCAGGGCTACCGGACAGACCGGGATCCTCATCTCCGGCCGCGGGGTTGCCATCGATGCGGTGGTGGCGGACTTCATCTCGGGCGCCGCGGAATGGCTGACACCTTCCAACGCCACCGATCACTGGGACGTGGTCGAGGGCCAGGGCTCGCTGTTCCACCCCTCCTTCGCCGGGGTGACGCTCGGCCTCCTCCATGGCTCGCAGCCCGATGCATTCGTCGTCTGCCACGAGCCGACCCGCCGCAAGATGCGCGGCGTCGAACATCCCCTGCCGACGATCCAGGAGGTCATCGACGCGACCATCAAGGCTGGGCGCCTGACCAACCAGGCGATCCAGTGCATCGGCATTGCGGTCAACACCGAAGCGCTCGACGAAGCGGCGGCCCGCGATTGCCTCATCGCCACCGGCAAAGCCCATCGGCTTGCCTGCGTCGATCCGATCCGGACCGGCGTCGCACCGCTGGTCGATGCGCTTGAGGAGCGATTCCCGGTCTGACCATGCCCCACCTCGTCATCGCCCGAGAAACCTGGCCGCTGGCCGCCGTCTTCACCATTGCCCGCGGCTCGAGGACCGTCGCCGAGGTGGTGACGGTCATGCTGGAACAGGACGGCATCGTCGGCCGTGGCGAGTGCGTGCCCTATCCCCGCTATGGCGAGTCGGTCGACGGCGTGGTGGCCGAGCTCGAGGCCGCACGCGCCGCCATCGAGGCGAATGTCGATCGGGCCGCAGTGCCAGACATCCTGAAGGCCAGCGCCGCCCGCAATGCACTCGACTGCGCCTCGTGGGAGCTCGAGGCGAAGCGGGCGCGCAAACCGGCCTGGCAACTGGCCGGGCTTGCCGAGCCGCAACCGCTGGTCACCGCCTATACGCTGAGCCTCGCCGACCCCGCCGCGATGGGCGAGGCGGCGGCTGCCGCGGCGAACCGGCCGCTTCTCAAGCTCAAGCTCGGCGGGCCGCAGGACCGCGAGCGCCTGGCCGCGGTGCGCCGCAATGCGACAGCGTCGCGGCTCATCGTCGATGCCAATGAAGGGTGGAGCGACGATGGGTTGCCGGCGATGTTCGAGGCCTGCGCCGAACATGGAGTCGAGCTCATCGAGCAGCCGCTGCCGGCCGGGCGGGATGCGGCACTGGCGACGGTCAGGCGTCCGGTTCCAGTCTGCGCCGATGAATCGGTGCATGTGGCATCCGACATGACCGCCCTCGCCGACCGCTATGATGCCATCAACATCAAGCTCGACAAGACCGGCGGTCTGACCGGCGCATTGGCGCTCGCCAATGCCGCAGCCGCGCGCGACATGAGAGTGATGGTCGGCTGCATGCTGGCGACGTCGCTCGCCATGGCGCCGGCGTTCCTGATCGCCCAGCGCGCCGATTATGTCGATCTCGACGGCCCCCTGCTGCTGCAGCGCGACCGCATTCCGGGCATCCGCTATGACGGCAGCATCATGAACCCGCCACCGCCGGAGCTCTGGGGCTAGAGCAGGCTTCGGCGCCGCCCTCAACCATTCCCTAACCTGTTTCGCCAATCATCTTGCCTGCTTCGAGAGCGTGGGCGACGGGATGAGGGTCATGGGTGTGCAGCAGGCGTTGAACGAAAGCGACTATGAGGAGATCGAGTCGGCGGTGATGGAGTCCCCGCGCGGCCGCTGGTTCCTCGCCGAATATTCGCGCCGCCGTGGTCTCGACAGCGTGACCGAGCTGATGGACGCCATGCGACGCATCGAGGCAGCGATCCGCGAGCACGCGGTTCCATCACCCCTGCCCTATCCGCCCTATGACGGCATCGGCAGCCGGCCAGCCGTGCGACCGGCAATCCCGGTCGGCGATGCCGACAAGCGCGCCGAGGCGATCGCCCAGTTCAACCAGATCCAGGCCGGCCTCAAATCGATCGTTCCGGCATCCCCGCAACAGGACAATCATCGCCCGTCGGAATCAGTGACGATCGATGCGAGGCATCTGCGCTATTTCATCGAGGACGAGGAGCTGTTCGCGCCGCCGGCAAAACCGGCAAGCGGCCTGCCGGTGGTCACATCCATGACCGGGGCGCTGAAAGAGCGCAAGCGCATCATCGTCATCCGCCGCGCTTCGTCGCGCGACACCGCCATCCCGCTCGCCGATGAACGCCGGAGCGAAGACGAGGGCGCTACGCAGCCGTAAGAATATCGGCGAAGGTCGCCGGGTCGGCATTGCCGCCCGACACCACGACCGCAATGGCCCGGCCGCGGGTCGCGATGCGCCCGGCCAGGACCGCGGCGAGCGCAACGGCGCCGCCCGGCTCGACAACGATCTTGAAGGTCTCGAAGGCGAAGCGCATCGCCGCCATCACCTCTTCATCGCTAGCGGCGAGCCCGCCCTTCAAGCGATCGCGATTGATCGAGAAGGTGAACTCGCCGGGCTCCGGCGACAGCAGGGCATCGCAGATCGAGCCAGTGCGCATGGCGTTGCGCTCGCGCCGTCCCGAAGCA
>JBEVJH010000233.1:0-10671 GCA_040510355.1 Aestuariivirgaceae bacterium
ACGATGTCGATGCCCTTCATCGAGATGCCGCAGCGCGACGAGGCATCGCCCTCGATGACGAGCAGCCCGCCATTGCCGGTGGCGCCGGCCGCCTGGCTGGCATTGCCGGTCACCCTGAGCGAGCCCTTCATCATGTTCTCGGCGAGCCCCGGTCCGGCATGGCCCTTGACCAGGATCTCGGCGCCATTGTTCATTCCGCCGCAATAGAAGCCGACATGGCCTTCGATCTCGATCAGCACCGGCTGGTCGACTCCCACCGCAATGGCATGAGCGCCGCGCGGGTCCTTCACCAGGAAATGCCGCTCGTTGCTGTCCGGCCCGAGCCTGTGCAGGCGCTCATTGAGGGCGCGCACGCCCCCCTCGGCGATGTTGTAGGAGATCACGCGGCGTGGCCTTCCCAGGTGTAGATGGTCTGCGGCGCCGGCTCCCAGATTCGCGCCGTCTCGGCGCCCGGCAATTGCGCGATGGCGCGGTACTCGGTCGCCATCGCCACCCAGTCGTCGGTCTCGGCGAGCACCGCATGCTTGCAGGCGATTGGGTCGCGCACCACTGCAAAGCCGTCGGCCGTGCCGACGCAGAATGTGTAGAACCCGTCGAGATCGCGGATCCCGTTCTCCAGCGCCTCGCGCAGGCTGTCGCCCTGCCGCAGGCGGTGGGTGAGATAGGCCGCCGCCACCTCGGTGTCGTTCTCGGTGCGGAACGTCATCCCCTGGCGGATCAGCTCCTCGCGCAGGCTGTTGTGGTTCGACAGCGAGCCATTATGCACCAGGCAGAGATCATCGCCGGTCGAGAACGGATGCGAGCCGGCGGTGGTCACGGCGCTCTCCGTCGCCATTCTGGTGTGGCCGATGGCGTGGGAGCCTTGCGCTTTGGTCAGCGCGAAGCGCCGCACCACGTCGGCCGGCAAGCCCGTCTCCTTGAAGATCTCCACCGACTGGCCGGCGCCGACCACCCGGATCTCCGGGTGGGACCGGTCGAGATAACGCTTGACCGCCCGCTCCTCGGCATCGGTGATCAGCACTGCATGGCTGGCGATCGGCTGGATCTCGACCTTGGCCCTGAGCGCCGTCTCGAGAGCTTCCGCCACCTCCGACCAGTCGATCCCCTGGTCGTCGCTTGCCAGGGTGAGCTTGACCCGCCCGGCTTCGACCGGGTCGCGATAAATGGCGAACCCCGCCGAATCGGGACCGCGGCTGGTCATTTCGACCAGCATCGGCGCGAACAGCGCCCCGAGCTTCGGCTTCAATGCCGGTGTTTTCAGATAGAGACCGACGATGCCGCACATGGGCGAGCGCTCCCGCTGAGCTAGTATTTCGCCGTCAAATTAGGGGCACGGCCGACGGAGATCAATGAGCAGAAATAAAATTTCCTGTGAGGAAATGACTACGGTCGAGCTTCTTCGCCAGAGTTGGACGAGGCACGATCGTCCAGCTGCCCTTGTTGCTTTGGAGGACGGAGGATGCCGACAATCTGATCGAGGCGCCGGTCGATGCGATCGAATCGCGCGTCGACGCCGTCAAATCGCTTGCCGATCTCATCGAATCGCGCGTCGTGCCCGTCGAGCCGCGTCTCGATCCGGACGATCGCCGTCGAGTTGCTCACCGAGACCATGAAGAAATACGCGAAGGCGGCCACCGACGTGGCGGCAAAACCGGCAAACACCAAGGTCATCAAGGCGAGCTGGCTTTTGACGCCCTCGATGACGCATTTGACGCCGTCGATCGCAATCGCGACCTCGCGAAGGGTTTTGAACGTTTCTGTTGCCATGGATAAGACAGTGGGACCTTTTCGTCTCGCTCACAAGAGGCGATAACAACCAATGAACGTCCTATGGTTGTTATTCTCACTCCCTGAACAAACCCTGCTGACGGAGCCTGAAACGCGCCATCAGTGCCGCGAGAGTGTCGAAGCGCTTGTCGACCCGATCGAAGCGTTCGTCGACCAATTCGAGTCTTGTCTCGATTTTGCCAAGGGAAACCGAGACGCCGTTGAATTGGATCAGCAGATAACCGACGCATGTCATCACGACGATCGAGAAGCCGGCAACGACCTTCTGAGTCAGATCCAGCCGTGCATTGGTGCTTCGGAGTTCAGACGCCTGAACACTGTTGTGGTCTGGCAAATCGAGCTGGTTGGTGGTCGTGCCACCGAGCAGGCGGCGCAGCCCCGCTAGTTCCTCCGCTGACAATGGATGTTCCGAGTTTTCCGCCACCCGCTCCGCCTCGCTCATTCTCGATATTTGCCTCTGATTGCGCTTTGCAACAATCTTGGATTGTGCATCGCAGCCATAGATAGAATCCCATCTCGTGTCAAACACGGATTGGCATGCGCGTTACCAGCCGCCTCCTGTTGAACTCGACGGCGTCCCGCACTAGTTTCGCGCCTGGGCAGTTCGAGGGAGCGGGGACAATGCAGATTCTGTTGTCGGATGCCGCCTGGGGTGCGACCTGGGGCAGGGTGAAGGCGATGACGCCGCGCGAGTTCTTCCTGGCCTTTGCCAGCCATCATTCGGTCGCCGTCTATTCGAGCCTCGCCGTCATCTTCGCCGCCATGGCGATCTACCTCGCCACCAGCTGGCAGGAGCTGCTGCTGCCGCCGCTGATGGTGGCGGCGATCTACCCGATGGTCGAATTCCTGGTTCACCGCTACGTGCTCCACAGCCAGCTCTTCTACAAGCAGCCGCATACCGCCGCCTTCTGGCGAAGGGTGCATTACGACCACCACATGAACCCGACCGACCTGTCGGTCCTGTTCGGCGCCCTCTACACCACGCTGCCGCTGGTCTTCGCGCTCACCCTGCCGCTCGGCTACTTCACGCTGGGGCTCGCCGGCGCCTGCGCCACGCTCGCCGCCGGGTTGATCGCCTTCCTGATCTATGAGTTCTTCCATTGCGCGGCGCATCTGCCGGTGCGCTTCCCCTTCGCCTTCATGCAACGCCTGCGCCGCCATCACGCGCTCCATCATTTCCATGCCGAGAAGGGCAATTACGGCATCGCCACCGGCATCGCCGACCGGCTGATCGGCACCAGCTACGACGCCGCCGATGCGATGCCCCGCAGTGCCACCGTCAACAATCTCGGCTATACCGATGAGGTCGCCCAACGCTATCCCTGGGTCGCCATGCTCGACCGCGACCTCGAAAGGCCATGACTGCCCCCACCATCATCACGGTTGCCATCACCGGCTCGGTCCCCCGCAAGGAGAACAATCCGGCCGTCCCGATCACCCCCGCGGAGCAGATCGAATCGACCCACGAGGCCTTCGAGGCCGGTGCGACGGTGGCCCACATCCACGTCCGCAACGACGACCAGACGCCGACCTCGAGCCCCGAGCGTTTCGCCAAGGTCCAGGAGGGGCTGCGCCGGCACTGCCCTGGCATCATCGTCCAGTTCTCGACCGGCGGACGCTCCGGCAAGGGTGCCGAGCGGGGGCTGATGCTCGAGCTGCGTCCCGACATGGCCTCGCTCTCGACCGGCTCGGTCAACTTCCCGACCATCATCTACGAGAACCATCCGACCCTGATCGCCGAGCTTGCCGCCCGCATGCGGACCTTCGGGGTCAAGCCGGAGATCGAGGTGTTCGACCTGTCGATGCTGTATCAGGCGATTCGCATGGCTGAGGAAGGCGTGCTCGAGCCGCCGCTCCATGTCCAGTTCGTCTTCGGCATCAAGAACGCCATGCCGGCGATCCGCCAGGTGCTCGAGTTCGAGGTCTCGGAGCTGCGCCGGCTGATGCCGCAGGCGACCTGGGCTGCGGCCGGCATCGGCGCGACCCAGCTCGAGGTCAACCGCTGGACGCTGGAGCTTGGCGGCCATTGCCGCACTGGCCTTGAGGACAATGTCCGCTATGATCGCGGCCGCCTTGCCAAGTCGAACGCCGAGCTCGTCAAGCGGGTCGCCGATCTCTGTGCCGATTCCGGCTCGCGGCCCGCCACCGCGGCCGAAGCGCGCAGCATTCTTGGCCTCGGCGCTTGATGCTCTTGTGATGCTCCAATGGCCAATTCCTTCTTCTCCGATCTTCTGACATCCATCACCGAGAGCGGCCGGGCGCTGCTGTCACGTGGCGAATGGCGTAGCGACGGCCGCGATCCCGTCGGCGCATTGCTCGATCTGTCGGGCGCCCTTCTGTCCGGGCGCGGGGAGGCATCGGGCACCGCCATGGCAAGCGAGGCGCTCGCCCGCTATGGCGCCCTGTCCGAGGCCGACCGGCTGAAATTCTTCTCGGCCCTCGTGGACCGCTTCGGGCCCGACACCGTCCGCCTGGAAGCTGCACTCGAAGCCTTCCGCATCACGCCGTCGGCCGACAGCGCTCAGGAGATCCACTACGCCTCCGAGCCGCGCCGGCAGGAGCTGTTCCGGCGGCTCAACCGCGCCCCCGGCGGCACCGCGGCGCTCGTGGCTCTGCGGGCCGACTTGCTTGCCGTGCTGGGCGACCGTCCCGCCCTGCACGGGCTCGACCGCGATCTCGCGCACCTGCTCGGCTCGTGGTTCAATCGCGGCTTCCTCGTGCTGCAGAGGATCGACTGGTCGAGCCCCGCCAATGTGCTGGAGAAGATCATCCGCTATGAGGCGGTGCACGAGATCCGCGACTGGAACGATCTGCGCCGCCGTATCGATCCGCCCGACCGGCGCTGCTATGCCTTCTTTCATCCGGCCCTCGTCGACGAGCCGTTGATCTTCGTCGAGGTGGCCCTCACCACCGCCATGCCGTCCGCCATCGCCCCGCTCCTCGACGAGGACCGCGTGGTGCTGCCGCAATCGGCGGCGCGCACCGCCGTCTTCTACTCGATCTCCAACTGCCAGCAGGGGCTGGCCGGCATCTCCTTCGGCAATTTCCTGATCAAGCAGGTCGTCGAGGAGCTGCGCCGCGACCTGCCGAAGCTCGACACCTTCGTCACCCTGTCGCCGGTTCCCGGCTTCGCCCGCTGGCTGACGCGCGAGGGCGCGCTTGCCGAGGAGACCGCGGCCATGCTGGATGAGCCGGGCTGGCCGCGGCATCACGAGCAGGCCGAGCGCCTGCGCAAGGTGGTCGAGCCGCTGGCCGCTGCCTATCTCCTTGCCGCCAAGACGGCGACCGGCCGCCCGCTCGATCCGGTGGCACGCTTCCATCTTGGCAATGGCGCGCGCCTCGAGCGGCTGAACTGGCTCGGCGACACGTCGCGCAAAGGCCTCGCCGAGGCTGCCGGCATGATGGTGAACTATCTCTATGCGCTCGAATCGATCGAGCGGAACCACGAAGCCTATGCGGAGCGCGGCGAGGTCATTGCGGCATCCTCCGTCCGCCGGCTCGCCGCCAGTCGGCCGCTGCCGGCCAGGATCGAAACCCAATGACCAATTTCTACGACAGCGTCGTCGCACGCCGCCATGCGGCGGACTGGCTCTTCGCCGCGCTCTCCGATGGCCGCCATTACACCTATGGCGATGTCGAGGCGGTGTCGGCGCACTTCGCCAATGTCCTGACCGATTGCGGGGTCGCAGCAGGCGACAGGGTCGCCGTCCAGGTGCCGAAGAGCATCGAGGCCTTGATGCTCTACCTTGCCACCCTGCGTGTCGGCGCGGTGTTCCTGCCGCTCAACACCGGCTACACGCCGCGCGAGGTCGAGGCCTTCCTCCTCGATGCGGCGCCGCGGCTCTTCGTCTGCGATCCCGAGGCGCGGGCCGAGCTGCGGCCGGTCGCCGAGCGGGCAGGGGCGAGGCTCGAGACCCTGGGCGTCTGGCGCTCTCCCGACATTTCCGCCGGCACGCTGGCGGATCGCGGGCTTGACGCATCCGCCAGCTTCGTCACCGTGCCGCGCAACGCCGACGATCTCGCGGCCCTGCTCTACACCTCCGGGACCACCGGTCGCTCCAAGGGCGCGATGCTGACGCATGAGAACCTTAGGTCCAATGCCGCGGCGCTGATGACGATCTGGCGCTTCACCGCCGCCGACACATTGCTTCACGCCCTGCCGATCTTCCACACCCATGGACTGTTCGTCGCCACCAACATCACGCTGCTCGCCGGCTGCCGCATGCTGTTCCTGCCGCGCTTCGATGCCGACGAGGTGATCGACCATCTGCCGCAGGCGAGCGTGATGATGGGCGTGCCGACCTTCTACACCCGCCTCCTCGCGACGCCGCGCCTCACCGCCGCGCTCGCCGCCCATATGCGCCTCTTCGTCTCGGGCTCCGCCCCGCTCGCCCCCGAGACCCATGCCCTATGGCGCGCCCGCACGGGCCACGCCATTCTCGAGCGCTATGGCATGACCGAGACCGGCATGATCACCTCCAACCCTTACGACGGCGAAAGGCGCGCCGGCACGGTCGGCTTTCCGCTTCCCGGCGTCGCCTTGCGGATTGCCGATCCGGCCACCGGCGAACACTTGCCGGATGGCGAGATCGGCATGATCGAGGTCAAGGGACCGAACGTCTTCAAGGGCTACTGGCGACAGCCGGACAAGACTGCTGCCGAGTTTCGCCATGACGGCTTCTTCATCACCGGCGATCTCGGCATGCGCGACGAGCAGTCCTATGTGCACATTGTCGGCCGCGGCAAGGATCTCATCATCACTGGCGGATTGAACGTCTACCCGCGCGAGATCGAGAATGCCATCGACGAGATTCCCGGCGTTGCCGAATCTGCCGTCATCGGCATCGCGCATCCCGATTTCGGCGAGGGCGTGACCGCGCTGGTGGTGCCGGCAGCCGGCGCGACGTTGGACGAGAAGTCCGTGCTGGCCGCGCTGCAGCCCCGGCTCGCCAGGTTCAAGCTGCCGAAGCGCGTGCTGGTCGTTCCCGAGCTGCCGCGCAACGCCATGGGAAAGATCGAGAAGGCTGTCCTGCGCAAGGCGCATGCCGATCTTTATGCGGGTTGATTTTCCCGATCTTTCCGAACCCTTGAAAAATGCGGAACCTCGTCCTGGGCGTGGTGTTGATAAACATCCCCGCAAAATCGCTGCGGTGACCTGGAACCATATCGAGGAGGGTCCTCATGAAGGTCCTGAAATATTCGGCTGCCGTCGCCGCGGTCGCGCTGTTTGCGAGCCCGGCATTCGCCGATTGCCAGTCGAGGCTGAGCCAGATCGAGAACGTCATCGGCCCGGCGGCGAGCGGCGGCGCCACGCCATCGGCCCAGGCGAGCAACACCACCAAGGGCACGACAGGCGAGGGCGCAGCCGGCACCGTTGCCGGTGGCCAGCCCAGCGGCGTCGACGGCTCGACCGACACGCAGAGCGGTGCGGCACCGTCCGGCACCAGTGCCGGTCAGAGCACGGCCACCGGCTCCTCGAAGATGGACGCGACAGCGGGCTCGTCGAGCGGCGCTGCCGCCACCACGAGCACCGGCGCGACCGGCGCGATCGCCGGCGGCCAGGCGAGCGGCGTCGACGGCTCGACCGGCACCCAGAGCGGTGCCGAGCCCTCCGGGACGAGCGCGAGCGGCAGCACCGCGAAGCCAAGCACCGGCTCGATCGACATGACCTCGGCGCGGACCCATCTCGATGCGGCAAGGACCGCGCTCAAGTCCGGCAACGAGTCCGACTGCATGCGCGCCGCCGACGAAGCCGCCAAGGCGGCGGGCCTGTCGGCGCAGTAAGTCGGAAGTCGAGCGCCAAGCTACGAAGGCGGTGTCTCGATCCACGCGAGACCCCGCTTTTGCAGCTTACGACGAACTCCAGGAGAGCCGATTTTTCGGAAGCTTGCCGGTCGGGTCATAAACCGTGACCTTGTGCGGGCGTTCCGGTCCCCAGTTCCATAACACCAGATTTCGATCGTCGACCGTGGCACCATTGGCGAAGCTCGGCACCAATATTCCGGCATGTCCCTCGCCCAGCATCCTGCGTGCGACCGTCCACGAATCGGGCTCCCGGCCAGCAAGCAGGGCATTGGCCCAGTCACAAGCGAGAGCATCGATTTTGACCTTGGCGCTGGTCCGCCCTTGGTCGGTCGTCAGGTCGACGATGTGATCGCAATCGACATCATAGCTGCACAAGACATAGGGGGTCAGTCGGTGGGCAAACCCGGCTGAAACTTCCCGGAAAGCTGTCGTGAAGCTCAGCGAGAGGTAGAGTGTCTGCAAACCTGGCCAATTGAAGCGACGACCCCTAAGCGCAGCGCCTTCTCCGGACAGCGGACTCCAAGACCAGGAGGGATCATGCGCCCTGAAGCACTCTCCCCTGAATCTCAAGCGTAACCGCCGGTCGCGAGATGATCGATGTACTCACGCACCGCCCCGGCATTTCCCGATTTGACCAGCGCTTCGGCCGTTCGTCCCCCGAAGGCCGGGATGGGCTCGGCTCTGTACCACGCCATGGCCTGCACGGGCCCGCCGGCCCAGGCTTGAACGAGATTGATGATCTCCAGCATCTCGCGAACGCGACTTTGTGCCTTCGGGCTGTTGCGTCGGCTGGATTTTTGAAGCGCCTGGCGCGCCAGACCGGCGGTGTCGGCCAGTTGCGCCTTCGACATGTGGAAGGCTTCGGCAACCGCATCAACCTTGATCACCCCTCGTTCGTCCATGAGGGTCTTGATCGAAAGGCGGGTTCCCCTCTGCGGTCCCCGCCGCCCATGCGATGCCGCCGCCCGCTGTACCATTGCTGCTCCATTGACCCAAATTATGGTCAAAATATAGGCCGGTTGCCGACGTCTTTCAATCGGTCAAAGTCGCCCAACCTGCCAAATCGATGTATAGGCAACACGCTGGGCATTGATTTGGATCATATGCAGGGTCTTCCTCCACACCGCTTCTCCGTCGCCCCGATGATGGAATGCACCGACCGCCATTGTCGGGCCTTTCATCGCGTGCTGACGCGCCAGGCGCTGCTCTATACCGAGATGGTCACCGCGGCGGCGGTGGTGCATGGCGATGTCGAGCGGCTGCTCGGCTTTGATCCGGCCGAGCAGCCGGTGGCGCTGCAGCTCGGCGGGAGCGAGCCGCGCCAGCTTGCCGAGGCCGCCCGGATCGGCGAGGCGCTCGGCTATCGCGAGATCAACCTCAATTGCGGCTGCCCGTCGAGCCGCGTCCATGCCGGGCGCTTCGGCGCCTGCCTGATGGCCGAGCCGCTCCGCGTTGCCGAGTGTGTCGAAGCCATGCGGGCGGCCGTATCGGTCCCGGTCACCGTCAAATGCCGCATCGGCATCGATGATCAGGACAGCGAGGAGGCGCTCTCCGCCTTTGTCGCGGCGATTGCCGGCGCCGGCTGCCGGACCGTCATCGTCCATGCCCGCAAGGCCTGGCTCAAGGGGCTGTCGCCGAAGCAGAACCGCGTGGTGCCGCCGCTCGATCACGGCCGCGTCCACCGGCTGAAGCAGGCGCGGCCCGATCTCGCCATCATCCTCAATGGCGGCGTCCAGTCGCTGGAGGAAGCGCTCGGCCATCTTCGCCATGTCGACGGCGTGATGCTCGGCCGGGCCGCCTATGAGCGGCCCTGGCTGCTTGCCGATGTCGACCGGCTGATCTTCGGCCGCACCAACCCGGTGGCCTCGCGCGAGGCGGCCCTGCTGAGCTATCTGCCCTATGTCGAGGCCCGCCTCGCCCGCGGCGTTCCGCTTGCGACCGTCACCCGCCATCTCCTCGGGCTCTTTCACGGTGAGCCTGGCGGCCGGCAGTTCCGCCGGATGCTGTCGGAATCGGCCCATCGCCCCGGCGCCGACGCCGCACTGATCCTGCGCGCGCTTGAGTCCTGCACCCGAGTCCGGGAAGCGGCTTAGATTTTCTGATTGTAGTCGCCGACTTCCGGATAGGTCTTCAGATGGGCGTCGATCGCCTGGAACATCGCCCGCATCTGCGCCTCCGACACCGGGCTTTCGCACACTACCACCAGTTCCGGCTTGTTGGAGGAAGCCCGCACCAGCCCCCAGGTGCCGTCGGCCAGCGTGATCCTGATGCCGTTGACCGTGTTGACGCCGGCGATCTTCTGGCCGGCCAGCGCGGCGCCCGACTCGAACAGCTTGGAGAAATGCGCGATGACCCGGTCGACCACGCCATATTTCTCCTCGTCCGGGCAGTGCGGCGCCATGGTCGGCGACGCCCAGGTGGTGGCCAGCCCGCGATAGAGCTCGGCCAGCGACTTGTCGGAAGCCCGGTCGAGCATGCGCAGCACCGCCACCGCCGAGGCGAGGCCGTCATCATAGCCGAGCCCGAAGGGTGGCCTGAGGAAGAAATGGCCCGACTTCTCGAAGCCGGCAATCGCCCCGAGCTCGTTGGTCCGCCGCTTCATGTAGGAATGCCCGGTCTTCCAATAGTCGGTCACCGCGCCATTGGCCTTGAGCACCGGATCGGTCGCGAACAGCCCGGTCGATTTGACGTCGGCGACGAAGCGCGCGCCTGGATGAAGGCCCGACATGTCGCGCGCCAGCATCACCCCGACCTTGTCGGCGAAGATCTCGTTGCCCTCATTGTCGACCACGCCGCAGCGGTCGCCGTCGCCGTCGAAGCCGAAGCCGACATCGGCGCCGCTGTCGCGCACCTTCTCGGCGATCGCATGCAGCATCTTGAGGTCTTCGGGATTGGGATTGTAGCGCGGGAAGGTGTAGTCGAGCTCGCAATCGAGCGGCACCACCTCGCAGCCGATCATGCTCATCAGCTGCGGCGCAAAGGCGCCTGCCGTGCCGTTGCCGCAGGCGACCACCACCTTGAGGCGCCGGTTGATCCTGCCGTCCCGGGCAAGCGCCGCGAGATAGCGCTCGCCGATCG
>JBEVJH010000234.1:0-3628 GCA_040510355.1 Aestuariivirgaceae bacterium
TTGGTGCCCCAAGCCGGACTCGAACCGGCACGTCCTTGCGGACAACAGATTTTGAGTCTGCCGCGTCTACCATTCCGCCACAGGGGCCAGAGGCCCGGTCGCTTGCCACAAGCGCGCGATCATAGATGCCTTCGACCCGTCGTCAACAGTCTCCTCGGCCTCCCGCATGGACAAGGGCGAGACCATCCTGCTAGGGGTGGGTCATGCCCCACCCGATCATCGCGCCCCTCCTCGAGATCCTCGCCCTGCCGGTGACCGAGGTCGCCCTCGCCGTCCTCGCCTTTCTCGACGGCTTCGCCATCGTGTTTCCGCCCGAGTTCCTGCTCTATCCCGCCGTCTATGCCCGCCCCGCCCAGGCCGCTTTCCTGGCCTTCGTCGCCACCGCCGGTTCCGTGCTCGGCGCTGTCGCCGCCTATTATATCGGCCTCCTGATGTTCGAGACCTTCGGCCAGATGATCCTCGAATTCTACGGCCTCGAGGACGCTTTCGTCGCCTTCACCCAGAGCCAGGCGCAGCAGGGCGCCATCGCCGTGCTCCTGGCCGCCGGCCTGTTCATGCCGATGAAGGCAGTGGCGGTGGCGAGCGGCGTCATCGGCGTTCCGGTGCCGCTGTTCATTCTCTACGTCACCATCGCCAGGGCGATCCGCTTCGGCCTCGGCGCCCTGCTCGTTCGCCTGGTCGCTGGCCTGACCGGTCGCCCCGCCTGATCGCCGGCCATGCTGAAGCGCCTCTATGAGTGGACGCTGTCTCTCGCCGCCCGCAAGAGCGCCGAAGCATGGCTCGCGGTGATCGCCTTCGTCGAGAGCTCGGTGTTCCTGGTGCCGGCCGATGTGCTGTACGTGCCGATGGCGCTGGCGCGGCCGGACCGCGCGGTGCGCTATGCCGTGATCGCCACCCTCGCTTCGACCCTCGGCGGCATCGCCGGCTATTTCATCGGTCTTTACGGCTTCGAGGCCCTGGCGCGCCCCATCCTCGAATTCTACGGCAAGCTCGACGCCTTCGAGCACCTGCGGAGCTGCGCCGGCCGCGAGACCACCATGGTCATGCTCGTCACTTCCGGCCTCGCCCATTTGCCGCCGATCAAGGTGGTGACCATTCTGGCGGGCGTCATCAATGTCGGTCTGGCCTTCTTCGTCATCTCCTGTCTCCTCGCCCGCGGCGCCCGCTTCCTGGCGCTGGCGCTGCTCATCCGCCGCTTTGGCGACCCGATTCGCATCTGGATCGAGCAGCGCCTGGGACTGATCGCCGCATTGGCGGCAGGCCTGCTCGTCCTTCTCTATCTGGCGTTGCGCTACGGTCTCGGTGGTGGAGGTTACCCATGCTGAAAGCTGGCACGGCCAGGCTGGCGGGCCCCGTCGACAACCGCCTGTTCGGCGCCGTCCTTATCTTTTTCCTGGTGGCGCTCGCCACCATTGCGGCCGCCTGGGGCTTCGAGCGTTTCGGCAACTACGTCCCCTGCGATCTCTGCCTCAAGCAGCGCTGGGCCTATTATTTCGCCGTGCCGCTGTCCGCCCTGCTGCTCCGGCCCGCCGCCGACGGGCTCAAGCTTGCCCGCTGGGGGCTCGCCGTCCTTGCCGCAGCGATGGCCGCCAACGCCCTTCTCGGCATCTATCATTCAGGCGTGGAGTGGCACTGGTGGGCCGGCCCTTCGGTCTGCAGCACCGGCGGCGGCCTCTCGGGCGGCCTGCCCAATCTCGACACCGCTCGGGTGATCCGCTGCGACGAGGCGCAATGGCGCTTTCTCGGTCTGTCCTTCGCCGGCTGGAATGTCGTGGTGTCCTTGGGCCTGGCCGGACTCTGCCTGTGGGGCCTGCGAGGCGCGCCGCGGCGCGAGCATCAGGGCTCGAGCACCGTATCCCAATAGAGGAAGTCGGCCCAGCTCTCATGCAGATAGTTGGGCGGGAACAGCCGCCCATTGGCATGGAGCTGCTGCACCGTCGGCCGCACCGGACGGTTCTCCGGCCACATGTCGACCTCGCCCGGCAAATGACCGCCTTTGGCCAAGTTGCACGGGCTGCAGGCGGTGACCACGTTTTCCCAAGTGGTGATCCCGCCTTTGGAGCGCGGCACCAGATGGTCGAAGGTCAGCTCCTCGTCGTCACCGCAATATTGGCAGGTGAAGCGGTCACGCAGGAATACGTTGAACCGGGTGAATGCCGGATGGCGCGCCGGCTTGACATAGGTCTTGAGCGACACGACGCTCGGCAGGCGGAACTCGAAGGAAGGGCTTCGCACCACGCGGTCATATTCCGACACGATGTCGACGCGATCGAGAAACACCGCCTTCACCGCGTCCTGCCAGCACCACAGTGAGAGAGGGTAATAGCTCAAGGGCCGATAGTCGGCATTGAGCACCAAGGCTGGACAGCTTTCCGGTGACATCGCGGCGTGGTGCACCGAACCTCCTTTCGATGGCACGACCGGCTCTGACCCGGCAGATCCAACCTACTATATCTGGTGCGACATCCCTGTGAAGGACGATTTCGCGCCACAGCATTCGCGCCCAGGAATCGCGCGAATCCGCCACGATCGACCCTATGGACAACGTCCTGTCACAACTGCCGTCACTATGCCATTTTGTGCAGAATGGTGCGAATCGCTCCCGCCTCGCCGAATTTGACCCATGGTGCACCGACGGACTATAGGCGACGCGTGACCAGCGCCCCATCACACCCAGCGGTGTTCCGCTTCGCTCCGAGCCCCAATGGCGAGCTCCATCTCGGTCACGCCTTCTCGGCGATCTTCAGCGCGCATGAAGCCCGCAATGCCGGTGGCAAGCTGCTGCTCCGCATCGAGGACATCGACACGATCCGCTGCCGTCTTGTCTACGCAGAGCACATGATCGAGGACCTCGCCTGGCTGGGCGTCGGCTTCGACGGACCGGTGCTGCGGCAGAGCGAGCACTTGGCGCGCCATCGCCAGGCGCTGGCGGCGCTCGAAGCTCGAGGACTCCTCTATCCCTGCTTCTGCTCGCGCGCCGAAATCGCCGCGGCGGTGACCTCCGGCCACCCGCGCGACCCCGAAGGCGCGCCGCTCTATCCCGGAACCTGCCGCAGCCTGTCACAGAGTGCCCGCCAGGCCCGCATCGCCAACCGCGACCCCTATGCAATGCGCCTCGACATGGCCGCCGCCCTCGCGGCAGCGCCGCCCCTCAGCTTCTGGGAGGAGGGCATCGGCCCCGCCGGCGAGCACGGCCGCCTGCCCGCTGCGCCCGAGCGCTGGGGCGATGTCGTCCTCGCCCGCAAGGACATCCGCACCAGCTATCACCTTGCCGTGGTCCTCGACGATGCCTGGCAGGAGGTGACGACGGTCACCCGCGGCCACGACCTGTTCCATGCCACCGGCGTTCATCGTCTGCTTCAGCAATTGTTCGGCTTGCCCGAGCCGCTTTACCATCACCATCGGCTGATCGGCGACGAAACCGGCCGCAAGCTCTCCAAAAGCGCCGGTGACCGCTCCTTGCGGTCGCTGCGGCAGGCCGGTGTCACGCCCCAACACATCCGTCAGTTCTTCAGCCAATAGAGCAGCAGCGTCAGGGTGAATGCCGAGGCGCCCGTGCCGATTGCGATCGCTGCGGCGACCGTCGCGACCGCCCGCTGATAGCGCATCGCCAGCAGGAAGGCGTTCA
>JBEVJH010000235.1:0-27821 GCA_040510355.1 Aestuariivirgaceae bacterium
GCCTAAGAGTGCGGGCTTTGGGTGGTGCAAGCCCCGGAGCTCTCCGGGGAGCATCACCAGGAGGAGCCAGCATGTCAAGAATCAGAGTATCGACGTCGGACACCAAGAGGACGGGAATCGGCGAGTCGGATCCTGAAGAGATTGCTTCTGTTGCCCCTCAGGCCAAGGCTGGGGCCGTCGCTGAGAGGCAAGCTGTTCCCGAAACCGCTACCAATAAACGCGGAGCCTCGAAGAAGAAGCCCAATAGGACCAAGTCCGCGCTGATCGTCGGCCTCCTCAAGCGCAAATCGGGTGCCTCCCTTGAAGAACTGCAGAGGTCGAGCGGGTGGCAGGCCCACAGCGTCCGGGGTTTCCTGTCGGGGACACTGAAGAAGCGAATGGGCCTGAGGGTGATTAGCGCGGTAACCGACACGGGTGTTCGGCGCTATCGGCTCACCGTGTGATCTCGCAGTGGACCTATGTCAGCAATGAAAAGCATGGCTGAGGAGGTTGCTCGGTTGGCTGATCTCACGCGAGAGGCCCTGATCGACCGGTGGGTCTTGACCCACGGCTGCCCGCCACCCAAGGGTATTAGTCGACGATTGCTCGAACTATCGGCAGCCTACGCGCTACAGTCTAAAGCCTCCGGGGGTCTGAAGCCGGGGCTGCGGAGAATCCTCGCGGCAGCGCTTCCCTCGGAGTCCAAGCCTTCGAAAACGGTCCGTGACACGACAACGATCAAGCCCGGAACGAGGTTCGTTCGGGTCTGGAATGGGCGGAGCCACCACATCGAGGTGGTGCCAGACGGGTTTCTCTGGAACGAGAAGCACTATCGCTCCCTCACCGCCATTGCGCGGGCGATCACCGGGAGCCGATGGTCAGGCCCGCGGTTCTTCGGCCTATGAGCAAAGCGCTCGTCCGTTGTGCCGTCTATACCCGGAAGTCGACGGAGGAGGGACTCGACCAGGCTTTCAACTCGCTCGATGCTCAGCGCGAGGCATGCGCGGCCTATATTGCCTCCCAAATCGGCCTCGGCTGGAAAGTCATTTCCAAGCACTATGACGATGGTGGTCTCTCCGGGGCTACCATGGAGCGACCCGCACTCCAGAACCTTCTGGAGGACATAGCGGCAAGGCGGGTCGATGTGGTGGTGGTCTACAAGATCGACCGTCTCACCCGATCTCTCATCGACTTTGCCCGAATTGTCGAAGTGTTCGATCGGCACGAGGTGTCGTTCGTCTCGGTCACCCAGCAGTTCAACACCTCAACCTCCATGGGCCGCTTGACCCTAAATGTACTTCTGTCCTTTGCCCAGTTCGAGCGGGAGGTTACGGCCGAGCGGATCCGCGACAAGATCGCGGCATCGAAGAAGAAGGGAATGTGGATGGGCGGGCCGGTCCCGATCGGCTATCGAACCCAGGACAAACAGCTGGTGATCGAAGCCGAGGAAGCTGAGGTCGTCCGGCAGCTGTTCCGGCTCTACCTGGAGATTGGATCGGTTCGGCGGCTTAAGGAGAAGGTCGATGAACTGCGCCTGGTCACTTCGAAGCGCCGGCTGCGGAATGGTGAGACGGCAGGCGGCAGGCGCTTTTCCCGCGGTCACCTCTACTGGCTTTTGTCAAACCCGATCTATGCCGGAGAAATTCGTCATCGAGGCAAGTCCTGGCCGGGTCAGCATGAGCCAATTATCGATCGCGAGTCGTGGGAAGCAGTTCAGAAGAGCCTGTCTGGGCAGGCACCGGGGATCAAACGAGGCGTGAGGACCGGCCGGAAGAGCCTTCTCACCGGTCTTCTCTACGATGAGACGGGGGATCGTCTGTCCCCCTCCCATGCCGTCAAGAACAGAAAACGCTATCGTTACTACATCTCGCACAGGCTAATGCAAACTCGTAGAGGCGACGAGGGAGGCTGGCGGCTTCCCGCAAACGCGCTCGAGACGGCCGTTCTAACCGGACTCACTGATCGATTGCGAGATGAGGGATGGCTGTTGGAGAGTATTGGAGTGAAGGAAAGCGACCCGGCCGCCATTCGGCAGGCTCTGCACCGCACGGCCGAAGTTGCAAATTCCTTAATCGCGGAGCCTTGGCATTGCCACGACCTATTTCGGTTGATTGTCAGGAAAATAGTGATCGCGCCGCAAGAAATGATCCTTACGCTTTCACGACAAGGACTTTGCAATGCCTTAGGGATCACCACTAACGCTTCATTGGAGCCGGCTGATACCAACGTCAGGCTTTTCCTCGGGCTTCGCCGCCGCGGCGTCGAAGCCCGGCTGATAATCGGGAGAGGCGAGCAATTATCATCGTGCATCGACAGGAAGCTTGTGGAGAGCATCGCACAGGCCCGCCAATGGATGGACTGTCTGACCAATGGCGAGGGAATCTCGGTGGCGGACATCGCCCGCAAGGTAGGCCTGGACGATGGCGAGATAAGCCGGATCCTTCCACTCGCCTTCCTCGCTCCAGATATCATCACGGCAATTCTGCACGGCCGCCAGCCCGTCGAACTGACAGCCAGGCGACTCAAGCGCCTCAAGCCGCTGCCGCTTTTGTGGGCCGATCAGCGCAGGGTTCTGGGGTTCGCCCCGCTCAATTAACCAGCGTCGCCTCACATCTCCGACCATCGCTGGGCCAAAGTCTTGGACGCCAATACTGGCCGGCAGAGACAAAGCCTGAATTGGCATGCCTTCGGGCGAACGAAAGCCGTCTCTCGTCCTGACTTTCCTGAAACCACCCGCGCCAAGCCGCGTAAACCCGCGCTTCTGCCGGACGAGCCAAAACGAATACATAGATTCAAGGACTAGGTGGTGGGCGATGCTGGACTCGAACCAGCGACCCCTGCGATGTGAACACAGTGCTCTACCAGCTGAGCTAATCGCCCGAGGGGCAGGCGATATAGAAGCCGATCCTCGGGCAAGTCAAGGCTTGGGCCGGGTTTGCCCGGCGCCCTGGAGATAACCGGCAATTGCCGGCCAGACATGGTCCATGTGGTCGACCGTGTGGTCCGGGTCGAATTCCGAGACATGGCGATCGGTGTAGCCGAAGGTGACGGCGATGACCGGAACCCCGGCGGCCCGGGCGGTGAGGATATCGGTCTCGCTGTCACCGATCATGACCGAGCCGCCGCCGGTCGCGCCGAGGCGCGCCACGGTCTCACGGTAGGGCGCGGGGTTTGGCTTGGAGATGCCGATGGTGTCGGCACCGACGATCGCGCCGAAACGGTGGGTCAGGCCGAGGCGGTCCATGAGCCTGAGGGAGAGCCGCTCCTGCTTGTTGGTGCAGATGCCTAGCTTGACCCCGGCTGCTTCAAGCCGGTCGAGCAGCTCGAGCGTGCCGGGGAACGGTTGGCTGTCGACGGCGATGTTCTCTGTGTAGTAGGCGATGAAGGCGTCATAGAGCGAGTCGACCAGCTCGGCAGGGACCGGCGTCCCGGTGGCGGCGAAACCGCGCTCGATCATGCGGCGCGCACCCCGGCCGACAAAGGGGCGCAGCTCTGCAACCGAAATGGACCGTCGGCCTTTGGAGGAAAGCACGTGGTTGGTGGCGCGGGTGAGATCGGGGGCGGTGTCGATCAACGTGCCGTCGAGGTCGAAAATTGCTGCAAAGGGGGCCATCTGTCGTCCTTTTGCCGGGCGTGTTACAAGCCCCCATCTTCAAGGGCATTCGCGAGCGGCGAGAGAACCGCCGTCGCGCAAGTCAAGTCAAGGAGGCTGCCATGGACGTCCGCCGAGGCCAAGCGCTGCGTGACCGCATCAAGGACCGATCGCTCATCAAGGAGGCCTGCTATGTGGGCGGGAAATGGGTGGCGGCCGGCGCCAATGCCATAGAGGTCACCAATCCGGCCGACGGCGAGGTCGTCGCGGTGGTCCCCCGTTTCGGGCGGGAGGAGACCAGGCAGGCGATCGAGGCCGCCGAGCGGGCACGGCCGGCGTGGGCGGCGAAATCCGCCAAGGACCGTGCCAACCTGTTGCGGAAGTGGTTCAACCTGATCCTGGACAACCAGGAGGATCTGGCCCAGATCATGACCGCCGAGCAGGGCAAGCCGCTGGCCGAGGCGCGCGGCGAGGTGGTCTATGGGGCGTCATTCATCGAGTTTTTCGCCGAGGAGGGCAAGCGCCTCTACGGCGAGACCGTCCCTTCGCCGTTCCCCAATGCGCGGATCGTGGTGATTCGCCAGCCGGTGGGGGTGGTCGCCGCGATCACGCCATGGAATTTCCCGACCGCCATGATCACCCGCAAGGCCGGGCCGGCGCTCGCCGCCGGCTGCACGATGGTGCTCAAGCCGGCTTCGGAGACCCCGCTGTCGGCGCTGGCGCTGGCGGAGCTCGCCGAGCGCGCCGGCATTCCGGCGGGCGTGCTCAATGTGGTGACCGGCAGCGCGCGCGACATCGGCGGCGAGCTGACCGCCTCGCCGATCGTGCGCATGCTGACCTTCACCGGATCGACGGCGGTCGGCAAAGTGCTGCTCGAGCAATGTGCCGGGACCGTCAAGAAGGTCGGAATGGAGCTTGGCGGCAATGCGCCGTTCATCGTGTTCGACGATGCCGATCTCGATGCGGCGGTCGCCGGAGCAATGGCCTCGAAATACCGCAATGCCGGGCAGACATGCGTGTGCGCCAACCGCATTCTGGTGCAGGACAAGGTCTACGACAAATTCGCCGAGAAGCTCTCCGCCGCGGTCGCCAAGATGAAGGTCGGGCCGGGCACCGAGGAGGGGGTGACGACTGGTCCGCTGATCAATCATGCGGCGATCGAGAAGGTCGAGGAGCATATCCAGGACGCGCTTGCCAAGGGCGCCAAGCTGGTTGCCGGCGGCAAGTCGCTCGGCGGCAATTTCTTCCAGCCGACGATCCTGCGCGACGTCACGAGCGAGATGGCGGTGGCCCGCGAGGAGACATTCGGGCCGGTCGCACCACTCTTCCGCTTCGCGACGGAGGAAGAGGCGATCGCCATGGCCAACGACACCGAATTCGGCCTCGCCTGCTATTTCTACAGCCGCGATGTCGGCCGCATCTGGCGGGTCGGCGAAGCGCTGGAATACGGCATCGTCGGAATCAATGAGGGAATCATCTCGACCGAAGTAGCGCCGTTTGGCGGCGTCAAGGAATCGGGCATCGGACGCGAGGGATCGCGCCACGGCATGGACGAGTTCACCGAGTTCAAATACATGCTGATGGGCGGATTGGCGAAACCTTGACCCATCCCAATCGTTTGGGGATTTTTCGGTGAGCAGCGTGCTCGAGAAGGAGGCGGCGGCGCGGGCAGCGCTCGCCGAGGTGAAGGACGGCATGCGCCTCGGAGTCGGCACCGGCTCGACGATCGCCGCGTTCCTGCCGCTGCTCGCCGAGCGGGTCAGGGGCGGGCTCGAGATCCAGGCGGTGCCGACGTCGAACGCGACTCAGCGGCTCGCCACCTCGCTGGGACTTCGGCTCACCAGCCTCGACGAGGTCGGGGCGCTCGATCTCGCCATCGATGGCGCCGACGAGATTGATCCCAATCTCGATCTGATCAAAGGGGGTGGCGGAGCGCTGGTGCGTGAGAAGATCGTTGCCGCAAGCTCCCGGCGGCTGGTGATCGTCGCCGATCGCTCGAAGCAGGTTGCGACGCTCGGAGCGTTTCCGCTTGCCGTCGAGATCGTGCCGTTCGGCGCCGGCGCCACGTTGCGCAAGCTTGCCAAATTGGTGTCGCAGATGGGCCGCGATGGCCGGGTCACGTTGCGGCGGCGAGACGGCGAGGCGGTGGTCAGCGACAATGGCAACCTCCTCGCCGACTGCAGCTTTGGAACGATCAGGGACCCGCTCGCGGTGGCGCGGGCCATGGCCGACTTGCCGGGCGTGATCGATCACGGTCTCTTTCTCGGCATGGCCGATTGCGCCTATCTCGGAACCCCGCAAGGGGTCGTCACCCTTCATCGTTGATGTCTCATAACCTTGGTGGAGTCGAAATGTCTGTGAAGAAGCTCATGATCTTGCTCGCCCTCGGTGCCCTCACCGGATCGGCTGCGCTGGCGCAGGAGGCGCTGTCGGACAAGCGGCTCGACCTTGCCAAGCAGCTGCTGAACAACAGCGATTTTCCTGGCCAGATCATGCGGGCGATCGGCCCGCAGCTGTCGCTCGACCTGACCGAACGCTACAAGAAGGTCGGCAAGCCGGCGGAAGAGAAGGTGGTCAAGGACTTCCTCGCGGAGTTCGGCAAGGCGATGAAGGGACGCCTCGATACGGCGCTCGGCGAGGCCACCCCGGCGGTTGCCCGGGTGTTCACGGAAGACGAGCTTGCCGTTCTCGTGCAGATGTCGGGCACGCCGGTCGGCAAAAGCGCTCTCGAGAAGTTTCCAAGCTATTTCGGGACGGTGATGAGCCAGGTCGGGCCGATGCTGCAGCGGGAGGTTCCGGGTGCGATCAAGGAGACGTCGGAAAGCTTGAAGCAGCGCGGGATCGAGTTGCCGCAATAGCCATCGGGCGATGCCATGGCGGCTTTCGACTATGATCTCATCATCATCGGCGCCGGATCGGGCGGCGTCAGGGCGGCCCGCATTGCGGCGCGCCATGGCGCCAAGGTGGCGGTGGCGGAGGAGTACCGGTTCGGCGGCACATGCGTGATCCGCGGTTGCGTGCCGAAGAAGCTCCTGGTCTATGCAAGTCGCTTCGCCGACGATTTCGAGGACTCGATCGGCTTCGGCTGGTCGAGCTCGGGCGTCAGCTTCGACTGGCCGACGCTGATCGCCAACAAGGACCGGGAGATCGCGCGACTGGAGGGGGTCTACAAACGCATGCTCGAAGCGGCGGGGGTGCAAGCCTTCGCTTCCCGCGCCGTGCTGCGCGACCGCCACACGGTCGCTCTGGAGGCCGACGGGCGTGAGGTGACGGCTCGTTACATTCTGATCGCGACCGGTGCGACGCCGGTCCGCAGCGGGATGATCGCCGGCGTCGAGCATGCCATCACGTCCAATGAAGCGTTCAACCTCGGGGCGTTGCCGGAGCGCATCGTGATCTTCGGCGGCGGCTATATCGCGGTGGAGTTTGCCGGGATCTTCAACGGCCTGGGAGCGGCGACGACGCTGGTCTATCGCGGACCGGAAATCCTGAGAGGGTTCGACGACGACCTCAGGCGCGGCGTGCGGGAGGCGATGACACGGCGCGGCGTGGAAGTGATCTGCGGGGCGGCGCTGACGGCAATCGAAGGGACGCCGGGCGCGCTCAGGGCAACATTGACAACCGGCGGGACGATCGAGGCGGACCAGGTGATGCTGGCGATGGGGCGCCGGCCCAACACGCACGGCCTGGGGCTCGAGGCGGCAGGCGTCGTCCTCGATGCCCTTGGCGCCGTGGAGATCGATCGTTTCTCGCGATCGACCGTGGAAAACATCTTCGCGGTGGGCGACGTGACGAACCGTCTCAACCTCACCCCGGTGGCCATCCGCGAGGGTCATGCCTTCGCCGATACGGTGTTCGGGGGAAGGCCGACGGCGGTCGATCATGTCAACGTTCCGACCGCGGTGTTCTCGCAACCGGAGATCGGGACCGTCGGACTGACCGAGGCGCGGGCGCGCCAGCTGTGTGCCAAGGTCGCGATCTACAAGACGAGCTTCCGCGGCATGCGGAACACGCTGGGCGGCCGCGACGAGCGCAGCATGATGAAGCTGGTGGTCGACGATGAAAGCGGGCGGGTCGTCGGCTGCCACATCCTCGGCCCCGACGCATCGGAAATGGCTCAGATCCTGGCAATCGCCCTGAAGGCGGGGGCCACCAAGGCCGATTTCGACGCGACGGTGGCGATCCATCCGACCGCGGCCGAGGAGCTCGTCACGTTGGCCGAGCCCTGGGAAGGCGAGTAGGCTGACGGAATAGGAAAGCAAATTCAGCCGTATAGTGCATCGAGCAGGGCGGTTGCGCGATGAGCTTCAAGACCGAATTGGTGACCCATATTCCGTTCTTGAGGCGGTTCGCCCGGGCGCTGACCGGCGATCAGGCGCTGGCCGACGATCTGGTGCAGGATTGCATCGAAAGGGCTCTGCGCAAGCATGAGCTGTATGATCCAGAGCGACCGATGCGCGCCTGGCTCTACACCATTCTGCGCAATTTGCATGTCAGCGGACGCCGGAGCGAGCTCAGGCGCGGTCTGAGCATTGGCCTCGACGACATCCCGAGCGGGGCCGATTCGGTCCCGCCGCGGCAGGAGGATCGGCTGGCGCTCGGTGATATCGAGGAGGCTGTTCGGCGCTTGCCGCTGGTGCAGCGCGAGGTGCTGCTTCTCGTGGTGCTGGACGAGATGAGCTATCGCGATGTTGCGGAGATCACGGGTGTGCCGATCGGAACCGTCATGTCGCGCCTGTCGCGCGCACGATCGTTCCTGCGACAGGAATTCGACGGGGACAAGGAGCCGCGATTGAGACGGGTAAAATGATAAAGCAAGGTAAAATCGATGATTGGGCGCTCGGAGCCTATGCCGATGGCGAACTCTCCGGCGATGCGGCTGCCGAGATCGAGGCGCTGCTGCGCGACGACCCGGATGCACAGCTCGCGCTCGCCGAGCTCAAACGTCAAAAGGCAGCACTGAAGCGGGCTTTCGATCCGGTGTTGGCCGAGACCATTCCCCCGCCCATCAAGAGCGCGGTGGCAGGGGCGCGGCTCGGTCATTGGCGGCAGGTGGCGCGGCGCGTTCTGGTGATCGGCGCCCTGGCGGCGGCCCTGGCGCTGGTCGTTCATGCGGTCGACTTGCGCGAGCTGACGAGCTCCCAGGCGACCAGCATGGTCAACGCGGTGCGCTCGGCACATGCAGTCTATGGCAGCGAAATCCGGCATCCCGTCGAAGTCGCGGCCGATCAGCGCGACCACCTGATGACCTGGTTGTCGAAGCGTCTCGGCCAGCCGATCAACGCCCCCGATCTCATGCACCACGGCTACCAGCTGGTCGGCGGCAGGCTGTTGTCGCTCGGGGAAAAGCCCGCTGCCTATTTCATGTATGAAAACGCCAGAAAGCAGCGGATGTCGCTCTACATCATGACCAATCCGGAACACCGCGACACGGCGTTCCGGATGGAGGAGGCTGACGGCATCATGACCTGCTACTGGCTGGACGGCCCACTCGGCTATGCGCTGGCCGGGGAGATGACGCGCGCCGAGATGGAGCCGATCGCCCATGCGGTCTACGAGGCGCTCGACCGGACTTAGGACGGAGAGGCACCGCTAGTCGAGGACCTGGAAATGCGCCTCGGTCGGCCGGCGGCTGTTGATCGCCAGGATGTCCTGCGGACAGGCTGACATGGCGCAGATGCAATCGAGCTCGGCGCGGAAGACGACGTAATCGCCGGGCTTCGAGAGAGCAGGCGCGAAGGCGAGGCTGCCATCCTGCTCCCACGGGATGTTCATGAACAGGTTGATCGAGGCGGGCGTGTAGGGGATGAAGACCCCGAGCTCGTAAAGGCCGGCATGGAGATTGTCGCGGCAATTGTCGTGATAGTCGTTGCAGCCGAGGAGTCCGTAGCGCTCATTGTCGCAAGGCGCCATCACGGTATCGTGGCGCCCCGGCGAGGTATCGTGCTCGAGGGTGAGAATGGGGCGGCGATGGTTGGTGTACATCTTGTCGCCGACAACCGGATAGAGCCGGGTCCAGGTGGCGCGGCAATGCTCCATGCCGAGATATTCGTTCAACTGTCCGGCGACGAAGGCCCAGAAGTCAACGACCTGGGTGCCATGGGTGTTGATGATCTTGATGGCCTGGCCCTTGGCCAACCGGGCTGCCTTGCCACGCCGGGGGGGAATCACCTGCAACTCTGTCATGTTCTTGCTGTCCTCCTCTTGAGCTTCGCCAGTTGGCATGGGTAAGGGAAGGCAGGCAAGAGTTTCGTCAGGGGCGGCCCGGTGCTGGTTTCTGGAGCAGTTCCTCGCGTAGCTTGTGAAGAAAGTTTGCGTTGTCCACGATCATCTTGCGCATTAGCCGCATCTCTTCTTCATGCTTCCTGTCGCGATCGACGATTATCTGCGCGACATCGAATCCCACGCCGAGGGCGTCGATGTTCAAGGCGCGCGCGGCAAACATCAACGACAGTATGCTGCCGCAGGCCGCAACGCTGCCCCAGATGATGAGCTTGCGAAGGTCATGAGTTGCCCTGGTGGTCTCGGAGACTGCATCGGAGATGGCCTTGTGCATTTCGGCACGATCGGGCATGGCGTCGAGGCGCTGGAAGATCAAAGCGAGCTTGCCGTCGATCTTTGCCTCGAGGGTTTCGAGCCGCGCATCGAAAAGCTGGCGCGTGTCGTCGATGGCGTTCACTGTCGCACGTTCTTCGGTCATCGGATCACGTGAATACACGCAGAGGTAGTCCAGTGTCAAATTCCGTGCAACACATTCTGAGCGCTCCAGCGCTGAAAGCGGCGTCGGCGGTTTCGCAGGATCGGCTGTGGCAAACGCTCGAGGCGATGGCGGCGATCGGCGGCCTCGGCAATGGCGGCGTCACGCGCCAGGCGCTCACGCCCGAGGACATCGCCGCCCGGGCTCTGCTGATCGGCTGGGCGCGCAAGCTCGGGCTCGCGGTCAGCATCGATGATGCAGCCAACCTTTTCCTGCGACGGGCCGGGCAGGAACCGCAAGCCACGCCCGTCGTGGCGGGCAGTCATATGGACAGCCAGCCGGCAGGCGGGCGGTTCGACGGCATTTACGGCGTGCTTGCCGCCTTCGAGGCGGTCCAGGCGCTGAACGATGCCGGCGTGGCGACGCGCCGGCCGATCGACGTCGTGGCCTGGACGAACGAAGAGGGCGGGAGGTTCGAGCGGAGCTGCACCGGCTCGTCGGTGTGGGCCGGACAGATCCCGCTCTCGGCGTTTCTCGACGACATCGGCAGCGACGGCGTGCGGTTCGCCGATGCCTTGGCGGAGACCCTGGCGGCCACTCCGGATCTGCCGCGGCGGCCGCCGCACTGGCCGGCTTACGCCTATGTGGAGCCGCATATCGAGCAGGGCCCGGTGCTGGAAAGGCAGGGCATCGACATAGCCGCGGTGAGCGGCATCCAGGGTGTCCGCTCGATGCGCGTCGAGGTCGAGGGCGTGGCCGGACATGCCGGCACGACGCCGGCCGCCCATCGTCAGGATGCCCTCCAGGCGGCAGTGCGCGCCATCACCTGGCTCAACGGACTGATGGAGGACCCCAAGGACCTGACGCGGTTCACCGTCGGCCGTCTCGTCGTCGAGCCGAATTCGCCCAACACCATCCCGCAGAAGGTGACCTTCACCATCGATTTTCGCCATCCCGATGCGGCCGAGCTCAAACGGCGCGGCGGCGCAATCGCGCGGGCGGTGAACGAGGCCGTCAAGCCCTGCACCGCGACCATCGTGACCACCTCGGAGATGAGCCCGACGCCGTTCGAGGGACCCGTTCCGACATTGATCGAGACCGCAGCGGCGGCGCTCGGCCTCAAGGCGACACGGCTCCCGTCAGGGGCGTTTCATGATGCGCTCTATGCGGCAAGCGCCTGCCCGACGGGCATGCTGTTCATCCCTTGCCGCAACGGAGTGAGCCACAATCCCGATGAATATTCGACGCCGGAACAGTGTGCTGCCGGCGCCAGGGTGCTGACGGCGACGGTGGTGGAGCTCGCCAATCGGGAGTAGCGGGGCGAAATCGCGAATTGCGCTACTCACCATGCGATACTCGCTCTATAACCCGCCCGAAAACGAGAGCTTGCGATGAACGACACTCCGGCGACCGGCGATTATTCGACAACCCTCTTTCTGCCCAAGACCGATTTCCCGATGCGGGCGGGATTGCCCCAGCGGGAGCCGGCGATCCTGGCGCGCTGGGAAGCCATCGATCTCTATCGGGCGCTCCGGCGGGATGCGGCCGGCCGGCCGAAATATGTGCTCCATGACGGACCGCCCTATGCCAACGGCAACATTCATATCGGCACCGGCCTCAACAAGATCCTGAAGGATGCGGTGGTGCGATCCTTCCAGATGCGCGGCCATGACGCGAATTACGTGCCGGGCTGGGACTGCCATGGCCTGCCGATCGAATGGAAGATCGAGGAGGAGTATCGCGCCAAGGGCAAGAACAAGGATGCGGTGCCGGTCAACGAGTTCCGCCGGGAGTGCCGCGAGTTCGCGGCGCGGTGGATCAAGGTCCAGGCCGCGGAGTTCAAGCGGCTGGGCGTCGTCGGCGATTTCGAGGATCCCTACACGACGATGAGCTTCCACGCCGAGGCGCGCATCGCCGGGGAGCTCATGAAATTTGCCATGTCGGGGCAGCTCTATCGCGGGTCCAAGCCGGTCATGTGGTCGGTGGTCGAGAGGACGGCGCTGGCGGAGGCCGAGATCGAATATCAGGACTACCAGTCCGACACGGTCTGGGTGAAATTCCCGATCGAAGCCGGGCGCGGTCCGCTGAGCGATGCATCGGTGGTCATCTGGACCACCACGCCCTGGACGATCCCGGGCAATCGCGCCGTCGCCTATTCGCCGAACATCGGCTATGGCGTCTATGAGGTGACCGCCTCGCCCGAGGGCAACTGGGCCAAGGTCGGCGAACGCCTGGTGATGGCCGACACGCTTGCGGCGGAGGTGTTCAAGGCGGCGCGCGTCGAGGGATATGAGAGGCTGGGCGCCGTCGCGCCAGACGAACTCCTTGCGATGCGGCTGCGCCATCCGTTGTCCGGAATGGGCTACGGGTTCAGGGTGCCGGTGTTTGCCGGGGAGCATGTCACGGCCGATGCCGGCACCGGCTTCGTTCACACCGCGCCGGGCCATGGACGAGAAGACTTCGACCTGTGGATGGAGAATGCCCGCTGGCTCAGGGAGCAGGGGATCGATCCCGCCATTCCCTTCACCGTCGATGCCGATGGCGTGTTCACTGCTGCTGCACCGGGATTCGAGGGACGGCGGGTGATCACCGCCAAGGGCGAGAAGGGGGATGCCAACCAGGCGGTGATCGAGGCGCTGACGCGTGCCCAGAAGCTGATCGCGCGCGGGCGCCTGAAGCACCAGTACCCCCATTCCTGGCGGTCCAAGAAGCCGGTGATATTCCGCAACACGCCGCAATGGTTCGTGCATATGGACCGCGACCTCGGCGACGGCACGACGCTGAGGCAGCGCGCGCTCGAGGCGATCGACGAGACGCGGTTCGTGCCGCCGGCGGGCCAGAACCGGCTGCGTTCGATGATCGAAGGCCGGCCCGACTGGGTGCTGTCGCGGCAGCGCGCCTGGGGCGTGCCGATCACCGTGTTCGTCCATCGCGAAACCGGCGAGGTGCTCCGCGATCCGGCCGTCAATGCGCGGATCATCGCCGCCTTCGAGGCGGAAGGGGCGGATGCCTGGTTCGCCGAGGGCGCAGCCGAGCGCTTTCTCGGCGGTCTCGTCGCCAAGCCCGCGGAATACGAGCAGGTCACGGACATTCTGGATGTCTGGTTCGACTCCGGCTCGACGCACGCCTTCGTGCTCGAGGATCGGCCCGACCTGCGCTGGCCGGCAAACCTCTATCTCGAGGGCTCCGACCAGCATCGCGGCTGGTTTCAATCGTCGCTGCTCGAGTCGTGCGGCACCCGTGGGCGAGCGCCCTATGATGCGGTGGTGACCCATGGCTTCGTCGTCGACGAGGAGGGGCGGAAGATGTCGAAGTCACTCGGCAACACGGTGACGCCGCAGGACGTCATCACCCAGTCCGGTGCCGACATTCTGCGGCTTTGGGTAGGATCGTCGGACTATGCCGAAGACCTGAGGATCGGGCCGGAGATCCTCAAGAACACTGTCGAATCCTATCGCAAGATCCGCAACACGCTGCGCTGGATGCTCGGGACGCTTGCGCATCTCACGCCGTCGGACGTGGTGGATGATGCCGAGATGCCGGAGCTCGAGCGGCTCATCCTGTCGCGGCTCAGCGGCCTCGATGAGGAGGTGCGCGCCGCCTATGACGACTTCGACTTCAAGCGCATTACGGCCGCCCTGGGCAATTTCATGACGGTCGAGCTCTCGGCCTACTACTTCGACATCCGCAAGGATGCGCTCTATTGCGATCCGATTTCCAGCGTCAGGCGCCGGGCGGCCTTGGTGGTGATCGACCGGCTGTTCGAGCGGCTGGTCAAATGGCTGGCGCCGCTTCTTCCGTTCACCATGGAGGAGGCCTGGGGACATCGCCACGGCGAGGGATCCGGCTCGGTGCATCTGACACAGTTTCCAACGACGCCGGGAAGCTGGCGCGACGAGGGGCTGGAACGGAAATGGGAGAAGGTGTGGCGGGTGCGATCGGTGATCACCGGTGCGCTGGAAGGCGAGCGGGCCCGGAAGCGGATCGGCTCCTCGCTCGAGGCGGCACCGAGCGTTCACGTCTCCGACCCGGCGCTGCTGGCGGCGCTGAAAGGTATCGATCTGGCGGAGATCGCCATCACCTCGGGCGCGGAGCTGGTCGCCGGCGAAGGGCCGGCGGATGCCTTCCGGCTGCCTGATGTCGCCGGTGTCGCCGTTGTGCCGCGCCTCGCGCAGGGCCGCAAATGCGCCCGCTCATGGAAAATCTCGGAGGAGGTCGGCAGCGATGCCGAGTTCCCCGATGTCATGCCGCGCGATGCCGCGGCGCTGCGCGAATGGAAGACGGCGCGGCGAATCACCCAGGCATGAGAATGCGGCTGCGGCTCTGGGGCAGGCTCTCGCCGATCGGGCTTGCCTTTGCGGTGCTCACCTTCGGTTTCGACCAGGCGCACAAGGCCTTCATGCTGCACAGCTTTCGAATCGCCGAGCGGCAGCCCGTCGAGGTGATGCCGTTCTTCGACCTCGTCCTGGTGTGGAATCGGGGGGTGTCCTACGGCTGGTTCGCGCAGCACACGGCGTTTGGCCGATTCGGTCTGGTGGCGCTTTCCCTCGTTGCGTCATTTGGGCTGTGGATATGGCTCGCCCGCACCGAGCGGCCATTGACCGCGGCGGCGCTCGGCCTGGTTATCGGCGGCGCGCTCGGAAATGCGCTGGACCGGGTCATTTATGGCGCGGTCGCCGATTTCTTCCTGCTCCACTGGCGCGGATTCGACTGGTACGTCTTCAACATCGCCGATCTGGCAATCGTTGCAGGCGTTGGACTGCTGCTGTATGACTCGTGGAGCGAGGATGCGCGACGGCGCGCGTGATCGGGGTCACGCTTTTGCCCCATTGGGCTGGCACGACGGGTGCCTGCCGGGTGGATTCGGGGCGGAGCGCGAGGGGAGTATATCGCGATGCCTGCTTTACTGCGTGTGGCGGCTGCGCTCGGCCTGTCAGTGTTCGTCGCGGGCTGCAGCGAGACGTCATTCCAGGACGTCTTCGGCGCCGGCAAGGATGCGCCGGACGAGACACAGGTGCGCACCAACCAGGCGCTGACCTTGCCTCCGGATCTCAGTCTCAAGGCACCCGGCACGGGAGCGCCCCCGCCGCCACCGGTTCGCACGGCGTCGGCAGCGCCCGTCCAGCCACCCGATTACGGTGCCGCACCGCCCGGCACAACGACCGCCAGCCTGGCACCCGCCGCGCCGGTGACGGCCGCGGCGCCGCCCGCTCCCGGTGCGGCCACGGCGCCAACGGCGCCCGGTGCTGCTCCGGCGACGCCGGCAGCCGAGCAGGACATGTATGCGCGCTATGGCATTTCCCGCAACAGGCCGGACGGCACGCCCAAGAAGCCGGCCGAGCTGCGTGAAGAGCTGCGGCAGAAATATGTCGAGATGCAGCGGGCCAAGAACCCCAATTACGGCACTGTCCTGAACATGGGGAACATCTGGTCCGACCAGTGAAGTCCTGACGGCCTCCTTCCCGTTCGAGGGGAGGACAAGTGCTTGGGTTACGAAAAGTTCAGTAGCGCCGGCGAACGCCGCGGGGCAGGTTCCGTGGCCCTGAACAAAGCTTAACCCACCCTGGAGAATGCCATGCGCAATGCCGCCTGCCCGCCGCCACGGCTGAAGCAGCTCACGGTTGCCCTTGCGGCGCTGGCGGCCGTGGCCATGACCGCGGTTGCCCCGGCGCGCGCGCTCAATATCGAGGTTGCCCGCTTCACGCTCGGCAACGGCATGCAGGTGGTGGTGATTCCGGACCGGCGGGCGCCGGTGGTGACCCAGATGGTGTGGTACAAGGTGGGGGCGGCCGACGAGCCCCAGGGCAAGGCGGGGATCGCGCATTTTCTCGAGCATCTGATGTTCAAGGGCACCCCACAGGTCCCGGCGGGAGAGTTCTCGCGAATCGTGCGGCGGCATGGCGGCGAGGACAACGCCTTCACCAGCCAGGACTTCACGGCCTATTACCAGCGGATCTCCAAGGACCGGCTCGACCTCGTCATGGGGCTCGAGGCCGACCGCATGCGCAATCTGCAGCTGACCGACGCGGCGGTGCTGCCGGAGCGCGAGGTCATCAAGGAGGAGCGGCGCCAGCGGACCGACAATGATCCGGCCAACCGGCTCGGCGAGCAGCTGGATGCCGCGCTCTATCTGGCGCATCCCTATGGCAAGCCGGTGATCGGCTGGATGTCGGAGATGTCGCAGCTCAATCGCGACGATGCGATCGGGTTCTATCGCCAGCACTATACGCCGTCCAATGCCGTGCTGGTCGTTGCCGGCGATGTCGATCCGAGCGAGGTGAAGGCGCTGGCCGACAAGCATTTCGGCGTGCTCCCCAACAGCGCGCAGCCCCAGGCCAGGATACGCACCAGCGAACCCGAGCCGGTGGCATCTCGACGAGTCACGCTCGCCGACCCGCAGGTGGCAACGCCGATGGTCCAGCGTGCCTATCTGGCGCCGAGCTACCGCACCGCGAAGCCCGGCGAGGCGGAAGCGCTCGAGGTGCTTGCGGAAGTGCTGGGCGGGAATTCCACGAGTCGGCTCTATCGCGGTCTGGTGGTCAACCACCAGGTCGCCGCTCAGGCGGGCGCGAGCTATTCGGGCGAGAACCTCGATTCGGGAAATTTCGTGATCTACGCGACGCCGGTGCCGGGTGGAACCAACGAGGCGGCGGAGGCGGCGCTCGACAGCGAGCTCGACCGGCTGGCGCGCGAGGGGACCACCGAGGATGAGGTCGCCCGTGCGCGGAACCGGCTGCTCGCCGATACCGTCTATTCGCTCGACAGCCAGTTCCGGCTGGCCTACCTGTTCGGTGCGGCGCTGACCTCCGGCCGCACCGTCGAGGATGTGCTGTCGTGGGACGAGCGGGTTCGCAAGGTGACCAAGGAAGATGTCGACCGGGTGGCGCGTGCGGTGCTGCAGCTCAACCGTTCGGTCACCGGTGTCTTGATCAAGTCGCCCGGCGGGGCGGACGCCAAGGTCGCCAATTGAGCCTCCCCCGGAGTTTGTCCATGCTGTCCACTCACCTGACAACCACCAGCATCTTGCGAGTGCTCATGCTCTGTGCGGCAACCCTCGTCGGCGCGGCCACTGTCGGCGCATCCTCGGCCCATGCGATCACCATTCAGGAAGTCAAGTCCAAGGGCGGGATCACCGCCTGGCTGGTGGAGGAGCATGCCATTCCGCTGATCGCCATGAGCTTCTCCTTCGAGGGCGGCTCGGCGGCCGATCCCACCGATAAGCCGGGTCTCGCCCACTTCCTCTCCGGCATGCTCGACGAGGGTGCGGGGGATTTCGATTCCAACACCTTCCAGACCCGCGAGGACGACCTCGCGATGAAGCTTTCCTTCGATACCGGCCTCGACAATTTCAGCGGCTCGCTGCAGACGCTGACCGCCAACCGGGCCGGCGCCTTCGATCTCCTGCGGCTGGCGCTCACCAAGCCGCGCTTCGATGCGGCGCCGCTCGAGAAGGTGCGCCGGCAGATCCTGCTGTCGGTGAAGGGCGATGCCGAAGATCCGGAGGCGATCGCCGGCGACGTCTGGATGCATGCGGCCTTCGGCGCCCACCCCTATGCCCGTGACGACAAGGGCACCGTCGAAGCGGTCAACACGGTGACAGGGGATGACCTCAGGCAGCTGAGCAAGCGCCTGTTCGCGCGCGAGGGTCTGAAGATCGCGGTCGTCGGCGACATCGGGGCCGACGAGCTGGCGGTGGTGCTCGACCAGGTGTTCGGGGACCTGCCGGAGAAATCCGGGATGCCGAAGATCGAGGAGACCGCCGTCCAGCACGGGCCGCTGGTGAAGATCGTCGATCGCGACATTCCCCAGAGCGTCATCCAGTTCGGCCTGCCCGGCATCAAGCGCAAGGACCCGGACTTCATGGCGGCCTATGTGATGAACTTCATCCTGGGCGAGGGCGGCTTCGGCTCACGGCTGATGGAGGAGGTGCGCGAGAAGCGCGGGCTGACCTATGGCATCTCGACCGGCCTCTATCCGATGGAGCGCTCGTCGGCCTTCGTCGGCAATGTCTCGACCGTCAACGAACGGGCCGGCGAAACGATCGAGGTGACCAAGCGCGAGATCGCCCGCATGGCCGCAGAAGGTCCGACCGAGCAAGAGCTCGCCGAGGCCAAGACCTACATCACCGGCTCCTATCCGCTGCGATTCGATTCGAGCCGCAAGATCGCCGCGCAGCTGCTGTCGATCCAGGAGCAGGAGCTCGGCATCGACTATGTCAACAAGCGCAACAGCCTGGTCGAATCGGTGAGCATCGAGGATGTGCGGCGGGTCGCCAAGCGCCTGCTGCGGGTCGATGACCTGATCATCACCATCGTCGGCCGCCCGAAGGACGTCGCGGCGGTCCCGAGGAGCTGAGCTGCAGCAGGCGGGCAGTCGGCAGTAGGCAGAGGAGTGCTCGGCTCACTGCCTATTGCCTAATGCCGACTGACTTGACATGGTCTCTCTCCTGTCTTGCCCAGCTGCAGCGCTACGAGGTTCCGCAATGCTCTATCGCCAGGACATCTCCGGCGTGCTGGCCGAGACCATCGGCGAGCGCGGGGTCAAGGCGCGCCAGCTCGACGAGGCGCTGGTACGGGCCGACAAGGCTCTCGATACGCTGCGGCGATGGCATCGCGAGGAAAGCCTGCCGCTGCTCAGGCTGCCGGCGCGGCGCGACGATCTCGAGCAATGCGGCAAGGCCGCTGCGGCGCTTGCCAAGCGCGCGCGCGACGTCCTGGTGCTCGGCACCGGCGGGTCGAGCCTCGGGGCGCAGGCGCTGGCGCAGCTCGCCGGCTATCGGGTGCCGGGGGTCAAGCCGTTCGGCACCGGCGCGAACGAGGTTCGCTACAATTTCTTCGACAATCTCGATGCGTCGACGATCGGCGAGGCTCTCAAGACGCTCGACCTCGGGCGGACCTCGGCCCTTGCGGTGTCGAAGTCGGGCGGCACGCCGGAAACGGTGGTGCAGCTGCTGCTCATGCTCGAGGCGTTCACCAAGGCGGGGATCGATCCGGCGCGGCGGCTGGTGGTGTTGACCGAGCCGGGATCGCCGGAGAAGAACGTCTTCCGCATGCTGGCGGAACGCCATGGGCTTCGGGTGCTCGACCATGATCCGCGAATCGGCGGACGCTATTCGGTGCTGTCCAATGTCGGGATCGTGCCGGCCATGCTGATGGGGCTCGACCCGGTGGCGCTCAGGCAAGGCGCGGCGCAGGTGATCGATCCGATCCTCGCCGGCGCCAAGGCAGCGGAGGTCGCGCCGGCGCTCGGTGCCGCCGCCATCCTGGCAGCCGACCGGGTGAGCCGGCTCAATGCGGTGATCCTCATGCCCTACAGCGACAGGCTGCGGCTGTTCTCGGCATGGTTTGCGCAATTGTGGGCCGAGAGCCTCGGCAAGGCGGGGCAGGGGAGCCAGCCGGTCGCCGCCGCCGGCCCGGTCGATCAGCACAGCCAGATGCAGCTGTTCCTCGACGGGCCGAACGACAAGCTGCTCACCATCGTCAGCATCGCGACGACGGGCAAGGGCCCGAAGATCCCGCGCCGCTTCGGCAAGTCGCCGCTCCTGTCCTATCTGGCCGGCCATGGGGTCGGCGATCTCACCGCGGCCCAGGCCAGGGCCACGCGCGAAACTTTTGTGCGTAACGGCCGTCCCGTGCGGGCGATTCATGTCGAGAGGCTTGACGAGAAGGCCATGGGGGCGCTTCTCATGCATTTCATGATCGAGACGATCGTCATGGGGTTGATTGCCGGCGTCGATCCGTTCGATCAGCCGGCGGTGGAGCAGGGCAAGGTCCTGACCCGCGAGTATCTCGCCGCCATGTAGGAGGCTCGATTGCGCATCCGCCGGCTGTCGGAGGGGCTCGTCAACCGCATCGCCGCCGGCGAGGTGGTGGAGCGGCCGGCGAGCGTGGTCAAGGAGCTCGTCGAGAATGCGATCGACGCCGGCGCGCGGCACATCGATGTGGTGTTCCATGGCGGCGGCAGGACGCTGATCCGGGTCAGCGACGACGGCTCGGGCATGGATGCGGCGGAGCTCGATCTGGCGGTCGAGCGCCATGCCACCTCGAAGCTCGCCGACGAGGCCCTGATCCGCATCACCACCCTCGGCTTCCGCGGCGAGGCGCTGCCGTCGATCGGCGCGGTGGCACGCTTGAGGATCGTGTCACGGGCCGATGGTCATTCCGAGGCCCATGAGATCCGCGTCGAAGCCGGGCTCAAGGATCAGGTGCGGCCGGCGGCGCGCGGGCGCGGCAGCGAGGTCGAGGTGCGCGACCTGTTCCATGCGGTGCCGGCGCGACTCAAGTTCCTCAAGGCCGAACGCAGCGAGACGGCGGAGGGCGCCGATGTGGTGCGGCGCCTCGCCATGGCGCATCCCGACGTGGGTTTCACCTTCACGGCCGCGGGCGGCCAGCTCGTCGATCTGGCGCGCGCGCCGATCGAGCAGCGGATTGCCGACATCATGGGCCGCGAGTTCATGGCGAGCGCGGTGCCGTTGGACGAGGAGCGCGAGGGCGTGCGGCTCACCGGCCATGCCGGCCTGCCGACCTATCATCGGCCGCAGGCGTCGCATCTCTATCTGTTCGTCAATGGCCGACCGGTGCGCGACCGGCTGATGGCGGGGGCGGCGCGGGCGGCCTATGCCGATCTCATGATGCGCGGCCGCTACCCGGCGGCCGTCCTGTTCGTCAACTGCCCGCCGGAGATGGTCGACGTCAATGTGCATCCGGCCAAGGCCGAGGTGCGCTTCCGCGACGGCGCACTCGTCCGTTCACTGATCATCGGCTCGATCAGGCAGGCGATCGCCGTCGCCGGGCCGCGCAGCACGGCGCAGCTCGCCATGGGCACGCTCGGCGCGATGCGGCCGATGGCGCTGGCGGCGGGCGAGGCGCGGCGCGGCGTGGCGCTGCTCGCATCGGCGCCGCTTCCGGGCCTTGCCGAGGAGCCGGAGCCGTTTATCGGCTTCGGCGAGCCGGCGGCCGATCATGCGGCGCCTTCGGCGCCGGCCGAAGAGGGCTCCCTCGACCGGCCGCTCGGCGCTGCCCGGGCGCAGCTGCACGACACCTACATTCTCGCCCAGACCCGCGACGGCATGGTGATCGTCGATGCGCATGCGGCGCATGAGCGGCTGACGCTCGAGCGGCTGAAGGCGGAGCGCGCTCGCCGCGGCATCGTCCGCCAGCCGCTGCTGGTGCCCGAGGTGGTCGACCTCGATCCGGTTGCCGCCGCGTGCCTGGCGGGCGATGCCGAGGTGCTGGCCGAGGCCGGGCTGGCGCTCGAGCGCTTCGGGCCCGGCGCCGTTCTGGTGCGCGAGGTTCCGGCGATGCTGGCCGGCTGCGGCATTGCCGAGCTGGTCAGGGACCTCGCCAGCGACAGCATGGCCGGCGAGCAGGGCCGCGCGCTCGCCGAGCGGCTCGACCGCATCCTCGCCACCGTCGCCTGCCACGGCTCGGTGCGGGCCGGGCGGCGGCTCGCTCTCGCCGAGATGGACGCATTGCTGCGCCAGATGGAGAGCACGCCGAACAGCGGCCAATGCAATCACGGGCGGCCGACCTTCGTCGAGCTGAAGCTCGGGGACCTGGAGAGGCTGTTCGGGCGGAAGTGAAGGAAGTGGGGCAGGTAGGCAGTAGGCAGTAGGGAAGGGTGCCGGGCACGACCTACTGCCCAATGCCTACTGCCTACCACCACCCATTCATCCTTCGTTCACAATCACGGTGGCAGTACACTCACCACTTGCGGATGCAAATGTGAGACCGATGCGACGAGTGCGGACGATAGCGGCCCTGGCCGTCGCGTCAATGCTTGCCTTCTGCCCGGCTGCCGCTCCTGCGGCCGCCCAGGAATCCGGCGACGGCAAGCTCATTCAGCCGTCTGTGGTCTACCGGATCGTGAAGGAGTATGCTCCCGGCGCAACCGTGCTGCGCGTGACGCTGCAGCCCGACACGCAGAACTATGCGGTCCGGCTGAAGAGCGGCAGCACGGTGCGGCTGCTCGTCATCGACGGCAGGAGCGGCCGCATCATCAAGGAGTGAGGCAGGGCTTTCCGGCCCGGCCCTTATGCAACGCAAGTGACCGGAGCCCATGCGACTGCTCGTTGTAGAGGATGATCCTGATCTCAACCGTCAGCTCGTCACGGCGCTGACCGATGCCGGCTATGCGGTCGACACCGCCAGCGACGGCGAGGAGGGCCACTATCTGGGCGAGACCGAGCCCTATGATGCGGTGATCCTCGATCTCGGCCTGCCGGTGATGGACGGCGTGTCGATCCTCGAATCGTGGCGGCGCGAGGGCCGCAAGATGCCGGTGCTGATCCTCACCGCGCGCGACCGGTGGAGCGACAAGGTGGCGGGATTCGATGCGGGGGCGGACGATTACGTGTCGAAGCCGTTCCACATGGAGGAGGTGCTGGCGCGGGTCAGGGCGCTGCTCCGGCGCAGCGCCGGCCATGCGTCGAGCGAGATCGCCTGCGGGCCGTTGCGGCTCGACACCAAGGCGGCGCGGGTGTCGGTCGACGGGCAGGCGATCAGGCTGACCTCGCTCGAGTTCCGGCTGCTCGCCTATCTGATGCATCACAAGGGGCGGGTGGTGTCGCGCACCGAGCTCGTCGAGCATCTCTACGACCAGGATTTCGATCGCGACTCCAACACCATCGAGGTGTTCATCGGGCGGCTGCGCAAGAAGCTCGGCGTCGACGTGCTGCGCACCATCCGAGGGCTCGGTTACTGCATCACCGAGCCGGATGATGCGTCCTAGCTCGCTGGCGTTCCGGCTCACGGTCTCGGCAGCGATCGTGAGCCTGGTGCTTCTGGTATCGGCGGGACTGCTCCTCTCCTATCTCTTCCAGGTCACCATCGAACGCAATTTCGACGCGCGGCTGCAGGCGGTGCTCGACGGCCTGCTCGCCAATGTCGAGGTCAACGAGGACGGCGCGCCGGTGGTGCTCGGGGCGATCGCCGACACGCGCTTCAAGCTGCCGCTGTCGGGCTGGTACTGGCAGGTGTCGGCGCTGGACGGGCGGCCGGACCATGAGCTCGTCTCGGAGTCGCTGCTCGACAACCGGCTGCGGACGGCCGAGCTGCAGAGCCGGGGGCGCGACGATTCCGGGCTCGCCCGCTTCTATCTGATCGACCAGAGCGGAACGCAGCTGCGCGGCATCGAGCAGCGCTTCACGCTGTTCGGCGGCAAGCAGCAATTCTCCTTTCTGGTGGCCGGCAATTTCGACGAGCTGAAGCGCGAGATCGCCGCCTTCACGCAGACGCTGTGGGCGGTGCTGGCGGTGCTCGGGCTGGGGCTGCTCGCGGCGATCCTGGTGCAGGTGCGCTTCGGGTTGCGCCCTTTGAGGCGGCTGCAGGACGAGCTCGCGGCGATCCGCAGCGGCACCCAGGAGCGGCTGGCGGGGCGCTATCCGGTGGAGATCGAGCCGGTGTCGAACGAGCTCAACCTCTTGCTCCAGTCGAACACCGAGATCGTCGAGCGGGCGCGCACCCAGGTCGGCAACCTGGCGCATGCGCTGAAGACGCCGCTCAGCGTACTGAGCAACGAGGCGCGCATCCATGGCGGCGAGCTCGGTCACAAGGTGGGCGAGCAGGCAACGATCATGAGCGAACAGGTGAGCATGTATCTCGACCGGGCGCGGCGGGCGGCCAGGGCGTCGTCGCTCGGGGCGGCCACCGAGGTCAAGGATGTCGTCGAGGCGCTGGCGCGGACGCTCAAGCGGATCCATCTCGAGCGCGGCATGGATTGCGAGGTGGCATGCCCGCCCGGGATCAAGTTCCGCGGCGAGCGGCAGGATCTCGAGGAGATGCTCGGCAATCTGCTCGACAATGCCTTCAAATGGGCGCGCCAGCGGATCGCCGTCGAGGTGACCGCGGTGCGCGGCGACGACCAGGGACGGCACTGGCTCAAGGTGAAGGTCGGCGACGACGGGCCGGGGCTGCCGGCGGAGAAACGCGCCGATGCGCTGAAGCGCGGCCAGCGGCTCGACGAGACCAAGCCCGGCTCGGGGCTCGGGCTCAACATCGTCAACGAGACGGCGATGATGTATGGCGGATCGGTCAGCCTCGACCGCTCGCAGCTCGGCGGCATGCTGGCGACGCTGCAGCTGCCGGCGGTTTAGTTGGCGAATAGCGAATAGCGAATAGCGAATAGTTGCTACCGTGAGGCGCAGACGCTTGCTATTCGCTACTCACTATTCGCTATTCGCTATTCGCTATTCGCTTCTTGCCACAATCTCGGCCATTTGCCGGCGCTCATTCCCCCTGGGGAAAGAGCGGATGACGGTCCTCGGAAAACCGAGATCTCTGACGATTCACGTCACGGTGGCGTTTGCCGTGCTGTTCGCGGTGCTCGCCTCGGTGCTGATCGGCTTCTCGACGCTGTCGAGCCGGGCGCTGGTGCTCGATGCGGCGCGCAATCTTGCCAATGCGCGGCTCGATCTTCTGGCCGGCGAGACCCAGGCGAAGTTCGAGCGGATCGAGCTTGCGGTGCAGGCGGTCGCCGCCGACCGGCGGATCGGCGATCCGGCGGCGCTGATTGCCGACCACCGGATGCTGCTCGGCTATTTCGACGATTTGCAGGACCTCGACGGCCTCTATGTGGGCTATCCGAGCGGCGCGTTCTTCCATGTGGTGTCGCCGGAGCGCAACGATGCCTGGGCGCGCACCCTCGGCGCGCCCGACAATGCGGCCTATGCGATCCGGCTGATCGGCGCCGACCCGGACGGGTCGCGGCAGTCGCTGTGGTCGTTCTACGATGGCGATGGCAAGCCGGTCGGCGCAAGTCCGGCAGCCGCCGCCAATTACGATCCGCGGCTCAGGCCGTGGTACCGCAAGGCCGAAGAGACGAGCGGCGTCACCTGGACCTCGTCCTATGTGTTCGCCACCACCCGCGAGGTCGGCCTCACCATGTCGATGGCGGCGACCAATGCGGAGGGCGTGGTGGTCGGCGCCGACGTCACCCTGACCAGGCTCGGCGAGATGCTCGACCGGCAGAAGATCTCGCCCAGCACCAGGGTGGTGCTGGTCGACGCCCGCGGCGGGCTGGTCGCCTTCTCGGGCATGGACGCATCCGCCTTCGACGATGCTCCGTTGTCGGACGGAAAGCGCATTGGCCCGACCATCCGGCAGGATGGCGACAAGATCCTCGGGGTGGTGTTCAACGCGGTGCAGCGCGAGGCCGCGACCGGCGTGCGCTTCGGGCCGGCGATCGCCAACAGCAACGGGCGCTATGTGATCTCCACCAGGCCGGTCGACGTGTCGACCCAGCAGCTCCATGTGGTGATGGGCGCGCCGGTCGACGAGCTGATGAGCGAGGTGACGCGCCATAGCCGCAATGCGTGGCTGGTGTCGGCGCTGATCGCGCTGATGAGCTTCCCGGTCATCTATTTCGTGGCGCAGCTCGTCGCGCGGCCGCTCAACGAGCTGTCGCTCGAGGCCAAGAAGCTCAGGAGCTTCAATCTCGACGAGCCGCTGACCACCCGCTCGCGGATCCGCGAGGTGCAGCGGCTCGCCGACGCCATGCGGGCCGCCAAGGCGGGGCTGCAGACCTTCGGCCTCTATGTGCCGAAGGAGCTGGTGCGCCAGGTGCTCGCCTCCGGCGTCGAGCCGAGCCTCGGCGGCGAGGAGCGCGACCTCACGATCATGTTCCTCGACCTCGACGGCTTCACCAGCTTCGCCGAGGACGCGACGCCCGACGAGGTCACCCGGCACCTCTCCGCCTTCTTCTCGCTCGCCTCGCAGGAGATCGTGGCGGGCGGCGGCTGCGTTGACAAATTCATCGGAGACGGCATCATGGCGATCTGGAACGCGCCGGTGCTCACCCCCGACCATGCGATACGTGCGTGCCAATGCGCCTTGAACATCCAGACGCGGCTTGCCGAAGCCAATGCGCTCAGACGACAGAGCGGCCTGCCGCCGCTCAAGGCCCGCATCGGGATTCATTCGGGACGGGCGGTGATCGGCAATGTCGGCTCGGCCGACCGGCTGGAATATACGGCGATCGGCGATGCGGTGAACGTCGCGGCGCGGCTCGAGGCGCTCAACAAGGAGCACGGCACGCAGATCCTGGTGAGCGGCGAGGTCGCCCAGCGGGTGCGCGGCCGGCTCGTCGTGACCGCAAAGGGCCGGGCGGCCCTCAAGGGCCGGATGGGGCGGGTCGAGGTCCACGCGCTGCACCGCGCCGGCGAGGCGAGCCACGGCGATCCGTTCACGGAGGAAGCCGTCACGGAGGCGAGCCGGGCGGCCGGCTGATCCGAACCGTTCTGCTGCTCATTGCCGCTGTCTTCCTGCTGATGCCGGCCGGGCGCGCGGCTTCAGCGCAGGCGGTGCCGGCGCAGGCGGTGCCGGCGGACGCACAAAACCGTGAGCTGATCATCGGGACGAAGCTGGCGCCGCCCTTCGCCATGAAGGACAAGGACGGCAAATGGAGCGGCATCAGCATCGAGCTGTGGAGCCACATCGCCGAGCGCCTCAAGCTCAAATACCGCATCGTCGAGGAGCCGACGGTGCAGGGCCTGATCGACAGGACGGCGGCCAAGAGCTTCGATGCGTCGATCGCGGCGATCACCGTGACGGCGAGCCGCGAGAGCATGCTCGATTTCTCGCAGCCCTATTATGTGACGGGTCTCGGCATCGCGGTGGCGCGCGGCGGTCCGCCGATGTGGAGCCAGGTCGGCTGGACGCTCATCTCCTTCAGCTTCCTCCAGGCGGTGCTGGCGCTGCTCGGCATCGCCATCGTGGTGGCGCTGCTGATCTGGTTCTTCGAGCGCCGCCACAATGACGATTTCGGCGGCGGCACGCTCAAGGGCATCGGCTCCAGCATGTGGTGGTCGGCGGAAGCGATGACCCAGGCGAGCACCGGCTTCCGCGGCCCGAAGACGATGGCCGGGCGCATCGTCGCGATGGTGTGGATGGTGGCCTCGATCATCACCGTCGCGGTGTTCACGGCGGGAGTCACCACGGCGCTGACGGCGCGCAAGCTCCAAGGGATGGTGCGCGAGGTCGACGATCTGGGGCGGGTCAGGGTCGGCGCTGTCGCCGGCTCGGCGACCACGGACTATCTCCTCGCCAACCGCATCCATTATCGCGGCTTCGGCAATGCCGAGGCAGGGCTGCAGGCGCTGCAGAGCGGCAGCATCGACGCCTTCGTGTACGACAAGCCACTGCTCGCCTGGACGGTGCTGCAGCGCTTCTCCGGCACGGTCGAGGTGCTCGAGATGGACTTCGACCCGCAATATTATGCGGCAGCGTTCCAGCCCGGCAGCCCGCTCAGGAAGCCATTCGACATCGCGGTGCTCGATGAGATCAAGAGCGAGTGGTGGAGGGAGGTGCTGTTTCGGTATTTGGGGGAATAGGTAGTTAGCGAATGGCGAATAGCGAATAGCGAATAGTTGGGCCGAGCTCGGCCCCTCCGGTATCGCCCTTCTTTCTATTCGCTATTCGCTATTCGCTCCTACGCTGCCGCCCCGCTCTCCAGCGCCGGGATTCCCCGTTCGCGGTAGGGGGTTCGGCCGTAGAAGGCGCGGTAGCATTTGGAGAAATGCGACGGCGAGGAGAAGCCGCAGGCGAGCGCCACGTTGAT
>JBEVJH010000236.1:0-5197 GCA_040510355.1 Aestuariivirgaceae bacterium
GGGCTCAAGGGATTAGTCGTTTGGTAAAGGCAAAAGGTTCGAGCGCCCGATCGCCGATTTGGCGGTCATCTGGGCGCCCGCGGGCGGGAAAATACGTGAACGTCCAGGGATTGGCGGGGGAGGCAGGGATCGACCCGCGCTGACGCGGTTTTGGAGACCGCCGCTCTTCCGCTGAGCTACACCCCCTCGGAAAGGTCCGTCATTCCGGGGCGCCGGGAGGCGAGCCCGCAATCCATGCTCACGGTCCGTGGCATGGATTGGCGGTGCCCTCGCTGCCCGGGCCCGGGATGGACCGCGCAGAAATGGTCCCTGGGGACGGAGTCGAACCGCCGACCTCCTGATTCACATTCAGGCGTTCTGGCCACTGAACTACCGCAGGGATTGGTGCCGGTGGGCTGATTTGAACAACCGACCTTCGCCGTATGAGAGCGCCGCTCTTCCGCTGAGCTACACCGGCGTTCCCCCTCATGGATTCGAACCACGATCGCCGCATTCAAAGTGCGGCATCCTGCCGTTAGACGAAGGGGGAGGAAATCGTCTTCGCGGGACGGCGGCGGCTCTGCCGAAGGGCTATGCCCGCGCACTCCGATCGCGAAGGAAAGGAAAGAGCCCCGGGGGTGTGGGGGCGCACCCGGGGCTCTCGAAACGCTCGACGGGAGGACGGGGGGTCGGGGGACCCATCGAGCGATCGTTTGTTGTGTGTCCTACTGGAGCCGGATGACGTTGTTCGAACCGTCATTCCGCTCCAGCGCTATTGCCGGAGCATGCTCTACGCGTTGGCCGAGCGGCTCATCACCGCCGTGATCAAGCCGGGGAATGCGAGCGCGACCGCGAACAGGCTCAATGTCACCATCGTCATCATGACCGAACTCCCCTTCTGGTGGGCCGGAGCATCCCCGGCGTCGTGAGCGCACCATGCCCCACCCCTGCCCCGGCCGATGTGATGGCCATCACGAAAGGGTCGATTGCCTGCGGGCCGCAAAACCGGGCGCCGGGGGGCCTTCCGGGAGCGAATGGGAATAAATGGCTTCGGCTCCCATGGATTCGAACCGCGGTCGCCGCGTGCAAAGTGCGGCAGCCTGCCGTTAGACGGCGAAGCAATTTGGTCCGACCTAGGGGATTCGAACCCCTGCCATCCCGCTTGAAAGGCGAGCGTCCTGGCCGCTAGACGAAGGTCGGATCGGTGGAGCGGGCAGCGGGAGTCGAACCCGCGTCTTCTGGGTGGAAGCCAGCGGCTCTGCCGTTGAGCTACGCCCGCATCGAGGCACGGAGGACAAAGAGAACCGATTTTTTTCGATCTCCGTCGTCGTTCGAATTTTGGCGGAGGGTGCAGGAGTCGAACCTGCCCGACCCGAAGGTCTCGCCGCGTTAGCAGTGCGGTGCCTTGCCGCTCGGCCAACCCTCCTCAGGGATCAGGCATCAGACCCGCGCTGCTTTTCTGATTCCTGACAACCGATCCCTGATGCCTGATATTGGCGCTCTCGGCAGGACTCGAACCCGCGCGGTCCCGGATTAGAAGTCCGGCGCTCTTCCAGCTGAGCTACGAGAGCGTGTTGGAGTTGCGGGCGGGACTCGAACCCGCATTGACGCGCTTTGCAGGCGCGGCCGTCACCTCTCCGGTCACCGCAACGATATTGGATCCAGGAGTAGGACTCGAACCTACATCGCGACGTTCAGAGCGTCGCATCCTGCCGTTAGACGATCCTGGAGTGAAGCGAATGGCGAATAACGAGTAGCGAATAGGGTCCCTCGCCACCCGCCAAACCTATTCGCCATTCGCTATTCGCTCAGTCCTTGAACGGATCGAACACGTCGGCGCCGGCCATCACCACCGCGAACGGCCGCAGCGTGTGCTCGATCCTGACCGTGCCGGCGTGGTGCGCGAGCACGTCGGGCAGCCGGCGATAGGCCTGCGGGGCCTCGTCGAGGTCGCCGCCGAGGAGATGCACGCCCTTGTCGCGCAGCCAGGCCTGCATCTCGTCGTGGCGCACCCGGCCCGGCTGGCGCAGCTTCTTGCCGGTCTGCGGATCCTTGACGTAGCGGCCGCGCGCCTCGGTGCGCGACATCACGCGGCCCGCGCCGTGCACGGTCGAATAGAAGCTCGCCGCCGCCGTGTCGCTCTCGACGCCCGCCAGGATGACGGCGTCGTCGCCCATCGAGCCGCCGACGAAGCCGCGCTGGCCCGGGAATGCCGGCGTCGCGCCCTTGCGCACCACCCACAGCTCGCGCTCGCCGTGGCGCTCGCGCCAGGCGTAGTTGTGGTGATTGTGGACGCTGTCGAGCACCTCGCCGCCGACGATCGAGCGCACCTTCTCCACCACCCACTCGCGGCCCGCATAGGCATACTGGCCGGCGAGCGTCATGCCGGCGAGATATTGCCGGCCAAGGTCGGAGTCCTGGTGCAGCACGGTCGGCGCCACGTCGATGCCGTCCTTGCCGCCCGCCGCCTTGATGAAGGCGGTGGCGGTCTTGTGGCCGAGCCCGCGCGAACCGAAATGCACGCCGATCCAGACGAGGCCTTCCTCGTCCTCGAACAGGTCGACATAGTGGTTGCCGGAGCCGACGGTGCCGAGCTGGTCGCGCGCCATGCCCTTGAGATGGCCGATCGCCTGCGCGTCCTGCCACAGCGGGCTGTCGAACAGCTCGTGCTCGACCTTCTCGGCATTGCTGCGGCCGAGCCCGAAGCTGACATTGGCGGCGATCTCGTTGACGATCGGCCCGATGCGGTCGGCGATCGCCTTCTTCGGCACGTCGAGCTTCACCGCCATGTTGCCGCAGGCGATGTCGAAGCCGACCCCGCTGACCGAGATGTGCTCCTCGTAGGCGATCACGCCGCCGACCGGCTGCGCATAGCCGAGATGTCCGTCGGCACAGAGCACGCCGCCGACCACGCTGCCGTACTGCATGCAGCGCACCATCTGCTCCTTGGTGCGCTCGTCATGCTCGCCGAAAATCTTCACTTCGGTCATTGCGGGCTCCGATGCAGCATATGTGTGGTTGGATGATGCGAATAGCGAGTAGCGAAGTAGCGAATAGGGCCACGCCATTCGCCACTCGCCATTCTGGTCAGGGCGGGTGGATTTGAACCACCGGTCTCCTGCTTCCAAGGCAGGCAGGGACGGCCAGGCTCCCCTACACCCTGTTTGGGTTTTCGATTTGCCGGTAACTTGCATTCGCGAATCGTTGCGCGTGCCGTCTTGAGGCGCAGCTTCCTCCCCGAACGGAGATGTCCATGGCGATCATGACCGGACTCTCGGGCAACGAGATCTATTGCCTCGGGCTCAAGGGGTTCAGCCCCGGCGAGATCGTGATCGGCAACAGCGTGCAATCGATCGGATTCATCGGCGGCATCGGCGCCGGGCTGCAAAGCCTGTTCGGCGGCGAGGTCACCGAGGTCACCGAGGCGATCGGCCTGGGCCGCGTGGAGTCCTATCGGCGCATGGCGCACGAAGCGCAGCAGCACGACGCGCTCGCCATCACCAGCGTCACCAGCGAGCTGCGCAGCATGCAGGGCAACATCGAGTTCCTGTCGGTGGGCTCCTGCGTCACGCGCGGCGCCGACGGACCGCAGCTCGGCCCGTTCTCGACCAGCAGCAACGGGCAGGATCTGTTCTGCCTGCTCGATGCCGGCTACACGCCGAAGCAATTCGTGTTCGGCAACATCGCCTATTCGGTCGGGATCGCCGGCGGCATCCTCGGCGCGATCAAGAGCTTCGGCCGCGGCGAGATCAAGGAATATAGCGACATTTTCAACGCCACCCGCCACCTCGCCTTGGACCGCATCGCCGCCGAGGCGCGCGCGGTCGGCGCCAACGCGGTGGTCGGCATCGAGACCCGCATCACCCCGTTCCGCGGCACGCACGAGATGCTGATGCTCGGCACCGCCGCGCATCATCCGGCGCTGCCGCGCGGCGCCGACGCCGAGCCGGTGACCAGCGACCTCACCTGCGAGGAAATGTGGAATCTGGCCGCGCTCGGCCTGATACCGCTCAAGCTCGTGCTCGGCACCGCGGTCTATTCGCTCGGACTCATCGGCGGCTTCAAGGCGATGTTCAAGAGCTTCATGCGCGGCGAGATCAGCGATCTGACGTCGCTCATCTACGACGCCCGCGAGCACGCCATCCAGCTCGTCCGGCAGGAGGCGCGCGCCATCGGCGCCGACGACGTGGTCGGCATCAAGATCCATATCCACGAGATCGGCGGCCTGATCGAGTTCATGGCGATCGGCACCGCGGTCAAGCGTGTGCCGGGAGCCGTCCCGCTCACCGCGACGCTGCCGGTGCAGGCGGTGATCAAGGACCGCGACACCTGGATTTCGGATGACGACATCTTCGACGCCGACGTGCGGTCCGGATAGTGGACCACCCAGCAGGACTCGAACCTGCCGCCTCCGGCTTCGCACGCCGGCGCTCTCGTCCGCTGAGCTATGAGTGGATCAAAAATCAGGGATCAGTGGTCAGGGATCAGAAGGACGCACGTCATTGCTGATCCCTGCCGACTGATGCCTGATCCCTGGTACTGGTGCTGCCGACGGGATTCGAACCCGCGATTGCCGGGTTGAGGGCCCGGAGTCCTGGTCCGCTAGACGACGACAGCATGTCGTTGATCAGGCTCAATTCACCTTCGGCGCGGCTTTGGCGATCGCCTCTTCGAGGTCCTCAAGCTCCTCGCAGCCGCTCGGGCAGAGCATCTTCAAGAGCGCGACGTTCTCCTTCGCCTTGTCGATCTGGCCGGTCTCGACATAAAGCTCGCCCAGATATTCGAGCGCGCCCTTGTGGGCGGGATCGAACTCGAGCGCCTTGCGGTAGAACGTGTAGGCCTGCTTGTAGTCGCCGGTCTTGCGCAAGCTGAAACCCATCAGGTTGTAGACGTCGGCGTCCTGATGCGTCGCCAGCATCGGGGTGAGCTCGGCCAGCGCGCCCTTGAAGTCCTTGGCCTTGATCTTGGCGCGCACCGAGGTCAGGTCGGGCGCGGTCGCGGCCGGGATGGTGTCCATGGCCCGCGCGGGGGCGAGCACGCCCCCGGCAGCAAGCAGCGTCGCAAACGCAACGGAAAACGCAAAGGCTCGCATGGCGATGTCCTCTCGATGGCGGGCCGCGAAGCTACCGCGCCGGCCTCACGCCTTCATGACAGTCAGCGCGTAGCCGGTGCCGTCCTTGGCGATGGTGCCCGCGCCCGGGAACGGGAAATGATAGCC
>JBEVJH010000237.1:0-9233 GCA_040510355.1 Aestuariivirgaceae bacterium
CGATGCAATTTCCTGACGGTTCAGCATGCTGTGGCCTCGAGGTCGAGAACGTCCCGGCCGACACTCTTGGCGATCGCCCTCTGGAGCATGGTGGTGGCCTCGCCGAGGCTGGTGCCGGTGTCGGCGCCCGCCAACCGGCAGCCCAGATACAGACCCGCCAGCAGGTCGCCAGTGCCATGCGGCACTTCCGCAAGCAGCGGGCTCGCCGACCGTGCCACGCTGTCGCGTGTGATCGCCAGTGTCTGCAGCTGATGGTCGCCCGCCCTGACCGAACTCACTAGCACCTCCGGCACCGCCAGCTGTCGCGCCGTCGCCACCACCTCGACCTCGCTTCCGGCCGGACGGCGCGACAGCCAGCCGAGCTCGAACACATTCGGCGTCGCGATGCCGGCGATCGGCACCAGCCGCTCGCGGATGGCGGCCGCCGCGCGCTCGTCGACATAGAGGCCGTCCTCCTCGTCGCCGATCACCGGATCGACCAGGATCACCAGGTCCGGCCGCCGGCTCTTCAGCCTGGCGATCCGCTCGGCGACCGCATCGACCTGGTCGGGCGCGGCGAAATAGCCCGTCATCACCGCCCGGGCGTGGTCGAGCTGGCCGAGCCGCTCCAGCGCATCGATCATCGCGCCGAGCGCTGCCGCATCGAGCCGGATGCCGGCCGGCGGCCCCATGCCGGGATGGTTCGACAGCACGACGGTGGGCAGCTCGATCGTCCGCTGGCCAAACGCCCGAAGCCCTGCTGCGGTCGCCCGGATCCCCACATTGCCATAGGCCACGGCTGACGAGACGACGAGTACTGTGCCATGACCCGGCCCATCGCCTGCGGCGGCATGCGCGTCAGATGACATTGAGCTCGGCAAGCGGCGCCCCGGCGGCGATTCGCTGATAGCCGAAGCGCGTGACGTCGACGGTGCGGTACGCGCCATGCATGATGTGCTCCGCGACCACCTGCCCGACCGCCGGCGCCTGCTGCAGCCCGTGACCCGAGAAGCCGTTGGCGAAATAGAAATTGCTCAAGCGCGGATGCGGTCCGACGATCGCATTCTGGTCGAGGTCGTTATAATCGTAATGGCCGACCCAGGAATTGGTGACCTTGATGGCTTCGAAGGTTGGAACGCGCATCGCCAGCCGCGGCCAGATCTCCTGGTCGAACCATTGATGATCGACTTCGAAATCGAGCTGCGCCGGCTCGTCCGTTTCCTCCGGCGACAGGCCGGTGATGAAATGCCGGCCCTCGGGCCGCACATAGAGCCCGCTCGCATCGATGGTCAGCGGTGCCCGGTGCAGCGCCTCCGAGGCATCGCGGCAGTCGAACACGTAGACATAGCGCTTGCGCGGCCCGACCGGCAGCGCGATGCCGGCCATGCCGGCGATCTTGCCGGCGGATGGCCCGGCCGCATTCACCAGCACCCCGCAGTCGATCGTGCGGCCATCGGCGAGAACCACCCCGCTGACCCTGCTGTCGTCATGCCGAACCGCGGTGACCTCGCCGGTCAGCCATTCGGCACCAAGCGAGCGCGATCCGGCACGCATCCGGTTCATCCACGCCCACGGATCGAACCATCCCTCGCCGCTCCGCCCGAATCCGCCGCAGGTCAGTCCCTCCACCGAGATCCACGGGAACTGCGCCTTGAGCGCGCCGCGGTCGAGCAGCGCGATGTCGGCGCCGAGCCGCTGCTGGATCGCCACATTGGCGCTCAGGGTCTCGGCGCCCTCCTCGCTTGCCAGGATGAGATAGCCCTGCTCGCGAAAACCGATGCCGGCATCGGACCCATGCTCCTTTTGCAGGTCACGAATGAGCCGCAGGCCATATTGCGACAGCAGGATGTTCTCCTCCGTGGAGAACTGCTGGCGGATGCCGCCGCATGACAGCGTCGTGCTGGCGCGCGCATAGGTCGGATCGCGCTCGATCACCAGGACGCTGCCGGAAAATCCGGCCTTTTTCAACGCATAGGCGACGGCCGAGCCGACCACGGCCCCGCCCACCACGACGACATCACGCTGTTCTCGCATGCGGCAAACACTGGCCCAAATCGACGGGCATCTCAAGGGCGAGGCAGTAGGCAAATAGGCAGTAGGCAGTGAGCGGTGCCCTTCCCTACTGCCTACTGCCTACTGCCTGCTGCCTGCTGCCTGCTGCCTGCTGCCTGCTGCCTGCTGCCTACTCCTTCGCCAGCTCGCCGAGCTGGTTGGCGCAGAGCGTCAGGCGCGACAGGTCGAACGGGCGCTTCTTCAGGAGCTCGTCGATCTCCCGGCGTGTGCGTTGCAGCAGCTCGGCGCGCTCGGCGCTCCAGGCCGACCACCCTTGCGGCTTTCCCCCGTCGCCGCGCAGCGCCCGCGCCACGATCGCCCGATGGGTCTGCAGGATGCCGTCGACCGTCCGGTTGATCGCCATCCGCTCATGGAACCGCGACGGCGGAATCTGCATCGCCTGGCCGACCAGCCGATCGATGGCGAGGGCGCTGCCGACCTCGAAGAACAGCCGCGCCACCGTCTCGATGCTCTGCTTGTCGCGGGCTGCGACCTGCACGATGTCGGGCCCGCGCTGCAGATAGCGCAGCCCCGCAAACCGTTCCGCTACCTCGGTCGGAATCCCTTGATCGACCAGCGCTTGTTTGCGATCCGCCATTCTCTGCAGCGCGCTCGGCGGCAGCACCGCCCCGAGGATCTGCGACAGCTCGGCGATGCCCGCCGAATATTGCGCGACGAGCTCGGCGAGCCCGGTGCTCACCGTGACATTGCGCAGGAACCAGATGGTGGCGCGCCGGAGCAGGTTCTGCAGCTCGATATAGAGATCGAGCTGCGGCCGGCCGCCGATCTTGTCGTCCAGCGCATCGACCAGCCCGTTGAGTCCGACGAAATCGAAGCTGTCGCGCGCCAACGCATAGGCGGGAGCGATCTCGGTCACCCCGAACCGGGTCTCCTCCTTGAGCCGCCACACGAAATTCGGCCCGCCGCGATTGATCATGCTGTTGGCGAGCTGGGTCGCGATGATCTCCCGCCGCAGCCGATGGGTCCTCACCTCCTCCGGGAAGGCTTCCGACAGCTTGCGCGGGAAATAGCGGATGAGCTCGCGCCCGAGATCGGGATCGTCCGGCACCCGCGAGCCGTTGAGCTCGTCGAACAGCGCAAGCTTGGCATGCGCCATGAGCACGGCAAGCTCGGGCCGGGTCAGCGGGCGCTTCGCCGCCTCGCGTTCGACGAGCTCGGTCTCGTCCGGCAGCTGCTCGAGATGGCGGACCAGCCGCTGCGCCTGCTCCAGCGTCCGGATCAGGCGCGCATTGGTGGCGAACTCCTCGACGCCGCGGAGCTCGGCCATGCTCAGGCACAGCGTCTGCAGATAATTGTTGCGCAGCACCGCCCGCGCCACCTCGTCGGTCATGTCGACCAGGAGCCGATTGCGCGCCGGCCGTTCGAGCTTTCCCGCCGCCTCGGCCGCGCCGGTCGCGATCTTGATATTGACCTCGACGTCGGAGGAGTTGACGCCCGCCGAATTGTCGACCGCATCGGTGTTGATCCGCCCGCCGCGCAGCGCGAAGTCGATGCGGCCGCGCTGTGTCAGCGCCAGATTGGCGCCCTCGCCCACCACCTTGGCCGCCAGCTGGTTGGCCGGGATCCGCACCGCATCATTGGCCCGGTCGCCGACATCGGCATTGCTCTCATGCGTGCCGCGCACATAGGTGCCGATGCCGCCGAACCACATCAGGTCGACCTTGAGCCGGAGCACGGCGGTGATCAGCTCGTTCGGGGTCACGCTGTCCTGGGCAAGCCCCGTCAATGCGCGGATCTCCGGTGTCAGCGCCACCGCCTTGAGGTTTCGCCCGAACACCCCGCCGCCCCGGCTGATCTTGCTCGCGTCATAGTCGCGCCAGCTCGAGCGCGCCAGGCTGAACAGCCGCTGCCGCTCCGCGAAGCTCGTCGCCGGATCGGGATCGGGATCGATGAATATGTCGCGGTGGTCGAAGGCCGCGACGAGGCGGATCTGCCGCGACAGCAGCAAGCCGTTGCCGAACACATCGCCCGACATGTCGCCGACGCCCGCCACGGTGAACGGCGTCGTCTCGATATCAACGTCCATTTCCCGGAAGTGCCGCTTCACAGCTTCCCAGGCGCCGCGTGCGGTGATTCCCATGCCCTTGTGGTCGTAGCCCGCCGAGCCGCCCGACGCGAAGGCGTCGTCGAGCCAGAAATGATGCGCCGCCGCGATCGCATTGGCGATGTCCGAGAAGGTCGCCGTGCCCTTGTCCGCCGCCACCACCAGATAGGGATCGTCATTGTCGAACCGCACCACGTCGGGCGGCGGCTCCGTCTTGCCGTCGACGATATTGTCGGTGAGGTCGAGCATGCTCGACACGAACAGCTTGTAGGCGCTGGTGCCTTCCGCCATCACCTCGTCGCGGCTGCCGCCGACCGGCAGGCGCTTCGGCACGAAGCCGCCCTTGGCGCCGACCGGCACGATCACCGCGTTCTTGACGTTCTGCGCCTTCTCGAGACCCAGCACCTCGGTGCGGAAATCCTCCGGCCGGTCCGACCAGCGCAGGCCGCCGCGGGCGATCGGCCCGGCTCTCAGATGCACGCCCTCGACCCGCGGCGAATAGACGAAGATCTCGGCGAACGGCCGCGGCTCCGGCAGCTCGTCGAGCGACCGGCTTTCGATCTTGAACGACACCGTCGGATAGCGCTCGTCCCCCGGCGCCGGCTGATAGTAGGTGGTGCGCAGGAGCGCCCGGATGAGATTGAGGAAGCGGCGCAGGATCCGGTCCTCATCGAGGCTCGGAACCGCTTCCAGCTGCTCCTCGATCTCCGCTGCCTTCTGAATGCCCCGCGCCTGGCGTTCCTCCAGCGTCAGGCCGTTCTTCGGATCGAAGCGGCGCTCGAACAGCGCCACGAGATCGCGCGCGATCGCCGAATGCTTGAGGATCGTCTGCATGATATAGGCATTGGAGAACTGGATGCCGGCCTGCCGCAGATATTTGCCGCACGCCCGGAGCACCACGATCTGCCGCCAATCGAGGCCGGCCGACAGGATCAGGCCGTTATAGGCATCGTTCTCTGCAATCCCGCGCCACACCGCCAGGAACGCATTTTCGAGCCGGGTTGCCACGGTAGGATCGGCCAGGAGCTCAGGTGTCGCCGCCTGCATCGCGACGTCATGGACGAACACTTGCCGACGCTTGTCGCCGATAACCGGGTTCAGCGTGAAGCTGTGCTCCTCGATCGCCTTGAGGCCCATCGCCTCGAGCACCGGCAGCCGCGCCGACAGCGGGATCGGCTGGCTGATCCGGTAGAGCTTGACCCGGCAGGTCGTCGGCCCGTCATCCGGATCGCGCCACACCGCAATGGCGATGTCGCCCTCCCCGAGCTTCTCGAGCTTCTCGATCTCGTCGACGTCCTCGAGCGATTCCTCAGGGGTGTAGAGCTCCGTATAGCCGGCCGGGAACGCGCCGCGGAAATGCTCCTCCAGCTGCAGCGCCTTGAGCGTGCCGGACTTGGCCGCCGCTGCCGCCGCGAGCGTGTCGTCCCAGGTGCGGATGATGTCGCGGATCGCATCCTCGAGCTTCTCCGGATCGGGCGATGGCGTCGTATCGGGATCGCGGGCGATGATGAAGTGCACCCTGACAAGCGTTCCCTCGCCGAATGCCGGCTCGAAGCTCGTCACCCGCCCGCCATAGGCCGCGGCGATCAGCTCGCCGACCTTGATGCGGTTGTCGGTGTTGAAGCGGTCGCGCGGCAGGAACACGAAGGCCGAGATGAAGCGGTCGAATTTGTCGCGGCGGACAAACAGCCGCGCCCGCGGCCGCTCGGCCAGCCGCATGATGCCATGCGCCATGTCGGCGAGCGTCGGCACGTCGATCTGGAACAGCTCGTCGCGCGGAAAGCTTTCGAGGACGTTGATCAGCCCCTTGCCCGAATGGCTCTGCGGATTGAGCCCGCTCGCCACGATCACCCGCTCGATCTTGCGGCGGATCAGCGGGATGTCGCGCGGGCTCCTGGTATAGGCCGTCGAGGTGAACAGCCCGACGACGCGCAGCTCGCCCGTCAGCTCGCCTTGCGCATCGAACTGCTTGATGCCGATATAGTCCATCGGCGCTCGCCGATGCACCGTCGCCATGACGTCGGACTTGGTGATGATGAGCGGTGCCGGCTGCATCAGGAAGGCCCGGATCTCCGGCGTGATCGTCACCATCGTGCCGCCACGCTTCAGCACCTGCATTTCAGGCTTGCGCAGAATGCCGAGGCCGCTGCCCGGCACCGGCTCGAGCTCGCCGCTCTCGGCGCTGCCGGCGAATTTATAGTCGCGCACGCCGAGGAACGTGAAGTGGTTGTCCACCAGCCATTGCAGGAACGCCATGCCCTCGGTCAGCTCCTCGACCGGAATGGGCGGCGGATTGCGATGATAGGCCTCGATGGCGTCGAGCACCCGCCGCTGCATCGGCCGCCAGTCGAGAACCGCCGTGCGCACATCGGCCAGCGTCTCCTCGAGCTCATGCTTCAGCCGCTCGCGCTGCGCCTCGCTGACGACGCCCGACACCTCGATATACATGAAGCTCTCGCGCACTCCGCCCTCCGCGGTGCTGCCGGGCGCCAGCACCTCGATCAGCTTGCCGCGGGCATCGCGCCGCACCGCGATGATCGGATGGAGCACGAACTGGATCGGATAGCCGAGCTCGTTGAGGACGTTCAGGGTCGAGTCGACCAGGAACGGCATGTCGTCATTGGCCATCTCGATGGCGGTCACGGCTTCCTGGTTGCCGTTGCCGGTCGCTCCCGACAGACGGATCTGGGTACGGCCCGGCACTCGTTCGGTGAAGAACGTGAAGGCGCGCTGCGCAATGTTCTGGAGCGCTTCGGGACTGTGGGCCGCCAGATCGTCCTCCGCCGCCCCGGCAAAGAGCTGTCGCGCGAACGCCGCAAGCCCCGGATCGGGCGCCCCCGTGCGTTCGTTCATGGTCACCGCTGTGCTCATCTCGCTGTCCATTCTGTTCCCCCGGCACTTTGGCCATCACCCACTTAGCACCCCGAAAATGAGCGCCGGATGACAGGCTGCTGCCATTATAGCCCTTTCCCCGGTCGGCGGGCATCAGGCAGTAGGCAATAGGGCGGATCTCGGTGCCGGCCGACTGCCTATTGCCTACTGCCCTCCTAGGGGGGCCAGACCGGCAGCACGATCAGATGGTCCGGCAGCTCGTCCGGATTGTCTGCACCGGGCGGGAAATGCTGCGCCAGGATCGTGCCGACGGCAGCGATTGCACCGGCGAGGCCCGCCACGCCGCGGCGCGCCCGGATCTCATCGAGCAGGCGATCGACGATGTCCTGCCACGCCTCGGCCGGGACCTTGGCGGCGACCGCGGTGTCGGCGATGATCTCGCAGTAGCGCTCCGCCAGAGCGACGAAAATCAGGACGCCGGTGCGCCCCGCCGTGGTGTGGAGCTCCTGGGTCAGGAACTGCTCGCGGGCGCAGCGTCGCGCATGCTTGTGTCGCAGGGATCGCGGCGTCACCGCCAGCCGGACCGGCCACAGCCCCAGGATCAGCGCCAGCACCGCGAAGGTCGCGACGGCGGCGCCGTAGATGGTGACGGGACTGAGCCAGAAGAATGCATAGAGCACCGGCGGCACCGCCAGGGCGATGATCGCCGCCCAGGCGAGCGGCACGAAGGCGTAATCGTCGCAGCGCGGCGCGATGACGACGACGATCTCCCCTGCCGTGCCGCGCTCGGCCTCGGTGATCGCCCGGTTGATCCGGTTTCGCGCCTCTTCCGTTGCCAGCTCGTCCTTCATCGGCCTACCAGCTTCCCGACGCGCCGCCGCCGCCCGAGCTGCCGCCGCCTCCGCTATAGCCGCCGCCCCCGCCGAATCCGCCGCCGCCCGACCAGCCGCCACCGCCCGGCCAGCCGCCGACCCAGCCGCCGCCATAGCCGCGCCTCAGCCCCCGGCCGGGAACCAGCGCCGCACGTCCTCGCATGATCTGGATGAAGATCAGGAGAATGATGAACCAGAAAAACAGGGTGAACCAGAACTCGAGCGGATCGCTCTGCGGCTGAAGCTGCGTCTCGAGCTTGCGTCCCTCGCCGGCCAGCACCTTCTGGATATCCGCAATGCCGGCCCGGATGCCGCCCGCGAAATCGCCGTTCTTGAATCGCGGCGTGATGGCATTCTCGATGATGATCCGCGACAACGCATCGGTCATCGCCCCCTCGACGCCGTAACCGGTCTCGATCGAGACCTTGCGCTCCTTGGGGGCCACCAGCAGCAGCACCCCGTCATCGCGCTTGGCATCGCCGAGCTTCCAATGACGGAACAGGCGATTGCCGTAGTCGCGAATGTCGTAGCCTTCGAGCGATGGCACGATCGCCACCACCAGCTGATAGCCGGAGCTCTGCTGATAGGCCCGGAGCGAGCGGTCGAACTCCTCCCGCGCTGCCGGCGACAGCAAACCCGCCGCATCGACGAGCGGCCCCGTCAAGGGCGGGAACTGTGGTTCCTGCGCCGCGACGGGGCCTGCAAGCAGAATGAGCGCCAGGAGGCCTAAGAGAACGACCGCCAGGCGGTTGCGCATCATTGTGCCGGCGCTGGCGCCGTCGGTGCCGGAGCCGGTGCGGGCATCGGTGCCGGTGCCGGTGCCGGCGCCGGTGCAGGAGCCGGTTCGGGATTGGCCGACGGTGCCGGAGCAGGCGCCGGTGCGGGTGCCGGGGCCGGGACGGGTGCCGGGGCAGGTGCCGCCGGCTTGTTGAAGTCGACCTTGGGAACCTCGGTCGCCTCCTCCTTGATGGTGAAGGTCTGAGCCGGTTTCGCATCGGGATAGAGGAAGGACGCCCACCAGCGGCCCGGAATGGTCCTGAGCTCCGTGTTGTAGACCCTCACCGCATCGATATAGTCGCGCCGCGCCACCGAGATCCGGTTCTCGGTGCCCTCGAGCTGCGACTGCAGCGCCAGGAAGTTCTGGTTGGATTTGAGGTCCGGATAGTTCTCGACCACTGCCAGCAGCCGCGCCAGCGACGACGACAATTGCGCCTGGTTCTCCTGGAACCGCTGGAAGGCTTCCGGATTGGTCGTCACGTCGGCCGGAATCTGCATCTGCGTCGCCTTGGCGCGCGCCTCCACCACCGAGGTCAGCACGTCCTTCTCCTGGGCCGCATAGCCCTTCACCGTCTCGACCAGATTGGGAATGAGATCGGCCCGCCTCTGATACTGGTTGAGGACATCGCTCCAGCCCGCCTTCACCTTCTCCTCAT
>JBEVJH010000238.1:0-23805 GCA_040510355.1 Aestuariivirgaceae bacterium
CGGTTGCCGAGGCGAAGCTGACGGGCCGGCCGGCCTGCTTCATGGTGTCGCGCGGGCCGGGGGCGACCAACGGGTCGATTGCGCTGCATGTCGCCGAGCAGGATGCCGTGCCGGTGCTCATGCTGGTCGGGCAGGTGTCGCGCGACGAGCGCGGCCGCGGCGCCTTCCAGGAGATCGATTACGGCCAGTTCTTCGGCAGCATCGCCAAGGCGGTGTGGGAGATCACCGAAGCCGAGAAGGTGCCCGAGATCATGGTGAGGGCGCTTGCCCGCGCCGCCTCCGGCACGCCCGGCCCGGTGGTCGTGGTGCTGCCGGAAGATGTGCTCGACGACGATGTCAGCCGGCCGCTGCCGCTCCCCTACCCGATCTTCCGGCCGCATGCCGCCGCCAGCGACATCGAGGCAGTGGCCCATGCGCTCGACCAGGCGCGGCGGCCACTGCTGATCGCCGGCGGCATGCTGCGCGGCGACAAGGGGGCGGCGGCGCTGGCCGATTTCGCCCGCGCCCAGACGGTGCCGGTGGCCGCCAGCTGGAAGAACCAGGACATATTCGACAATGGCAGCCCGCTTTATGCCGGGCATCTCGGCGTCGGCACCCCCAAGGCGCATGTCGACACGCTGGCGCGCGCCGATCTGGTGATCGCCGCCGGCACAAGGCTCGGCGACATTGCCAGCCAGAACTACACGTTCCCGCGCGCGCCCGATCCGGCGCAGCCGCTGATCCACATCTATCCCGACAGCAAGCCGATCGACGCCGTCTTCCGCACGACGCTCGGCGTCATCGCCGACCCGGTCGAGCTGCTGTCGGCGCTGGTCAACCACCGGCCGCGCCACGAGCAGGAGCGCCGCGCCTTTGCGGAGAGCATCCGCAGCTTCGTCGAGCCGTTCAGCCGCTTCACCTCGGCCGAGCCGACCGACGGGGTCGATTTCGGGTCGGTGGTGCAGGCGCTCGAGGAGGCGGCGCCCGCCGATGCCATCCTGATAACCGATGCCGGCAACTTCTCGAGCTGGCTGCACCGCCATTGGCGAATCACCCCACGCAACCGGCTCCTCGGCATGGTGGCCGGCGCCATGGGCTTCGCCGTCCCGGCGGCGGTCGCCGCAGCACTCCAGGCGCCCGCGCGCATGGTGATCGCGCTGGTGGGCGATGGCGGCGTGCTGATGACCGGAAACGAGCTGGCGACAGCCGTGCAGTACGGTGCCAAGCCCAAGATCGTGATCTCCGACAATGGCAGCTACGGCACCATCCGCACCCATCAGGAGCGGCGCTTCCCGCGGCGCAAATCGGCCACCGACCTGCACAATCCGGATCTCACCCAATGGGCGCGATCGTTCGGCGCCGAAGTCTTCACCATTGCGCGCGGCGACGATGTCAGGGCGAAGGTCAGGGCCGCGCTCGCCGCCGACGGCGCCACCGTCATCCACGTCCGATCGAGCCTCGAGGCGATCTCGGCGTTCACGACGGTCGGGCGGTTAAGGGGAGAGTGAGGCAGATAGGCAGTAGGCAGGTAGGCAGTTATCCAGTTCAATGCCTACTGCCTAATGCCTAATGCCTCTCCTTACACATTCAACAGCAGAAACTCGCGCTCCCACGAGCTGATCACCTTGCGGTACTGCTCCATCTCCTCTTCCTTGACGCCCTGGAAGGCGTCGATGAAGCGCTCGCCGAACACCTGCTTCAGGGGCTTGGTGTAATTGAGCTTGCTCAGCGCGTCCTCGAGATGGAGCGGCAGGGTGTGGGCGTAGCGGTAGGCCGAGCCCTCGACCGGATCGCCCGGCTTGATCTTCTGGATCATCCCGAGATAGCCGCAGGCGAGCGAGGCGGCGATGGCGAGATAGGGATTGGCGTCGGCCCCCGGCACCCGGTTCTCCACCCGCATGTTCTCGGGGTCCGAATTCGGCACGCGCAATGGAGCGGTGCGGTTGTCGATGCCCCAATGGGTGTTGGTCGGCGCGTCCGAATTCGGCACCAGCCGGCGGTAGGAGTTCACATTGGGCGCGCAGAACGGCATCGCTGCCCCCATGTAGCGCTGCAACCCGCCAATATGGTTGAGGAACAGCCGCGAGGGCTTGCCATTGGGGCCGGCAAAGACGTTCTTGCCGGTCTTGCGGTCCATCACCGATTGATGGATGTGCATCGAGGAGCCTGGCTCATTGGCGTGCGGCTTCGCCATGAAGGTGGCGTACATGTCGTGCTTGAGCGCCGCCTGGCGGACCGTGCGCTTGAACAGGAACACCTGGTCGGCGAGCTCGACCGGGTCACCATGATTGAAGTTGATCTCGAGCTGCGCCGGCCCGGACTCATGGCTGATGGTATCGACGTCGATCTCCTGCACCTCGCAGAAATCGTAGATGTCCTCGACGATCGGATCGAAATCATTGGCGGCATCGATGCCATAGGCCTGGCCGACCTTCTCGGAGCGCCCGGAGCGCCCGACCGGCGATTCCAGCGGATAGTCGGGATCGAGATTCTTCTTCACCAGGTAGAATTCGAGCTCGGGTGCGACGATCGGCTTCCAATCCTTCTCGGCATAGAGCTCGACGACGCGCTTCAGCACATGGCGGGGCGAGATGTCGACCGGCCGGTCGTCGAGATAATAGCAGTCGCAGATCACCTCGGCGGTCGGGTTCTCGTACCACGGCACCCGCCGGACCGTCTGGGGATCGGGCTTCATATAGACGTCGACCGAGGCATCGTCGGTCGCATCGGACTTCCATGAATAGGCGCCGGTCACCGTCAGGATGAAAATGTCCTCGGGAATGCGCAGGCCACGACTCTTGGAGCCCTTCTCGAATTTCGAGGCCGGGAGAATCTTGCCGCGGGCGCTGCCGGTGATGTCCGGCACGAGGCATTCGACCTCGTCGATGCGGCCGCTCGAGAGGAATTCCTCGAAGCTTGTCAAAGACATGATAGACCTGGAAGCTGTTGATCGGTTGGGTCGGGAAACCCGACCGGCACATTGTAGCCCGCCTGATTGCCGGAGAAAATGAGCTTAAACAATGAATTACGCCGGCCGACCCAGTCCGCTCGACGCCCAGAGCTATTACCGGGCGACGGCGGCGCGCTATCCGCCCCTTCCCCCTCTCGAGGGTGAATCACGCGTCGATGTCGCGGTGATCGGTGCCGGCCTCACCGGCCTCACGGCGTCACTCGAGCTCGCGGAGCGGGGCTTTGCCGTCGCGGTGGTGGACCAGGGGCTGCTCGGCCATGGCGCATCGGGGCGCAATGGCGGCCAGATCTGCACCGGCTATGCCGCCGGGATGGGCAAGCTCGAGCGCCGGCTCGGGCGGCGCGAGGCCGAGATCTGCTTTGCCATCGCCGAGGAAGGCAAGGCGCTGATCAGGGAGCGGATCGCGGCGCACCGGATCGATTGCGACCTCAGGCAGGGCCATATCATCTGCGCACCGAAACCGGCGCATCTCGTGGCGCTCGCCCGCGAGCGCGACGAGCTCGCCTCCTATGGTTACGGCGAAACGACCCTGCTCGATGCCGAGGCGCTCCATGCCAAGGTCGGCACCCCACTCTATCATGGCGGCCTGCTCGACCGGGGCGGCGGCCATTTCCATCCGCTCAACTATGTCATCGGCCTCGGTCAGGCGCTGCTCGCGGCCGGCGGGCGCATTTACGAGCATACGCCGGTCGAGGCGATCGAGACGGGATCACGCACGCTGCTGCGCACGCCGCAGGGCACGCTGTCGGCCGAGGCGGTGGTCGTCGCCTGCAATGCCTATCTCGGAAGGCTGCTGCCGACGGTCGCGCCACATATCATGCCGGTGGCGAGCTATGTGATCGCCACGGCGCGGCTGCCCGAGCCGGTCGCGGCATCGCTGATCCGCGATGGCGAGGCGGTCGCCGATGCCAATTTCGTCGTCGACTATTTCCGGCTGACCGCGGATCGGCGGCTGCTGTTCGGCGGCCGCTGCAGCTATTCGGGGATCGACCCGGCCAATCTCGCGGCGATCATGCGCCCGCGCCTCGTCAAGGTGTTCCCGCAATTGGCCGGTACGCCGATCGACTATGCCTGGGGCGGCCATATCGCCATCACCCACAACCGGCTGCCGGATGCCGGGCGCATCGGCAGCTCGATCTATTATGCGCAGGGCTATTCCGGACAGGGGGTGGCGTTGAGCGGCGTGTTCGGCAAGATGATGGCCGAGGCGATTGCCGGCGAGGCGGCGCGCTTCGACATGTTCGGCCGCATCGCCCACGCCCCCTTCCCCGGCGGGCCGCTTGCGCGGCCGGCGCTGACATTGGGGATGCTGTATTACCGGATCAGGGATCTGCTGGCGTGAATGGCGCGTAGGCACCTATTGCGTGGGCCGCGGCACCAGCATGGCACTGATCTCGGCCTCCGCGACCTTGCGGCCATCGACCTGGCCCTCGGCGGCGAAGCGCCAGACATTGCCGCGCTTCTGCAGCTGCCTGACCGGAAGATGGAGGACGTCGCCCGGCAGGACCGGCTTGCGGAACCGGGCATGGTCGATCGCCATGAAGTAGACGAGCTTGCCGGAATTGACCTCGCCGAGATGGGCAAGCACCAGGGCGCCCGCGGTCTGGGCCATCGCCTCGATGATCAGCACGCCGGGCATCACCGGATTTTGCGGGAAATGCCCCTGGAAGAACGGCTCGTTGATGGTGACGTTCTTGATGCCGGTGGCCGACAGATCGCGATCCATGTCGATGACGCGATCGATCAGTAGAAACGGATAGCGGTGCGGCAGCATCGCCATGATGCGGGCGATGTCCGCCGTGCCGAGACCCGATCGTTCCTCCGCCTCAGCCGCCATGGGCCGACCCATCAGAACAGAGGCCCAGCGTCAGAAGCGTGTTCCCACGCTGAACCGCACCAGCTCGGTCTTGTCATAGGACTGCTTGGCCACCGGCCAGGCGACATCGAGCCGCAGCGGTCCGAAGGGCGAATCCCAGATCAGACCGGCACCGAGGGAGGCGCGCAGCGCCGGCTTCTTGCCGTAGACGTTGCAGACGCCATCGGTGCACTCGTCGTCGAGGACGTTCTTCTCGGGGGCGTTGAACAGCGTGCCGACATCGGCGAAGACGGCGCCCTCGAGGCCGAACTCCTCGGGCAGACCGAGCGGGAATGTGGTCTCGACCGTGCCGATGCCATAGGTCTCGCCGCCGATCGAGTCGGTCGCGCCAAGGGTGTTGGGACGCTCCATCCGCGGGCCGATGCCGGCGCGCATGAAGCCGCGCAGCGAGTCGCCGCCCTTGAAGAAGCGGTCGAGGATCGGCACGTCCTCGCCATTCCAGCCCATGATCTGGCCGCCGGTGGCCTTGAGCTTCAGCACGACGCCGTCGAACAGCAGCGGCATGAAGTAGTAGGCGGCGGCATCCACCGAGCCGTAATGGACATCGCCGCCGAGACCGGCAACCTCGCCGGTGGTCACGATGCGATAGCCGGAGGTCGGCTTCAGCGGATTGTCGAGATCATCGAGCGTGACGGTCGAGGCGACCAGCGAGATGTTGTCGACGCCGGCGGCGTCGCGAATGGCGAGCGACACCTGGTCGGGGTCCGACACGTCCACCACGCGGTGGGTGAACTGATATTTGGTGGTGAGGCGGGCCAGCTCCGAGATGCGGAAGCCGGAACGCAGCGCACCGCCCACCTGCTGCATGGTGAAGGAGGATTCCTGCTCCTGGTCGGTCCGGGTGGCGAAGGCGTCGACGCCGGCGGCGACGTTGCGGCCAAGGAAATAGGGCTCGGTGAAGCTGAAATTGATGCTCTGCCGCTCGAAGCTGAGCGCGGTGGCCAGATTGACGTACTGGCCGCGGCCGAGGAAGTTGCGCTCCGATACGCTGACCGAGCCGATGACGCCCTCCTGCGTCGAGTAGCCGGCCGAGAAGTTCACCGTGCCGGTCGATTTCTCCACGACCTGGATCACCAGCACGACCTTGTCGGCCGCGCTGCCCGGCAGCTCCTTGAAGTCGATCTTTTCGAAGAAGTCGAGTGCGGTGAGCCGCCGGCGGGCACGATCGACCAGGATGCGGTTATAGGCATCGCCCTCATAGAGCTGCAGCTCGCGGCGGATCACCTCGTCGAGGGTTCGGACGTTGCCGACGATGTCGATGCGCTCGATATAGACGCGCGGGCCTTCCTGGACGTTGAAGATGATGTCGAGCCGGCGGTTGACCTCGTCGCGCTTGATGTCGGGCGCGATCTTGGCGAAGGCGTAACCCCCCTTGCCGGCCTCGAGGGTTAGCGCCTCGACCGACTTGTCGACCTTGCTCGCATCGTAGGTCATGCCCTTGCCGAAGGTGAGGGCGCTGCTGAGGACGTTGGGATCGAGCTGGGTGGCGCCGGCATTCACGGCGACCCCGCCGACCGTGTAGAGCGGCCCTTCCTCGACATTGAAGGTAATGTAGAAGCTCTCGCCGTCGGGCGCGAGCTCGGCGGTGGCCGAGATCACCCGGAAATCAGCGAAGCCGTTCTTGAGGTAATAGCGGCGCAGCAGCTCCTTGTCGTAGTTCAACCGGTCGGGATCGTAATTGTCCGAGGTCGAGAAGAACTTCCACCACGCGGACTCGCCGGTGGTGATGACGGAGCGCAGCGAATAGTCGCTGAAGGCCTCGTTGCCGATGAAGTTGATGCTGGCGATCTTGGTCGAGACGCCTTCCTGGATCTCGAAGACCAGGTTCACGCGGTTTTGCGGCAGGCGGATGATCTTGGGCTCGACGCGGGCGGCGAAGTAACCCGACCGGCGATACAGCGCGACAACGCGCTGGACGTCGGCCTGAACCCGCGAGCGGGTGAAGATGGTGCGCTCCTTGAGCTCAACCTCCTTCCCCAGGGCGGCATCGTCAAGCTCGGAATTGCCTTCGAAATTGACGCGGTTGATGAGCGGATTCTCCTCAACCTTGACGACAAGGTCGTTGCCGCGGCGGAGAATCTGCACGTCGGAGAACAGGCCGGTCTGGAACAGCGACTTGATCGATTCGTCGACCTTGTCCTCGGTCGCCACCTCGCCCGGCTGGATCTGCATGTAGGAGCGGACGGTCTCAGGCTCGACGCGTTGGTTGCCCTCGACATAGATCTGGCTCACGGCCTGGGCCAGCGCCGGTGTCGTAAAGCCCCCCGCAACCGGTCCCGCGACCATGACGGCAAGCGCAACAAAGCCCACGGTCAGCAACCGATACAGCATGTAGCGATCTCACCCTTCTTGCCGTGCCGCCCCAGGCACGAATCCCCGCTAATCTTTTACGCTGTTTTCGGCCGCATGCAAACCTTCAATTCCTGCCGCATTTCAGGTTGTTATGAACTTACCCAGGAGGACACAAAGCGGACAATATCGTTCCAGGTGGCGAAAACCATCAACGTCAGCACCAGCGCAAAGCCCAGTTTGAACCCGAATTCCTGGGCCTCCTGGCCGAGCGGCCGGCCCCTGACCGCCTCGATCGCATAATAGAGCAGATGGCCGCCATCGAGCATCGGGATCGGAAAAAGATTGATGAGGCCGATGCTTACCGACAACACCGCGGCGATCTGCAGGAGCTCGAACAGGCCGAGCGAAGCGGCCCGGCCGGTCATCTCGGCGATGCCGAGGGGGCCGGCGAGCTGGCCGGTGCCCTCATGGCCCGACAGCATGCGCCCGACATAGAGCACGGATTGCGAGGTGATGAACCAGGTCCGCTCGAGGGCGGTCTCCAGCGCCTCGCCCGGGCTCTGGCGCAGGTAGTTGCGGGGACCGCCGGCGGTCCGCTCGATGCCGATCAGCCCGATCTTGACCGTGGCGCTGCCCGATTTGATCTCGGTCTCGACCGGCGTCACCGTCGTTTCGACGGGGCGGCCGGCGCGCTCGACCACGATCGACAGCGGCTGGCCGGCGCGCGGCGCGACGATGCGCTGGACGTCCTCGAAGCTGGCGGTCGGCTCGCCATTCACCTTGCGGATGATGTCGCCGGGGAGAATGCCGGCCTGCGCGGCGGCGCCGCCGGGGCGCACGGCATTGACCTTCGGCTCGTTGACGGGAACCCCGATGAGGGTCAGGGTCAGGAAGAAAATGGCGATTGCCAGCAGGTAGTTGGCGACCGGTCCCGCAACCACCACGGCGGCGCGCTGCCACACCGGCTTGCCGTGGAAATCGCCGGGCGCGGCGGCGCCATGCCCCTCGCGCTCGCGAGACGGCAAACTCGCCGCATTGGCATCCCCTGCGAATTTCACATAGCCGCCCAGCGGCAGCCAGCAAACCTTCCAGCGGGTGCCATGGCGGTCCTGCCATCCGTAGATTTCGCGCCCGAAGCCGATCGAGAACACCTCGACATCCACCTTGCACCAGCGGGCGACGATGAAATGACCGAATTCGTGGACGAACACGATGAGGGTGAGGACCAACAGGAACGGCAGGACATAGCCGCCGAGCACGTCGAAGGGTGCGGCAAGGATACTGGCGGCGTTCATCTGACCTCCGGCTTCACGTCATCGTCCCGTTCCGCCTACGCAATCATTGCGCAAGCAATTGTTGCGCCAGCTCGCCGGCGCAGCGGCGGCCGTAGCGATCGGCCGCCCAGACATCGTCCAGCGTCGACAGCGGCGCCACCATTCCGTCGCGCTCGGCGCGCGCCAGCGTGCGCGAGACAAGCTCGGTAATGGCCAGAAACGCAAGCCCTCCATCCAGGAAAGCCGCCACCGCCACCTCGTTCGCTGCATTTAGGATGGTTGCAGCGCTTCCGCCACTGCCAAGTGCATGCCGGGCCAGGTCGACCGCCGGAAAACGCTCGGCATCGACGGTCTCGAAGGTCAGTGTGCCAATGCGCGCCAGGTCGAGCGCCTTGACCGGAGCGGCGATGCGTCGCGGCCAGGCCAGCGCATAGGCGATGGGGGTGCGCATGTCGGGCACCCCGAGCTGGGCGATGACCGAGCCGTCGCGATAGGACACGAAGCTGTGGACGATGGATTGCGGATGGACCACCACCGCCAGTTGGTCGAGGGCGACCGGGAAGAGGTGGAACGCCTCGATCAGCTCGAGCCCCTTGTTCATGAGGGTCGCCGAATCGATGGTGACCTTGGGACCCATCGACCAGTTGGGGTGCTTGAGCGCGTCGGCCGGGGTGACGCCCGCCAGCGCGTCGCGCGAGCGGGTGCGGAACGGTCCACCCGAGGCGGTGAGGGTGATGCGCTCGAGCTGGTCGAGATTCTCCGGCTCGAGGCACTGGAAAACCGCGCTGTGCTCACTGTCGACCGGCAGAATGGCGGCACCCGCCGCCTCGGCGGCCCGGGTGAAGACCTCGCCGCCCGAGACCAGGCATTCCTTGTTGGCGAGCGCGATGGTGGCGCCCCGGCGGGCGGCCGCCAGGGTCGGCGCCAGCCCGTCGGCGCCGACGATCGCCGCCATGACCAGGTCGGCCGGCCGCTCGGCCGCCTCGATCACCGCGGCGGGGCCGGCGGCGCATTCGGTCCCGGTGCCGGCGAGCCTGCTCTTGAGCTCGCCGTAAAGCGCCGGGTCGGCGGTCACCGCCAGGCGGGCGCGGCAGCGCCCGGCCGCCCTAGCAAGGGCATCGAGATTGCGGTGGGCAACCAGCGCCTCGACCTCGAAGGCCTCGGGATGGTGCGCCAGCACGTCGAGCGTCGAGGTGCCGATCGAGCCGGTGGCGCCGAGCAGCGTCAGGCGGCGCGGCGGCGCCGGGGAGCTCTCGGGTGTGCCTACCATATCAGCAGCCCCGCGGCCGCCTGGTCGAAGCCGCCGCGCCAGGCGCCGAGCAGCGCCGCGGCGCAGGCCGCCGCGATCAGCCCGTCGGCCCGGTCGAGGAGCCCGCCATGGCCGGGAATGAGGCTGCCGGCGTCCTTGGTGTCGCAGGCCCGCTTGGCGGCCGATTCGAACAGGTCGCCCGCCTGCTCGACCGCGGCCAGCGCGCCGCTCAGGAGCCCGATGGCGGCGAGCCGCGGCAGGCCGGCAAGCCCGGCGACGACCAGTCCGGCCAGGGTGCCGGCGACGACCGCCCCGGCGAGACCCGCCCAGGTCTTGTTCGGCGAGACCGCAGGGGCAAGCCGCGGGCCGCCGATCGCCCGGCCGGCGAAGTAGGCGGCGCTGTCGGCAGACCACACCACGGCGAAAATCAGGAGAATGGCGGTGAGCCCGAAGGCAGGGTCGGCGCGCAGGATGACGAAGGCGAGCGGCGGCAGCGACACATAGGGCACGCCGAGGATGCGCCAGGCGCTCAGCTGGTCGCCCGAGGTCCAGACGCGCCCGAGGCTGACGGCCCAGAACACGCAGATCATCGCCAACGCCCAGTCGGGGCCGAGCCGCAGCGAGACCGGTGCCGCCAGCACGGCGCTTGCGATGTGGATCGCGACCTGGCCGCGATCGTCGCGAAACACCATGCGGCACCATTCCACCGCCGTCACCAGGCCGAGCGCCATGGCGGCGAGCTCGAACCAGAGGCCGCCGAGCCAGGCGAGCAGCAGGATGGCCGGCGCCAGCACGGCGGCGGCGAGGCTGCGCAGCCGAAGATCGCGCCAGCGGGGGCTGACCTCGTCGCCTGCCAATGGGGCGGCCATCCGGACTACAGCGCCTTGGCGGTGATTCCGCCAAAGCGCCGCTCGCGCTGCTGGAAGGCTCCGATGGCGCGGGCAAAGATCTCGCGATTGAATTCGGGCCAGTGCTCCTCGACGAACACGAACTCCGTATAGGCGAGCTGCCACAGCAGGAAGTTGGAAAGGCGCTGCTCGCCGCTGGTGCGGATCAGGAGATCGGGGTCGGGAATGCCAGGAAGATAGAGCGCTTCCGAAAGATGCCGGGAGGTGATCGCCTCGGGGGCGAGGCGGCCGGCGGCGACCGCGGCGGCGACCTCGCGGGCGGCCCGCACGATCTCCTGGCGGCTGCCATAGTTGAAGGCGACGACGAGGGAGAGGCCGGTGTTGGCGGCGGTCAACCGCTCACAGTCCTCGATCATCTCGACGATGTCCGGCGCGAGCCCGTCGCGCTCGCCGATCACCAGGATGCGCACATTGGCGGCATGAAGCTCGGCCACGTCCTGGCGGATGAAGCGGCGCAGCAGGGTCAGCAGGTAGCTCACCTCCTCGGCCGGCCGCGACCAGTTCTCGGCGCTGAAGCTGTAGAGCGTCAGGTAGGCGATATCGAACTCGATGGCGGCGCGGACGGCGCGGCGCACCGCCTCGACGCCCTGGCGATGGCCAGCGGAACGCGGCAGCGACCGCTGGCGCGCCCAACGACCATTGCCATCCATGATGATCGCCACATGGCGCGGGCCGTCCCCTGGCATCCGATCGATTTTCATTCACTCCCGTCCCGTCCCGCTAAGGCGTTTCCTCGAGATCACACCTGCATGATCTCGCCATCTTTGTGATGCAGCGCCTCGTCGATCTCCTTGATGATGGCGTCGGTCATCTTCTGGACCTCATCATTCTTCTGATGATGCTCGTCCTCGCTGATATGGCCATCGCGCTCGAGACGTTTCAGCAGGTCCATTCCGTCGCGGCGCACATTGCGCACCGCCACCCGCGCCTTCTCGGCATATTGATGGGCGACCTTGGTCAGCTCGCGGCGACGGTCTGTCGAGAGCTCGGGGATCGGCACCCGGACCGACTGGCCCTCGGTGATCGGGTTGAGGCCGAGGCCGGAGTTGCGGATCGCCTTGTCGACCGGGCCGGCAAGGGCGCGGTCCCAGACCTGGACCAGCAGCATCCGCGGCTCGGGCGCCGAAATCGTGCCGACCTGGTTCAGCGGCATCGTCGAGCCATAGGCCTCGATGGTGATCGGCTCGAGCAAGCTGACCGAGGCCCGGCCGGTGCGCAGGCCGGCGAATTCGTGCTTGAGGACGTCGACAGCGCCATGCATCCGGCGCTTCAGCTCCTTGAGGTCGATCGAGGTGGGTTGTGCCATGACGTGAACTCCCTGAGCCGCCCGTCCCCGGGACCGCGGCGCAGCATCAATCCTTGACGATCGTGAAGCGCCCTTGGCCCTTGAGGACCTCCGGCAAAGCGCCTTCCGTGCGGATGGAAAACACGATTACCGGAATACGATTGTCGCGCGCAAGGGCGATCGCCGCAGTATCCATCACCTTGAGATTGCGCGACACGACATCATGATAGGTAAGGGTCTCGAATCGCTCGGCATCCGGGTTGGTCTTGGGGTCGGCGGCATAGATGCCGTCGACGCTGGTGCCCTTCAGCATGACGTCGCATTTCATCTCGACCGCGCGAAGCGATGCGGCGGTGTCGGTGGTGAAGTACGGGTTGCCGGTGCCGGCGGCGAACAACACGACTCGCCGATGGCGCAGATGGTCGAGGGCGGCGTCGTGCTGGAAAGGCTCGCAGACTGTCGGCATGGGAATGGCCGACATGACCCTGGCGTCAAGCCCCTGGCGGTCGAGCGCGCCCTGCATGGCGAGGGCGTTCATCACGGTGGCGAGCATGCCCATGTAGTCGGCGCGCGCCCGGTCGAGGCCGGCCGCCGCTCCCGCGATGCCGCGGAAGATGTTGCCGCCGCCGATCACCAGCGCGATCTCGGCGCCGAGATCGACCGCCCGTTTGACCACGGCGGCGATTCGCGAGGCCAACGACAGGTCGATGCCGAAGCCTTGCGATCCGACCAGGACTTCGCCCGAGATCTTGACCAGGGCGCGGCTGAAGCGAAGCTTGGGCATCGGTTCAGAGCCAGGGACGGGTGGCGGCCTTGTCCTGCTCGAAGCGATCGATATGGCCGGCCTTTTCCAGGGTGAGCCCGATGTCGTCGAGCCCGTTGATGAGGCAGTGCTTGCGGAAGGGGTCGATGTCGAAGCGGATCATGCCGCCATCGGGTCCGCGGATCTCCTGATTCGCCAGGTCGATGGTGATGGTCGCGTTGGCGCCCCGCTCGGCATCATCTTGCAGCTTCTTCAGGTCGTCGGGGCTGACGATGACCGGCAGGATGCCGTTCTTGAAGCAGTTGTTGTAGAAAATATCGGCGAAGGACGTCGAGACGACGCAGCGGATGCCGAAGTCGAGGAGCGCCCAGGGGGCGTGCTCGCGCGACGAGCCGCAGCCGAAATTATCGCCGGCAATCAGGATTTTCGCCTCCCGCCAGGCCGGGCGGTTGAGCACGAACTCGGCAATCTCCCCGCCATCGCGGTGATAGCGCATCTCGTGAAAGAGCGCCGAGCCGAGGCCGGTGCGCTTGATGGTCTTCAGGAACTGCTTGGGAATGATCATGTCTGTGTCGACATTGACCAATGGTAAGGAGGCGGCGACCCCGGTCAGTACGGTAAATTTTTCCATGGCGCGGGCACTTTCCTGGCGGCCTCGGGATCGCCTTCTTTCCGGCTTTCCGGGAGCGGGGTCAAGTAGGGGCAGCGGCAATGGGCGTAAGGACGTGTGTTGTGCCTGTCCGGACTGCCTTCCTTGCCACAATGATGAACGGCAGATGAACGGGGTGGTCATAACCGGTTCACGGGGCGGCCTATAGGGTCAGGACAACTCGGGTGGCAAGGAATCAAAAGGGAGCCTTCGCCACCGCCTTATTGGACCTTCGCAGGTCAGCCGACCGGGACCATCCCCTGCCCCGACCCCGCCCCGGTCCTGACCTCGATCTGCAGCCTCGCCGGACACCCCTCCCGGCGAGGCTGTTTCATTGTGAGGCCGTCGGCATTGGGCAGTAGGCCGTGAGCGGTGCCCTTCCCAGTGCCTACTGCCTACCCAGTCGGCTCGATCGTGAAATCCCCGTATGCGGCCGTTCCCTCCCCGACGATCTCGACCGCGGTGACGGCGGCGTCCGGCGGGCCTTCGGCGCAGAGCGCGACCATTCGCTCGACGGCGGCCGCAGGGCCGGAGAAGACCGCCTCCACCGCGCCGTCGCGGCGGTTTCGCACCCAGCCGGCGAGATGGAGCTCGCGCGCCCGGTCGGCCGCCCAGTAGCGGTAGCCGACGCCCTGGACGCGTCCCTCGATGCGCAGATGGACCGTGCGCTTGCCGGCCATGAGGTCAGATCGCTCGCTTGACGAGGCGGCGCTTCAGAGCCGGCGCCTGCAGCGGATGTGATTCGCTCACCGCCGCCTTTGCCGATGCCATGTCGTCCCTGACGTCGAGGACGATGCGCCTGACCTCCTCGGTCGACGTCTTGCCGTTCTTCTTCACCTTGCGCTTGCGGGTTTCCTCGCGCAACAGGAGCTTGCCGATATAGACGACATCGCCGGGATCGAGCGACAGCTCGACGGCGAGCGGCTTGGCGTCCTTGGCCTCGGCGGCAAGCAGGTCGTTGCCGCCGGCGACCGCCTTGACCAGGGCGTAGTGGCCGGGCTTCAGGGTCTTCACCTCCACCCGATCGGGCGTCAGCGCGGCGGAGAAGCGCTCCTCGCTGCCCTTGCGCTGCCACACGGTCTCGACCGCCACGGCCGATTTGGCGGTGCCGAAGCCGCCGCTCATCGCCAGGATGGCGTGAACCGTCGGCTGGAACAGCTCCTCGGTGACCGTGGGCTCGGCGGTGGCAGCGGGCTTCGGCGCGCTGTCGCGCGCGCTCGGCCGGGTCGTCAGCAGGTCGACGCCGGTCGAGGTCTGGCAGGCGGCGAGCAGCAGGGCGAGCCCCAGCACCGCCCGTCTGCCAAGCGCCACAAGCCTGCTTCCTGCCTGATCCTCCCCGGTCATTCGAACTCCATGATGACGGCATCGACCGCCAGGCTGTCGCCCTTGCGCGCATGGATCGCCTTGACCTTGCCGTCGCGCTCGGCCCGCAGGATGTTCTCCATCTTCATCGCCTCGACAATGGCGAGCGGCTCGCCGGCCTTGACCTCCTGGCCGACCTCGACGGCGATCGACACGATCAATCCCGGCATCGGGCAGAGCAGCTGGCGCGCGGCGCCCGAGAGGACCCGCTCGGGCATCAGCCGCGCGAGCTCGGCCTCGCGGCCGGTATAGACCCTGGCGACCATGTCGGCGCCGCGATGGCCGAGCCGGTAGCCATTGAGCACGCGGCGCACCTGCACCCGCACCGGCCGGCCGTCGATCCGCCCCTCGAAGATCGGATCGGTGGGCGACCATTCGGTCTCGACGGCACGCTCGCCGCCGCCCGTGCCGCGGTGAGCGATCCGGATCAGCCGGTCGCTCTCGCTGACGATGTCGACCGGGAGCCATTCGTCCCCCAGCGCGACGACGCGACAGGACGCGAAGCGTACCGCGCGGCCGCCGAGTTGGCCGGTGATCCGGCGCTTGCGCTGATTCTCGATGTGGTCGAGCACCACCGCCACCGAGGCAAGCGTGTCGCGCAACGACCGGTCGGGAACGATCGCCTCGAACCCTTCGGGATACTCCTCGCGGATGAAGCCGGTCGACAGAGCCCCGGAGCGCCAGCGCGCATTGTCCATGATGCTGGCGAGGAACGGCACATTGTGGCGGATGCCCTCGATGAAGAAGCCGTCCAGCGCATCGCCCATGGCGCGAATGGCGGTCAGGCGGTCGGGGGCATGGGTGCACAATTTGGCGATCATTGGATCATAGTAGATCGAAATTTCACCACCCTCGTACACGCCGGTATCGTTACGAACAGTTATGCCGCTCTGCGTCGCCTCGGGCGGCGGCCGGTAGCGGGTCAGCCGGCCGGTCGAGGGCAGGAAGTTGCGGTAGGGGTCCTCGGCATAGATCCGGCTCTCGACCGCCCAGCCGTTCAGCCGCACCGCGTCCTGGACGAGGCGCAAGGGCTCGCCCGCCGCCACCCTGATCATCTGCTCGACGAGATCGATGCCGGTGACGAGCTCGGTCACCGGGTGCTCGACCTGCAGCCTGGTGTTCATCTCGAGGAAGAAGAAGGAGCGGTCCTGGCCGGCGACGAACTCGACGGTGCCGGCCGAATCGTAGTTGACCGCCTTGGCGAGCGCCACCGCCTCCGCGCCCATTCTGGCGCGTGTCGCCTCGTCGAGCAGCGGCGAGGGCGCTTCCTCGATGACCTTCTGGTTCCGCCGCTGGATCGAGCATTCGCGCTCGCCGAGATGGATGACATTGCCGTGCTTGTCGCCAAGCACCTGGATCTCGATGTGGCGCGGATCGACGATGAACTTCTCGATGAACACCCGGTCGTCGCCGAAGGACGACAGCGCCTCGGAGCGGGCGCGGGCGAAGCCGTCGCGGACCTCGGCGGCCGAATGAGCGATCCGCATGCCCTTGCCGCCGCCGCCGGCCGAGGCCTTGATCATCACCGGATAGCCGATGTCGCCGGCGATCCGCACCGCCTCGTCCTCGTCGGCGATGACGCCGAGATGGCCGGGGACGGTCGACACGCCGGCCCGCGCGGCGGCGCGCTTCGATTCGATCTTGTCGCCCATCGCCTCGATCGCCGCCGGATTGGGCCCGATGAACACGATGCCCGCTGCGGCGAGCGCCTGCGGAAAGGCGGCACGCTCGGCCAGGAATCCATAGCCCGGATGGACGGCCTCAGCGCCGGTCCGGCGGCAGGCCTCGATGATCCGGTCGATCACCAGGTAGGACTGGGCGGAGGGCGCGGGGCCGATAGGGACCGCCTCGTCCGCCATGTCGACATGGAGGGCGCGCGCATCGGCATCGGAATAGACCGCGACGGTGCGGATTCCCATGCGCCGCGCCGTCTTGATGATCCGGCAGGCGATCTCGCCGCGGTTGGCGATCAGGATCTTGCCGAACATGCTCAGGACGGCCGCAATCGGGGCATGAACGGCACATCGTCGAGGGTGAGCCCCGAGCGGGTGATCAGCCACCAGACGAACAGGAAGATGACGCCGGCGATGAGGCTGGTGGCGGCGAACTTCACCCCGAGGCGGGGATTGACCGGAGCGGCGTCGGCATGGCCGGGCTCGACCGTGACGCCGCTTTCATGGGCGCTCCTGACGCCCCAGGGCAGCACGGCGAACAGCGTGACCCACCAGATGATGAAGTAGATCGCCAGCCCGGTGAGGAGGCCCATGGCGGCTCACACCTCCTCGAGCTCGACCAGCGTGCCGGCGAAGTCCTTCGGGTGAAGGAACAGCACCGGCTTGCCATGGGCGCCGATCTTGGGCTCGCCGCCGCCGAGCACGCGGGCGCCGGCAGCGATCAGGCGGTCGCGGGCGGCGATGATGTCGGCGACCTCGTAGCACAGATGATGGATGCCGCCCGCCGGATTGCGCTCGAGGAAGCCCTTGACCGGCGAGTCCTCGCCAAGCGGCTCGAGCAGCTCGACCTTGGTGTTGGGGAGCTCGACGAAGACCACCGTCACGCCGTGGTCCGGCTCGGCGCGCGGCTCCGACACCCTGGCGCCGAGCATGTCGCGATAGATGGCGATCCCGGCCTTGAGGTCGGGGACGACGATGGCGACATGGTTGAGGCGGCCGAGCATGGGTCGGATCATCCTATGGCTGCGGATTCGAGATGGGCAAGGATGCGGGCGCGGCTGTCCGGCAGCGCGAGGCCGCGCGGCTGCAGCAGGAAGCGGTCGAGGAAGAAGCCGCTGAGCCGCAATCCGTCACGGATGTCGGCCGGAGTCGGGGCAGCATCGCGGTCGCCGCGGAGAAAGCCCGGCAGCGGCATCAGCCGGTCCTTCCACGGCTCGCCGGCGGCGCGGCTGACGGCGCGACCGGTCTTGGGCGACACATAGACGAGGTCGTCGGCGCTGCCGGTGGCGGCGCAATGCGACAGGTCGAGACCGTAGCCCAGCTCGTCGAGCAGGCCGAGCTCGAAGCGGACGAGCACGGCCGGCCAGATGCCGTCATCGCCGAGCGCATCGAGAGTGACGAGCAGCGCATCATGGATGCGCGGATGCGGCTCGCGCTCGGGGAGGAGCTTGAGCAGCGCCATCAGCGAGGTGAGGCCCGCGAGGCGCAGCGGATCATCGATCAGCGCGCCGGCCCGGAGCGCGACCGGCTCCAGCGTGAAGCTGCCGAGATGGTCCTCGGTGCGGGCCCGCCAGCGCGCCACCACGACATTGCCGGGCTGGAGCACCGGTCGCATGGCGCGCGAGCGGCCGCCGCGCACCAGGCCCGACCAGCGGCCGCGGCGCTCCGACAGCACCTCGGCTATGGCCGAGGCCTCGCCATGGGTCCTGACATTGAGAACGATGCCCTGCTCGGTCCATTCCATCGGGCCTACTCCAGCCCCATCATCTTGAGCCGCTCGGGGTCGCTTGCCCAGTTCTCCCGCACCTTGACGAACAGGAACAGATGCACCGCCTGGCCGATCGCCGCGGCGATCTCCTTGCGGGCCGCCTGGCCGATCGCCTTGATGGTCTGGCCGTCCTTGCCGAGCATGATCTTGCGCTGCCCTTCGCGCTCGACATAGATCACCTGGTCGATCCGAACCGATCCGTCCGGGCGCTCGGTCCAGCCCTCGGTCTCGACGGTCAGCGCATAGGGCAGCTCCTGGTGCAGCCGCAATGTCAGCTTCTCGCGGGTGATCTCGGCGGCGAGCAGCCGCTGCGGCAGGTCGGCGATCTGGTCCTCGGGATAGAGCCACGGCCCTTCCGGCATGGCAGCGGCGGCGTAGCGGCGCAAATCCTCGACGCCCGAGCCGGTCAGGGCGGAGATCATGAAGGTCGCGGCGAACGGCCGGCGCTCGTTGAGGCGCTGCGACAGGGCGAGCAGCGTCTCGGGACGCACCGTGTCGACCTTGTTGAGAGCGAGCGCGATCGGATGCGCGATGCCCGCGAGGCTGGCGAGGATCGCCTCGGCCTCCTCATTGAGGCCGGCACGGCTGTCGACCAGCAGGATGACGAGGTCGGCATCGCCGGCGCCGCTCCAGGCGGCCTCGACCATGGCGCGGTCGAGATCGCGCCGTGGCGCGAAGATCCCCGGCGTGTCGACGAAGACGATCTGGCTTCGCCCCTCGATGGCGATGCCGCGCAGCCGCGCCCTGGTGGTCTGGACCTTGTGGGTGACGATCGCGATCTTCTGGCCGACCAGCCGGTTGACCAGGGTTGACTTGCCGGCATTCGGCGCCCCGATGATCGCCGCAAAGCCGCAGCGGCTGACAGGCTCGCCCGGGCTGGTCACTTCCAGATCATTTCCCGCCGCAGAAAGCTCTCGGCCGCCACCTGCTCGGCACGGCGCTTGGACGGGCCGCCGCCGGCCGCCGGCTCGAAGCCCTTGAGATAGACCAGGATCGAGAAGAACGGCTCGTGATCGGGGCCGGTGCGCTCCTGCTCGACATAAACCGGCACCGGCAGGGCGTGGCCCATGGCCCACTCCTGGAGCGCCGTCTTGGGATCCTTGTCGGCCGCCGAGGGGAGCGCGATATGCGGCGCCCAGGCGGCGAGAACAAACTGGCGCGCCGCCTCGATGCCGCCATCGAGATAGACGGCGCCGATCAGCGCCTCGCACATGTCGGCCAGCACATTGATGCTGCTCGGCGGCGCCTTGCCCCAGCTGCTCCGCGCCGCGGCCAGCACATCGACGATGTCGAGGGTGCGGAAGACCTGGGCGCACATCTCGGCGCGCACCAGCGCGTTGAGCCGGCGCGCCAGCTCGCCTTCCGAGGCATCGGGATGGCGATGATAGAGCTCCTCGACCAGGACCAGCGCCAACACCCGATCGCCGAGGAACTCCAGGCGCTCGTTGTTGGTATTCTTGGCCGGTGAGGCGCTCGCATGGGTCAGCGCCACGGCGAGCAGGCCCGCATCGCGGAAGTGGTACTTGATCCTGTCCTCGACGGTGGCCGCCGCGTCCGATGTCACGCCACGCACCAAGTCAATGGACCAGGGTGAACAGGCGGCCCCAGCGGATCGCGAACGGCCAGTCCCAGAACTCGTAAAGGGCATAGCGGGGGTCGTGCGAGAAGAAGATGATGGTGGCGCGCCCGACCAGGTTCTCATAGGGCACATAGCCGACCTGCGGGAATCGGCTGTCGGTCGAATTGTCGCGGTTGTCGCCCATCATGAAGTAATGATTGGGCGGCACCTTGAACTCCTGGGTGTTGTCGGCGGTGCCCTGGTCCCAGAGGTCGTAGGTCACGTAGCTCACGCCGTTGGGCAGGATCTCGCGATATTGCCGGATGGGGCCGCGGACGCCGGCGCTCGCATCCATGTCGAGATCGTTCAGGCGCTCGCGCTTCACCGACACGTCGTTGATGTGGAGCACGCCATCGGTGACCCGGATGCGGTCGCCGGGCAGGCCGATCACGCGCTTGATGTAGTCGGTCTCGTTGTCGGCCGGCAGCTTGAACACGGCGATATCGCCGCGCGCCGGCACGTTGGCCAGAACCCTGCCCTCGAACGGAACCGGCCCGAACTTGAACAGGTCGCGGCCGCCCAAGCCGATCGAAAAATTGAACGAATACTTGCTGTAGCCGTAACTCAGCTTGTTGACGAAGAGGTAGTCGCCGATCAGCAGGGTCGGAATCATCGATCCCGAGGGAATGTTGAACGGTTGGAAGAAGAAGGTCCTGACGACGAAGGCGATCAAAAGCGCCTGGAGGATGACCTTGACCAGATCCCAGACGCTTTCTTCGGACTTGTTGGTCGGCTCGATCTTGGCAGACATGTCGATGATCACCGGATGATCTGCGGCCCGGTCCGGCCGGATACCGTCAATTCCGTTTAGCCGCGCTTGCCACGGAATGGCAACGCTCAGCCAGCCGTCTCGCTTGATGTCGGTGCATATGTTGCCGAAAGGCAACAAGGACCATCACGGCCGCTCAGGCACCGCGGAAATGATGACGATCGCCTGTGCATAAGGGTATTCGTCGGTGATGGTCAAGTGGATGATCGGCTCGTGACCGGCCGGAACCATGCGGCGAAGATGCTCGCGCGCGGCGCCTAGAAGCACCATGGTGGGCCGGCCGGAGGGCTCGTTAACCACCCCGAGATCGCGCCAATAGACGTTTTTGCGGAAGCCGGTGCCGAGCGCCTTGGCGCAGGCCTCCTTGGCGGCGAACCGCTTGGCATAGGACGCCGCCCGGGCGGCCCGGCGGTCGGATTTCCGCCGCTCGATATCGGTATAGACGCGTTGCGTGAAGCGCTCGCCGAAGCGCTCCAGCGTCCGCTCGATGCGGCGGATGTCGACGATGTCGCTGCCTGTGCCGAGGATCACGGTGCTCTCCGTTGGTGAGCGAATAGCGAGTAGCGAATAGCGAATAGTCGGGGCGGAGCCCGGTCCAGCTATTCGCTATTCGCTATTCGCTATTCGCCTACTCCTTACTGCCTTCCCCTCACCCCGTCACCCGATGCACCGAGCTGATCAGCGGGCGCGAGCGCAGCGTCTGCAGGATGCTGTTGAGGTGCCTGAGGTCATGCACCTCGACCACCAGGTCGATGTCGAAGAAGTCCTGGGCACGGTTGGTCATCTGGAGATTCTCGATGTTGCCGCCATTCTCGCCGATCGCCTGGGCGAGCTGGGCCAGGGCCCCGACCTCGTTGTGGATCACCGCCTTGATGCGGGCGGGATAGCGGCGGGTCTCGTCCGAAGTGTCCCAGGCGAGATCGATCCAGCGATCCGGCTCGTCCTCGAAGGTCGAGAGCGCCTTGGAGAAGATCGGGTAGACGGTCACCCCCTCCCCCGGCGTCATGATGCCGACGATGCGCTCGCCCGGCACCGCGCCGGTGACTTGCGAGATTCTGATCGGCAGCACGCCGTCGAGGCCGCGCACGGTGATGGCATTGGTGCCGATCTCGGCGGGCAGGCGGCGCGGCGGCCGGCGCTTCGCGGCGAGGTCGGGCTCGACGCCGAGGGCGCGCAGCACCTCGCCGCTCGCCAGCTCGCCGCGGCCGACCGCCGCCAGGCCGTCCTCGACGTTCCTGATGCCGAGCTTGGGGAAGGCCTGGGCCATCTCCTTGTTCGAATAGTCGCGCTCATGGCGCGCCAGCACCCGCTGCATGATCTCGCGGCCGAGCCCGGCATATTGATTGCGTACCGCCATGCGGGTGGCGCGGCGAATGGCGGCGCGCGCCTTGCCGGTGACCGCCAGACCCTCCCAGGCGGCCGGCGGCGTCTGCGCCTTGGAGCGGATGATCTCGACCTCGTCGCCATTCTCCAGATCGGTCATCAGCGGGGCGTGGCGCCCATTGATGCGGCAGCCGACGCAGCTGTTGCCGATGTCGGTGTGAACCGCATAGGCGAAGTCGATGGCGTTGGCGCCCTTGGGCAGCGCGATGAGGTCGCCCTTGGGGGTGAAGCAGAAGACCTGATCGGAGAACAGCTCGAGCTTGGTATGCTCGAGGAACTCCTTGGGATTGTCGCCTTCGGAGAGGATGTCGACGAGCCGCCTCAGCCAGCGATAGGCATTCGATTCGGTGGCCGGCAGACGCACGCCCTTGCGGGCTTCGAGGGCCGTGCCGATGTCCTTGTAGAGGCCATGCGCCGCAACGCCGCGCTCGGCGATCTCGTGCATGGCAAAGGTGCGGATCTGCAGCTCGACGCGCATATGATGCGGTCCGATCACCGTGGTGTGGATCGAGCGGTAGTCGTTCTGCTTGGGGTTCGAGATATAGTCCTTGAAGCGGCCGGGAACGACGCGCCAGGTGCGATGGGCGATGCCGAGGGCGCGGTAGCATTCGTCGACGGTGTTGACGAGAACGCGGAAGCCGAAGATGTCGGAGAGCTGGCCGAGCGACAGCTGCTTCCTGTCCATCTTGCGCCAGATCGAATAGGGCCGCTTCTCGCGGCCCGACACATCGGCCTTGATGTGGCTCTCCTCGAGCTTCTTCTTCAGCGCGTCCTCGATCTCGAGCAGCATGTTGCCGCTCTCGCGGCGCAGCCGCTTCAGGCGATCCGCAATGGTGCGGTAGGCCTCCGGGTTGAGCACCTTGAACGACAGGTCCTCGAGCTCCTCGCGGATGGTCTGCATGCCCATGCGGCCGGCCAGCGGCGCGTAGATGTCGACCGTCTCCTGGGCGATGCGCTGGCGCTTGTCGGGCGGCACATGCTCGAGGGTGCGCATGTTGTGCAGGCGGTCGGCGAGCTTGACGAGCAGCACGCGGACGTCCTTCGACACGGCGAGCAGCAGCTTGCGGAGATTCTCGGCCTGGGCCGCTTCCTTGGAGACGAGATCGAGGCGGCGGATATTGGTGAGGCCGTCGACCAGGGCACTGATCTCGGTGCCGAACAGGTCCTCGATCTCGCGGTGGGTCGCATCGGTGTCCTCGACCACGTCATGCAGAAGCGCCGCGACGATGGTCGCATCGTCGAGCTTCAGGTCGGTGAGGATCGCCGCGACCTCGAGGGGATGGGAGAAATAGGGATCGCCGGAGGCGCGTGTCTGGTGGCCATGGGCGCGCATCGCATAGACATAGGCCCGGTTGAGAAGGCTCTCATCCGCATCCGGGTCATAGCTGGTGACCCGCTCGACCAGTTCGAACTGACGCATCATCGATCGCGTGCCGTGGCAGGCGACAAGAGACTCTCCCCGTCGCGCCGGATGAATCTAATCCTTGCGCGGGTCGAAACAAAGCAGCACGCGCCATTTCGACGCTGGCCGCGGGGCCACTCCTCAATAGCCGGAGCGCTGGCTGCCCGGGCTTTCGGCCGGCGGCAGGTTGTCGAGCCCGCGGACCAATTCCTCCTCGGACCGCCGGGCATATTCGTCGCCGGGCTCGTTCGGCGCCTCAACCAACAGGGAGAGATCGTCCGAGACGGCAATCGTCGGCACCTCGCTCGCTTCGGGCTCGTCGACCTCGACATGCTTCTGCATCGAATGGACATAGTCCTCGCGCAAATCGTCGCGATCGATCGTCTCGGCAATCTCGCGCAAGGCAACCACCGGATTCTTGTCGTTGTCGCGCTCGACCGTCAGCGGCGCGCCCTTCGAAATCATGCGCCCCCGGTGGGCGGCGAGCAGCACGAGCTCGAAACGGTTCGAGACCTTGCCGATACAGTCTTCAACGGTGACGCGCGCCATGCGGCTCGCCTCCTTTCGGAAATTCAGGGATTTCC
>JBEVJH010000239.1:0-3729 GCA_040510355.1 Aestuariivirgaceae bacterium
CAGAAGCTGGCGGCAGGCCAGTAGGGTCGCCGCCGCCCTGCAAGGCATCGGTGAACGGCCGCAGCTGCTCGGCAAACCGTCGCCATTTGCCGATCGAGCCGCCGGCGATCGGCTGGCGGACCTGCCATACGCTTGCCGTCGCGACCGACCTTTCCACCTTCTCGGGTGCGAGGCAGGCGGCATCGAATTCGAGGCCGACAAAGTCGAGCAGCGCCCGGATATGCGGCTCGGGATTCTCCACCAGCGCTTCGTAGTCGACGGTGTGGACCGGGATGGCGCAGCGGTCCCGCCAATGGTCCATCAGCCGCAGATGGTCGCGATACATCGCACCGCATGCGGCGAGATCGCTCGCAAAGGTGATATTGCGTCCGAAGTTCTGCTCGTAGATCGACAGCGCATTGTCTTCCGGCGTCCGCCGGCAATAGACGAAGCGGGCCTTCGGCAGGATCCAGCGGATGAGCCCGATATTGAGATAGTTCGCCGGCAGCTTGTCGGTCGCGAAGCGGCGCCCGCCGGCCTGCGCCAGCATCGACTCGAGGATCGCCCGCCCCGCCGTGCGCGCAAAGGGCGGCGGCCGGTCGGCCACCGTTTCGGGATAGCCCTCGATCGACTTGGCAAGCTTGAGAATGTCGTCGCGTTCGTCCCCGGCATGCACGTCGGGATGCGCCGCCAGGATCTGCTCGACCAGGGTCGTGCCGGAACGCGGCATGCCGAGGACGAAGATCGCCCCCTCGGCCGGCTCGCCGTCGCTCGCGCGCCCGTCGAGAAACGCCCGGTCGAACACCTGGGTGATGCGCCGGGACAGCGCGAGATCGCGCGACACGTCGATCGGCTGCAGCCCCCGCGACAGGCGATTGGCGAGGTCGAGCGCCGCGAATGCCTCCGCTGGCGGGCCGCTGCGCTTCAGCAGGTGATAGAGCGCAAACAGCGCGCTGCTGCGCTCCTCGCTCGAGCGCGACTCGTCCTCCGCCAGCGCCCGGATCGCCGGTTCGGCTGCCGGTTCCAGCCGGTTCATCATGGCGAGGTTGAGCCAGCCGCTGGCGCTCGTGCGACCGCTCGCATTGTTGCGGATCAACGCCTCCGCCGCGTCGAAATCGCCGGCATCGATCATCAGCTTGGCCTTGAGATCGCTGGCCCGGCCGACCCCATGGCCGCTCGCCAGGGCCTGGTCCGACAGGCGCCTCGCACGGTCGAAGTCCTTCACGCTGTAGCAGATCACCGACAGCCGTGCCGCCAGGCTCGCCGGGATCGTCGTTCTTGCCTCGACATGGCAGATGATCTCATGGGCCCGCTGCAGGTCGCCGATCCCATCGAGCGCCACCGCCAGGCTGAGCTGCGTGGCAGCCTGCCGCGGCTCGATCTGCAGCGATGAGCGAAACGCCTCGATCGCTTCGAGATGGCGCTTTGCCTCGGTGAACGCCGTTCCCAGCAGGTTGAGCGCCTCGGCATCGCGCGGTGAAGCGGCGACCGCCCGTTTGAGCCATGGGATCGCCTCCTCATGCCTCCTGAGCTGCATCAGCGACCGCCCGAGGCCCAAGGCGACGTCGCCATGGTCGGGATCGAGCGCCGCAGCGCGACGGAAATGCTGCTCGGCGGCATCGGGCCGCTGCTCGGCAAGCGCCAGCTCGCCGAGATTGAACTGTACGTCCGCGTTGCGGGGGAGCCGCCTTAGCGCCTTCTCGAGCCAGTCGCGCGCCCGCTTGAGCTCGCCCGCCTGGGCTTCCATCACGCCGAGCTCGAGCATCAGCTCGCCGTGCTGCGGCAATGCTTGCAGGGCTTTGCCATAGGCGCGGCGCGCATCGTCGAACTTTCCATGCGCTGCCGCTCTGCGCGCCTGCCGCAGAAGCTGTTCCATGCTCATATTTCCCGTGCGCCGACAGCGAAGGAGAGCGCCTCGAGCTGCACTCGCGCAAGCCGCCGGATCGCCGCGGCCGGCGCCCCGTCCTCGTCCTCGACCGCCGCCAGCAGCCTGAGGAAGGCGCTGCGGTTGATATGGGCGATCCTGTCGAACAGGATCGCCGGCTGGTCGACGCCGGCCTGGCGCATGGCCGCGATGAAAATGCTGCGTGGGCCATGCGGCATGTCGCGGTCGCCGAGCAGGAGGTGCGACAGGGTGATCAGCTGCGGCCCCATCGTCATCCGCGGCACGACATAGCCGCTTCGCGGCTGCCCGGCAGTCGCATCATGGCCGATCACGAGGCGCCCGCGCGGCAACCGGATCTCCATCGGCAGGCTGAAGGCGGCGCGCTCCTCGGCGACGAAGCCGAATTGGACGAAGCGCTGCCAGCTGTCGGCCACGCTGTAGCGCAGCAGCACCTCGCCATCGTCGAAGCGGCCCTTGACGCCGACATGGTCGGGGCCGACGTCGAACTCGCCGCCGTCACGTGAATGGTTGCAGAGCTCGAGGATCGGCATGAGCACCGCCTGGCCGTGGAAGTCGAAATGACGTGCACGGATGAACCGCTCGAGGATCGCCGCCTCGTCATGCGGCGCCAGCAGATGGGCGAGCCCGAGATCGTCGGCAAGCAAGCGCCGCGCCCGCTCCGGCAAGGCCTGCAGCAGATCGAGAAACTGCACCACCTCGGCCCTGCCGCCGGCCGCCCAGGACAATCCGCCCTGATAGGTCCTGAAGAACGCCTGTTGCGGCTCCCCGATCCCGCTTGTGGCGGCAAGCGCCAGGTCGCCCTCCGCCAAGCCGAGCGATTTGGTGGGAAAGAGCAGCGATCGCGGCACCCGGACGTGGATCGGCATTGTCTTGTCGACCGCGAACAGCCCTCGGCCGCGGACGCCATGCCCGTAGCGGACATTGTCGGCAATGCCGCCGAGCGACCGGAACGTCTGAAGAATGGCGCCGAACGCCTCTGAATCGGATCCAGACAATGGCGCTGCCCGATCAAAAGAAAAGCAGCCCGCGGTTTCCCGCGGGCTGTGAGATCTGTCAAGAGAGGAGAACGTTCTCAGAAGAAGAACCAGGCGCCGAACTGGAAGCGCAGGGCATCGCTGTTGTCGATGCACTTGCCCTCTCTGTCGGGGTCCGGAACGGCGCAGATTTTGACATCTTCGTCGGTGTCGGTGAAATCGTCGTCGATCTTGAACTTGTCAAAGTAGTTGTTACGACCCCACATCACCTCCCAGCCCAGCCGCATCTGCTTGACCGGCTGCCACAGGATGTTGGCATGGACAGTCGTGACATTTTCGACGCCGAATCCGCCGAACTCGTCCGTAAGGCGAATATTATCGTCATCGAGGTTCTCAGCGAAGCCGCCTTCGATATTGAACGAGGTGGTGTCGTTGATATTGAACGTCAGACCAGCCGTGACGCCGAACGCCCGGTTCAGATCGCAGTCCCCGGGGATAAAGGATCTTTCAACTACAAGACCCGTGTCAGGATCAACAACAATTTCGTCAATAAAGCCGTCGACTCTGCCGCAGGAAACGTTGTTGGTAGCGAGCTGGTTCATCCAGCGCGCGGCCAAGCCTTCCGTGTACTGTGCACCAGCCGTGAAGGTCGCAATATCGGCGAGGTTGATGTTAGCGCCGGCGCCGACCACCCAGCCGAGCTGATGATCGTCATCATCGGTTACGTCTGAAAGGCCAAGGGCTGCAAGTCGGGGCGAGTTGGTGTCAATGTCGCTGGCACCACCGGCAATGATGATCTGATGGCCGCCGGCGATATCATATTGCAGGAACGAGCCGAAGCCCGGGATCAGCGAGTCGCTCGCCTCTTCC
>JBEVJH010000240.1:0-13150 GCA_040510355.1 Aestuariivirgaceae bacterium
ATGATCCGCTGGCGCCAGATGCGGCGCATCGCCGGATCGGTCATCCGCGACAGGATGACGGCGTCCTTGATCGGGATGGTGGCCTGATAGCAATAGCGGTTGAGCGCCCAGGCGCGCAGCTGATCCTTGGTCAATGCACCCTGGTTCATCCTGAGATGAAACGGATGCTTGTTGTGGTAGCGCTCGGCTCCGATGGCCTTCAGGCGGGCCTCGAGCTCGTCAGGCGACAACAATTCGCTCAACAGTCGATCTCCATTCCGTCATAGCCGACCGCATAGCCCGTCGACTCGATCGCAACGCGCTCCGCGGAGCCGGCGACCAGCATGGGGTTGGTGTTGTTCATATGGATATAGACGACGCGCGGCACACCGATCGCCGTCAGGGCCTCGAGCGAACCGCCCGCGCCGGAGACCGGCATGTGGCCCATGCGCCGGCCGGTCTTGTCACCGACACCCTCTTTCAGCATCTCGTCATCTTGCCACAGCGTTCCATCGAACAGCACCAGCTCGGCTTTGGCCAGCACGGCGGCAAGCTCCTCGTCGATCGTCGCGCAGCCCGGCACATAGAGCGCCCGGAGGCGACCGGCTGGCCCGAAGGCGATGCCGACGGTGTTGCCCGAGCGGGCGGCAGTCTTGGGATCGGCGCCTTCGAGATAGAGCGGCACCTTGCCCGGCACCGTCACGAACTGCGCCTCGAGCCCGCCCGGCATCGCAAAGGTCTCGCCGCTGGTGCGGGCGGTCCGGCGCACCAGCCCCGGCGACAGCACGTCGAAGACCCGGTTCTCGGCGATGATCCGGTGGATCTCCGGCGTGGCGATCAGCTCGAAGGGCGCCTGCTCGCGCAGCGAGATGAGCCCGCCAATGTGATCGACATCGCCATTGGTCAGAACGACCGACGCGATCGGCGTCGAGCGGCGGCCGGTCGGCCACAATTCCGGATTGGCGGTAATCTGCTCGCGCATGTCCGGCGAGCAGTTGAACAGCGTCCAGGATGTATCGTCGAGGCTGACCGCGATGCTCGATTGGGTTCGCCTGACGACGCGGTTGTCGCCGGACCAGAAGAGCTCGCATATGCCGCAGCGGCAGTTCCACTGCGGAAAACCACCACCTGCGGCCGACCCGAGCACGACAATCTTCATTGCCGCCTCGCTCCGGCCCCAGATGGCAGCCTAATCAGTCGAATTTAGATCTCGGCCGGGAAATAGTCGTTGATCTCGAGGCCGATGCAGACTTCGCAAACAACAGGCTTGGACCAGCTCATAGAAACCTCCAGGAGATGTAACCCCGCCTGAGGCAGGCGCCCTTGCCCAGGCTCAACTCTGGAAAATAGGAAGATGCAGCGGTCCGGGCAATGGGAGAACTTCCCAAGGATCTAATAGGGCGCCTCGAAATAGTGATCCCTCGTCAGCTTGAAGAGGTGGACGGCGACCTGTCTGCCATCACTGGTGGTAAAGGAAGGATTGGTGCCTTCCGCGGTGAAGCCCGCCTTCTCGGCGACCCGTCGCGAGGCGAGGTTCGGCTCCATGACCTTGCAGGTGACCGACTTGGCGCCGAGCCGCTCGACCGCCATGCCGACCAGGAGGCGTGCGAGCTCGGTGCCATAGCCCCGGCCCCACAGGGTCGGCGCCACGCCCCATCCGACCTCCGCCACCCGGTAGCGCGACAGCAGGATGAACCCGTCGCCGACCGGCTCGTTGCTGTCGCGGCGGGCGGCGGTGAGCAGATAGGAGCGCCGCCGGGGATTGGTCTGGTCGGCCCGCGCCGATGCGACGAGATATTTCGGCCCGCGCTCGTCGGCAAAGCGGCTGCGCGGCAAATCGAGCCAGCGTCGGTATTGCGGATCCGACATGTAGCCGGCGAAAGCTTGCCAATCGCTGTGCCTGACCTCGCGGATCAGCAGCGACGGCGTCTCGACCTGGGGCAGCAGCATCGGGGACGAGATTGCAGTAGGCAGTAGGCATTAGGCAATAGGCCGTCGTTGGATCCCTTCCCTGCTGCCTACCGCCTACTGCCGACTGCCTAAATGTCCAGCTCGTTCTCGTCGACGAACTGCGCCCGCTCGCTGATGAAGGCGAAGCGCGATTCCGGCTTGGTGCCCATGAGCCGCTCGATCGCGTCCGCCGTGGTCGCCCGCTCGTCCTCACCGAGTTCGACCCTGAGCAGGGTGCGCTTCGCCGGATCCATGGTGGTCTCCTTGAGCTGGCTCGGCAGCATCTCGCCCAATCCCTTGAAGCGGCTGACCTCGACCTTGCCGCGGGCGGAGAACTCCTGGCGCAGCAGCTCCTCCTTGTGGATGTCGTTGCGTGCATAAGCGCTCTTGCCGCCCTGCGACAGCCGATAGAGCGGCGGCACCGCCAGGAAGAGATGGCCCTGGTCGACGAGCTTCGGCATCTCGCGATGGAAGAAGGTGATGAGGAGGCTAGCAATATGGGCGCCGTCGACATCGGCATCGGTCATGATGATGACCTTCTCGTAGCGCAGCTCCCCTTCGCGGTAGGACGCGCCGGTGCCGCAGCCCAAGGCCTGGACGAGATCCTGCAGCTGCTGGTTCTGGGCAAGCTTGCCCTTGCCGGCGCTCGCGACATTGAGGATCTTGCCGCGCAACGGCAGCACCGCCTGGATGACGCGGTTGCGCGCCTGCTTCGCCGAGCCGCCCGCCGAGTCGCCCTCGACGATGAAGATCTCCGAGCCTTCCGCCGCCGATGACGAGCAGTCGGCGAGCTTGCCGGGGAGCCGGAGCTTCCTCACCGCGGTCTTGCGGCCGACCTCCTTCTCCTGGCGCCGCCGGATGCGCTCCTCGGCGCGGTCGATGAACCATTCGAGGAGCTTGTCGGCCTGCGCGGGATGGCCGGTGAGCCAGTGGTCGAAATGGTCGCGCACCGCTGCCTCGACCATGCGGGCCGCTTCCGCCGTCGACAGCTTCTCCTTGGTCTGGCCCTGAAATTCCGGCTCGCGGATGAACACCGACAGCATCGCACCCGCCGAGGCCATGATGTCGTCGGCGGTGACGACGGCCGCACGCTTGTTGTTCTTGAGCTCGGCGTAGGAGCGCAGCGACCGCGACAGGCCGGAGCGCAGGCCCTGCTCATGGGTGCCGCCCTCGGGCGTCGGCACGGTGTTGCAATAGGAGTTGATGAAGCCGTCGCCGCCGCCGAACCAGGCCAGCGCCCATTCTACCGAGCCGGGGCCGCCCGTTTTCTGGACCTTGCCGGCGAACACGTCCTCGGCGACCCGCGGCTTGCCGTTGATCGCCTCCTCGAGGAATTCGCGCAAGCCGCCGGGGAAGCGCAGCACCGCCTTGGCCGGCGTGTCGTCGCCATCGCCGAGATGGCAGGGCGCACAGGTCCAGCGGATCTCGACGCCGCCGAACAGATAGGCCTTGGAGCGCGCCATCTTGAACAGGCGGCGCGGCGAGAACCTGGCCGACTTGCCGAAGATCTGCTCGTCGGGATGGAAGCGGACCCGGGTGCCGCGGCGGTTGTGGACCTTGCCGACGGTGACGAGCGGGCCGTCGGGGCGGCCGCGGCGGAAGGTCTGGCGGTAAAGGATCTGGCTGCGCGCCACCTCGACCTCGACATGGCTCGACAGCGCATTGACCACCGACACGCCGACGCCATGGAGGCCGCCCGAGGTCTCATAGACCTTCGAGTTGAACTTGCCGCCCGAATGCAGCACGGTCATGATGATCTCGAGCGCCGATTTGTTCTTGTATTTGGGGTGCGGGTCGATCGGCATGCCGCGCCCATTGTCGTTGACCGACAAATAGCCCTCGGCGTCATAGTCGACCTCGATCCAGCTGGCATGGCCGGCAACCGCCTCGTCCATGGCGTTGTCCAGCACCTCGGCGAACAGGTGATGGAGAGCCTTCTCGTCGGTCCCGCCGATATACATGCCGGGCCGCCGGCGCACCGGCTCGAGGCCCTCCAGCACCTCGATCGAGGACGCGGTATAATCCTCCTCCATGCCGCCGGAACGTTCGGCAATCGCCGCTCTTTGCCTGTTTTTCGCCATTCTGCCTCGTTGCAACCCCCCGGCAAATCCCCCACCCCGAATCGCCTGCCATTATGCACGGCCGTCACGGCTGGAGCGAATGGCAGTCCGGCCTTTGTGCCATAATTTAAGGTAAGATCATGGCCGGGCGATTCGAAGAGCTGCATCTTGCAGCCACCGAAACAGAGAGGGGTTCATGCCTAGCACAGACAAGCTTGTGGCCGAGCTGATCGGCACTTTCACCCTGGTTGCGGCCGTTCTCGGCGGGGCGCTGATCTCCTTCGGAGCGCTCGGCGGCGGCTCGGGAATCCTGGGGGTCGCCTTTGCGGTCGGCCTCGCCGTCATGGTCATGGCCTATGCGGTCGGCCCGATCTCGGGAGGCCATTTCAACCCCGCCGTCACCTTCGGTCTCTATGCCGCCGGACGGTTCGAGGCCCAGGCGATCGCCCCCTATGTGATCGCCCAGGTGGTGGGCGGGCTGCTCGCCGCCTTCTTCTTCTGGCTGGTTCTTTCCGGCAAGGCCGACTATGTGGCGGGCGCCTTCGCGTCGAACGGCTATGGCGCGCACTCGCCAGCGGGTTTCTCGCTGATGTCGGCGATGCTCGCGGAGATCGTGCTGACGGCCGTCTTCATCTTCGTGATCTGCCGGGTGACCGCCCCCAAGGGGGCCGGCAACATGGCGCCGGTCGCCATCGGGCTCACCCTGACAATGTGCCACATCATGTCGATCCCGATCGACAACACCTCGCTCAACCCCGCCCGCTCGACCGCGACGGTGCTGTTCGCCGCGGAAAGCTGGCCCCTCGCCCAGCTCTGGCTGTTCTGGGTGGCGCCGATCGTCGGCGGCCTGCTTGGCGGCTTCATCCACAAATCGCTTGGCGAGCAGGCCTGAGCCCGGCATCTTCGGGGAATGCTGACCCGCAAGGACATCTTCCCCGAAGACCATCTGCCCGCCACCCCCGAGCTGCAGACCCGCGGCCGCGAGCTGGCAAGGATCCACCGCGTCACGCCGGGACCGTTCCTCAAGGAGAACGCGGTTCCGAGCGAGGCCGAATTCAAGCGTCGCGAGAGTGCGGCGGGTCGGATCATGCTGCATGCCCAGATCGGCTTTCGCGATCTGGAGAAGTCGCGCCGCGCCTGGGGCGAGATCCATGAGAGCTGCCACCGCAGAGGTGTCAGGGTCGACCGCTATGGCATCTCGCTCGACTGGGCGATGGGGCTGCCGGCGAGGGAGCGCAAGACCGCCGTCAAGGGAACCGGCATCCTGCTCAACGGGCCGGAAGATTTCGTCAGCCTCACCGCGGTGGCGCCGGTCGCGCCGCATTTCGGCGACTTCATCATGGGCTTCCCGGCGGCGGTCGAGAACACCTGCGCAGCGCTGGCGGCGGGCGCCACCTCGGTCGGCAATCTCGGGCAGTATTTCACCTTCCGCCTGCCCAATTGGGACGACGATGTCGCGACCACCACGGCGACGGTCACCGCGCTGGCGCTGCTTGCCGCACAGGAGGAGGAAGTTCTGGTCCACTCCAATCTCGACGACGGCTTTGCCGGGCTGTTCACCGACCTCGCCTCGGTGCTCGGCTTCGTACTGATCGAGAAGGAGGTCATCGAGGGGCGGCTGGGTGCCAATCTCTCCCATTGCTGGGGCCATCATTTCTCCGATCCGCAACGCCGGCTGGCGTTCCATCTGGCGCTGAGCGCCGTCAACCCGACGCCGGGCACCATGGTCTATGGCAACACCGTCAGCTATCGCGGCGAGGCGGGCGCCAATTTCGCGAGCCTCGCCAATTACCTGCTGGTGGACGTGGTCGGCCAGACGGTGAGGCCGTCGGGCCACGCGATCAATGCGGTGCCGGTCACCGAGAACAGCCGCATCCCGGAGATCGACGAGATCATCGATGCGCAATTGTTCGCCGGGCGGATGGCGCAGCAGGCGGGCCCGACCTGGTCGAAGCTGGTCGACGTCGAGCAGGCGATGGCGGTTGCCGAGCAGATCGGCGCCGGCGCCCGGCGCTTCCGCGACAATGTCGTTCAGGGGCTCGAGCGGGCGGGCGTGGACAGTTCGAGCGCCGTCGAGATGCTGCTCGCCATGAAGCGGCTCGGCCCGAAGCGCATCGAGGAGCTGTGGGGCGCCGGCCAGGCGGATCGCAACGCGCCGCGCGGGCGGCGGCCGGCGGTGCGGGCGCCCTTCGTCGAGGAGCTCGACGCGCTTGCCGACCACCATCTCGACAGGGTCGCCGGCGACTTGCGCCAGCGCATCGGCGGGTTGAAGCCGAGGGTCATCGTGGCCTCGAGCGACGTTCACGAGCACGGCAAGATGGCGCTCGAGCAGGTGCTCAGGCAGCTCGGCGCCGAGATCGTGGATGGCGGCGTCTCGACCGATCCGGAGGCGCTGGCGCGGGCCGCGGTCGCCAATGCGGCCGAGGCGGTGCTGCTATCGACCTACAACGGAATTGCGTTGGATTATTTCGATTCGCTCAAAGCCTGCCTGCCGGACGGCTTTCCGGTGCTGATCGGAGGCCGGTTGAACCAGGTGCCGAGCGGCTCGAACAGCAGCCTGCCGGTCGATGTCTCGGCCGAGCTTGCGGCCGGCGGCGCCATCGTCTGCCGCGAGATCGAGGATGCCGTTCCGGCGTTGTTGGCGATCGCGGGAGGAAGAGGCAGGTAGGCAGTCGGCAGTAGGCCGTGAATGGAGACCTTCCCCTGCCCAGAATTTGATCGGACCCGCGAGGTGTCGTATCACTCTTGAGCGTCGATGCGATCCTTGAGGAATCTCGATGACAGTGGTGCAGCACTTGGGCGAAAAGCTCGAGATCAAGCAGGCCGCACCCAGATTTCCCGCGCTTGGCCTGGCGCTGTACTACCTCTGCCATCGCAAGCCGTTCTCGGACATGCAGGCGAGCGCCATCGTTCCGGTGATCGACGGCCAGATTCGGCGCGGCCATGCCCTTATCGCGATGCAGGGGCCACGGGCGGTCGGCTATCTGGGCTGGGCCCTCTTCACGATCGAGGAAGCGCTCGCCCATGTGCATGATGGCGAGCCTCCGGAAGGCGCCACCCGTGACCAGGGCGACGTGCTGTGGCCGATGACGGTGGCGGCAAACTCGGCGCCGGTGCTGCGCGCTCTGGTCCGGACGGCGCGCGGAATGAATGTCGGCCGCAGCGTCATGACGATCCGTCCCTATGAGGACAAGAGCCGGCTGGTGCCGCCGATCCTGATCGTGAGCTAAGAGAAGGCAGTCGGAATTGGGCATCAGGCAGCGAGTGGCGCCCTTCCCTACTGCCTATTGCCTACTGCCTACTTTCAACCGACCTTGACGGGGCGGAGCAGGAAGGCCGGCATGTTGGCCTCGGTGAAGCCTGCCGGGTCGCGTTCGCGGGCACTGTCGCGGTCGCGCGGGCGCTCGGGACGCGGGGCTTTCTTCACTACTGGCTGCAGATGCTGCGGCTCCTCGCGACGCGGCCGCTTCTCGCGTGGCTCATGCGCGGGGCGCGGCGCCGGCTTCTCGCGGGCATGTTTGCGGGGACCCGAGCCCGGACGGGCGGCTCCGCGCTGAGGGCGGTCGCGCCGTCGACCCTTGGCCGACATGGCATCGGCCAGCTCGTCCTCGGCAGGCACCTCCCCATGCCAATCGACCTGCCGCTTGATCAGCTGCTCGATCGCCCGCAACGCCCGCACCTCCTCGAAGGTAACGAGCGTGTAGGCATGGCCTTCGCGCCCGGCGCGGCCGGTTCGACCGACCCGGTGCACATAATCCTCGGCATGCACCGGCACATCGAAGTTGAACACGTGGCTGACCTGCGGGATGTCGAGACCGCGCGCCGCCACGTCGGAAGCGATCAGATAGGTGATGTGGCCGTTGCGGAACGCTTCGAGCGTCTTCAGCCGCGAGAACTGGTCCATGTCGCCATGAAGCGCCGAAGCATTGAAGCCGTGCTTCTTGAGCGAGGATTCGAGAACCGCCACGGTGGTCTTGCGGTTGGCGAAGACGATGGCGTTCTTGATGTTGTCGTACTCGCGCAGCAGGCGGCGCAGCGCGTCGCGCTTCTCCTTGTCGTCGGAGGGCGCATAGACCGCCTTCTGGATGATGGAGGCCGCCGTGGTGGCCGGCGGCGCGGCCTGGACCTCGACCGGATTGTGGAGGAACTGGTTGGTGAGGCGCTGGATCTCCGGCGGCATGGTGGCCGAGAAGAACAGCGTCTGGCGGGTGATCGGCAGGATCTTGCAGATGCGCTCGATGTCGGGGATGAAGCCCATGTCGAGCATCCGGTCTGCTTCGTCGACCACCAGCACCTCGATGCCGTGCAGCATCAGCTTGCCGCGCTCGACATGGTCGAGCAGCCGCCCCGGCGTGGCGATCAGGATGTCGGCGCCGCGGTCGATCTTGACGTTCTGCTCGTCGAAGGACACGCCGCCAATCAGGAGCGCGATCGTCAACCGATGGTTGCGACCAAGGCGCTCGAACGCCTCCTGAACTTGAGCGGCCAGCTCGCGGGTGGGTTCGAGGACCAGCGTGCGCGGCATGCGGGCACGGGCCCTGCCCTTCTCGAGCAGCGACAGCATCGGCAAGGCGAAGGCCGCGGTTTTGCCCGAGCCGGTCTGGGCGAGGCCCAGAACGTCGCGGCGGGCCAGGGCCGGCGGAATGGCTTTGGCCTGGATGGGAGTGGGAGTCTCGAAGCCGGCAGACCGGACAGCGTCGAGAACCTTTTCGGATAGACCTAAGTGATCGAAGGACATGCGGTGTCGCAAACTTTCCTTAAATGGGAAGGCACAGAGTGTTTTTATGACTTGATCTTATACGCCCGACTTGTCGCGCCCCCGGCGGCACAAGACTTCTGTCTTCACCTTGAAAAATAGTCAGAACAGATGAAGTGTCAATGACACAGCCCTGCGGCAGATGGGCGAATAAGGTCAAAAATCCACAGATTCCGCTGTTGCCGGGGTCAATTGGACCGACTCGCCGCAACCGCAGGCACTGGTTTGATTCGGATTATTGAAAACAAAGCCCGATCGAAGTTTATCCACCTGATAATCCATCTCCGTTCCCAGCAAAAACATGACGGCCTTCGAATCAATGAGGACGCGTGCCCCCTTGTCCTCGACGACCTCGTCGAACCGGGCCTGCTCGGCCGCCCAGTCCATGGTGTACTCCATGCCGGCGCAACCGCCCTTTTTCACGCCGATCCGCAAGGCGGAGCGCGGATTTCCGGAGCGCGCCGCCAGGTCGCGGATGCGGGCGGCAGCGGCGTCGGTAAGCCGCATCACCTGGGGTCGGGGGCGTCGCTCGGCCATGAACTCGATCCTTCTCCTCGCTCCCTCTACCACATATTGAGGGTCACGCGCGCCTCATCCGACATGCGGCTGGCATCCCACGGCGGATCGAACACCAGATTGACCTTGACGTCCCTGACCCCGGCGACGGCGCTCACCGCGTCCTGGACCCAGCCGGGCATGTCGCCCGCCACCGGGCAGCCGGGCGCGGTCAGGGTCAAGTCGATGGTCACCGCCCGGTCGTCGGCGACATCGATTTTGTAAATGAGGCCAAGCTCGAAAATGTCGACCGGGATCTCGGGGTCGTAGACCGTCTTCAACGCCGCGATCATGTCCTCGGTCATGCGGTCGAGCTCCTCCTTCGGGATGGCGGAGGCGGCAAGGTCGTCATGGGACGGCAGCGCGGTCATCTTTCACTCATATGAACAGGCGGCCGGCCGATTCAAGGGCTTCGCCGAGCCGCTCGACCTCCTCATGGGTGTTGTACATGGCGAAGGAGGCACGACAGGTGGCGGTGGTGCCGAAACGGGCGAGCAGCGGCATGGTGCAGTGGGTGCCGGCGCGAACCGCGACCCCGGCACGGTCGATCACCGTCGCGACGTCATGGGCGTGGGCGCCGTCCATGTTGAAGGAGATGATGGCGCCGCGGCTGCGGGCCCGCCCGATGATGCGGAGATTGTTGATGCCCGACAGGCGCCGGAGCGCATGGTCGAGCAGTGCGGCCTCATGGGCGGCGATCCGGTCCCGTCCGATCTTCATCATGAAATCGAGGGCGACGCCCAGCCCGATGGCCTGGACGATGGCCGGCGTCCCCGCCTCGAAGCGATGCGGCGGCTCGGCATAGGTGACCTCGTCGAGGGAGACCTCGCGAATCATCTCGCCGCCACCCTGAGAGGGCGGCATGCGCTCGAGATGCTCGGCCTTGGCATACAGCACCCCGATCCCGGTCGGGCCATAGGTCTTGTGGCCGGTGAACACGTAGAAGTCGGGATCGATGTCCTGGACATCGATGCTCATATGGACCGCCGCCTGGCTGCCATCCACCAGGATCGGGATGCCGCGGTCGCGGCACAGCTTCACGATCGCCTTGATCGGCAGAATGGTGCCCAGCGCGTTCGACATATGGGTGATGGCGACCATCCGGGTGCGGGAGGACAGCAGCTTCTCGAAATCCTCGAGCAGGAAGTTGCCGTCGTCGTCGACCGGGCTCCAGCGGATCACCGCGCCGCGCCGCTCGCGGTGGAAGTGCCAGGGCACGATGTTGGAGTGATGCTCGAGGATCGACAGGACGATCTCGTCGCCCTCGCCGATCACCAGGCCGCCAAAGCTCTGGGCCACCAGGTTGATCGCCTCGGTGGCATTGCGGGTGAAGATGATCTGGCCCGCCGAAGGTGCATTGAGGAACTGCCGGACGGTCTCGCGCGCCTTCTCGTAATTGCCGGTGGCCAGGTTGGACAGGAAATGCAGGCCGCGATGGACATTGGCATATTCCATCTCATAGGCGCGGGTGACCGCCTCGATCACCGCTTTCGGCTTTTGCGCCGAAGCGGCATTGTCGAGATAGGTCAGCGGCTTGCCATAGACCTCGCGCGCCAGAATGGGGAACTCGGCGCGGATCGCCTCGATGTCATAAGCCTGCGCCGACCCGTCCGCCATCACTTGCCATTCCCCGCCGCATCAGCGGATCCGCGGCGCCGGTCGAGCCAGCCATCGGCCCTTGCGGCGAGGCTCGAGCGCAGGTGCTCGTCGGCAACATCGTCGAGGGCCTCGGCGATGAAGGCGGTGATCAGCATGCTCCTGGCGCGCTCCTCCGGAATGCCGCGGGACATGAGATAGAAGACGTGGTCCTCCTCGAGGTCGCCGGCGGTGGCGCCGTGGCCGCAGATCACGTCATCGGCGAAGATCTCGAGCTCGGGCTTGGCATCGAACTCGGCCGCCGGGCTGAGCAGCAGGGCATGGCTCGACTGCTTGCCGTCGGTCTTCTGCGCGTCGGGGCGCACGATGACCTTGCCCTGAAAGATGCCGCGCGCCTCCTCGTCGATGACGCATTTGAAGATCTCGCGGCTGGTGCAGCGCGGCACCGCGTGATCGATGACGAGCCGGGTGTCGCAGTGCTGGCGGTCGTGCAGGAGATAGCCGCCGGTCACCCGTGCATCGCTCCCTTCGCCCGAAAAAGTGACGAAGCCCTGATTGCGGGTGACCGCGGCACCGATGATCAAGGTGAAGTCGCGCAAGGTGGCGTCGGCGCCGAGATCGATATGGGCGTTGGCGAGATGATAGGCGCGCGCCGCATCATCGGCGAGCTTGATGCGGTCGAGCCGAGCCCCGGCCCCGACCTTCGCCAGGGTGAGCGGCAGCGCGACATAGCTGCCGTCAATCCCGAGATGGGTCTCGACCAGCGTGAGTGCGGCGCGATCGCCGATCGAGAGCTCGATCCGCGGCGCAAAGCTTTCCGCCCGCGCGCCGGTGTTCACGCTCAGGATCTCGACGGGAAGCGTGACATTCTCGTCCGCCGCCACCTCGAGCCTCAAGCCGCCGGTAAAGAAGGCACCGTTGAGCAGCAGCAACGGATCATCGCCGTCGATCAGCGACGGCTCGGAAAGCGGCTTGACGGCGATGCCCTCGGTGACCGGGAGCTCGGAAAGCTCGGGGCGATAGACCCCGTCGGCAATCACCAGCCGCGCCCGCGGCACGCCGTCGAAAGGCGACAGCGCAACGAGCCGCTCGACCGCCCGGGCTTCGGGAGGCACCGGTGCGGCCGGCGGGAATGGCCGCGCGAGCAGCTGCTTCAGATCCGTCCAGCGCCAGTCCTCCATGCGGCGATGCGGCAGCCCGGTCGTCATGAACCGCTCGAAGGCCGCCCGCCGCGCCGGCGAGACGGCCATGGCCTCGCCAGCCTGGAGATAGGCGGCCTCGGCGGTGGTGTTGCGGACAGGCATGTTCATCAGGCCGCATCCTTGCCGTAGTCGGCATAGCCGCGCTCCTCGAGCTCGAGGGCGAGCGACTTGTCGCCGGATTTGACGATCCGCCCCTGCGACAGGACATGCACCCGGTCGGGCACGATATAGTCGAGGAGGCGCTGGTAATGGGTGATGACGATCATCGCCCGGTCCGGGCTGCGCAGCCCGTTGACGCCGTCGGCGACGATCCGCAGCGCGTCGATGTCGAGGCCGGAATCGGTCTCGTCCATGATGCACAGCGTCGGCTCGAGCACCGCCATCTGCAGGATCTCGGCGCGCTTCTTCTCGCCGCCCGAGAAGCCGACATTGACCGGCCGCTTGAGCATCTCCGGCGAGATGCCGAGCCGTTGGGCGCGGTCGCGGATCAGCCGCATGAATTCGGGGGTCGACATCTCGGTCTCGCCGCGCGCCTTGCGCTGGGCGTTGAGCGCCACCTTGAGGAACTGCATGGTGGCGACGCCCGGGATCTCGATCGGATATTGGAAGGCGAGGAAGACGCCCCTGGCGGCGCGCTCGTTCGGCTCCATGGCGAGCAGATCCTCGCCGTCGAGCAGCACCTCGCCGCCGGTCACCTCATAGCCGTCGCGGCCGGCCAGCACATAGGAGAGCGTCGACTTGCCCGAGCCGTTCGGCCCCATGATGGCATGGACCTCGCCGGGCTTCACGGTGAGCGACAGCCCGTCGAGGATCACCTTGTCCTCGTCGGCGAGCTTCACATGCAGGTCTTTGATCTCGAGAATTCCCATCGTTCTTTCCACTATCGACGCGGTTTCGGGAGCCGACTGATCATCCGACGCTCCCTTCGAGGCTGATGCCGATCAGCTTCTGCGTCTCGGCCATGAACTCCATCGGCAGCTGCTGCAGCACGTCGCGGACGAAGCCGTTGACCACCAGAGCCACCGCCTCCTCCTCGGAGAGACCGCGCTGCA
>JBEVJH010000241.1:0-9425 GCA_040510355.1 Aestuariivirgaceae bacterium
GGCCGGGAATTGTAGGTCGACGCCTGCACCGCCCCATAGGCGCCGGCCGTCATGATGGCGATCAGGTCGCCCGCCTCGAGCGGCGGCAGCGGCCGGCTCCGCGCCAGATAGTCGCCCGATTCGCAGACCGGGCCGACGACATCGGCCTCGCGCAGCCGCTGACCCGGCTCCGCTTGGACAACCGGCAGGATATCGTGCCAGGCGTCATAGAGCGTCGGCCGGATCAGGTCGTTCATCGCCGCATCGGCGATGATGAAGGTCTTGTCGCCGTTCCGCTTCACATAGACCACCCGCGACACCAGGATCCCGGCATTGCCCACGATCATCCGGCCGGGTTCGAGATAGAGCTTCACCCCGAGATGGCCGAGCGCCCGCTTGGCCACTGCCGCATAATCCTCCGGGAGCGGTGGCACGTCATTGGTGCCGCGATAAGGCACGCCGAGCCCGCCGCCGAGATCGGCATGACGGATGTCATGACCATCCTCGCGCAGCATCTCGATCAGCTGCGCCATCAACCGGTAGGAATGCTCATAGGGCTCGAGCCGGGTGACCTGGCTGCCGATATGCATGTCGACGCCGGTCACCTCGACGCCGGGCAGCGCCCGGGCCCGCTGATAGACCCGCCGCGCCTCGGCGAACGGGATGCCGAACTTGTTCTCCGACCGCCCGGTGGTGATCTTCTCATGCGTCCCGGCATCGACGTCCGGATTGACCCTGAGCGACACCGGCGCCCGCGTGCCGATGCGGTTGGCGATCTCGCTCAGGAGCTCGAGCTCGGGCTCCGATTCGACGTTGAAGCAGTTGATCCCCTCCTTGAGGCCGAGCGCCATTTCCCGCGCCGTCTTGCCGACGCCCGAGAACACGATCCGCCGGCCCGGCACCCCTGCCGCCAGCGCCCGCCTGAGCTCGCCCTCCGACACCACGTCCATGCCGGCGCCGCAATCCGCGAGCGTCCGGATCACCGCCTGGTTGGAATTCGCCTTCATGGCGTAGAACACCTGGTGCTCCACCCCGTCGAAAGCCGCGTCGAACACCTTGTAGTGGCGCTCCAGCGTTGCGGTCGAATAGCAATAGAACGGCGTGTCGACCTCGCCCGCCAGCATGTGAAGATCGACATCCTCGGCATGGAGGACACCGCAGCGATAGGCGAAATGATGCATGGCCGGCGGGCTCGCGCGAATTTCCTAAATGGCCTTGTCGAGGATGAAATCGGGGTTCTTCTGCTTCTGGCTGGCGGTCGAGCCGGGCGGCGGCTCGAGCGGGCCGCGCGCCCCGCAGCCCGCGAGCAGCAGGGTGGCAGCCAGCACAAGCAGAATCGAGCGCATGAAGCCGCGAGCCTTCCTTACGTGAGGACGGTTTCGTCTCTTCTACAGCACCAGGCCTTGGCTGTCCAAGCGCTTGACGGATTTCGGCAGCTCAGCCGAGTCCGGCCAGCCAGCTTTCGGCGGCTTTCCGGACATTCTCCGGCGCCGTGCCGCCGAAGCTCCGCCGCGACGCCACCGAGTTTTCCACCGTCAGGACGTCGTAGATCGCCGCCGTGATTCGCGGCTCGACCGCCTGGAGGTCGCCAAGCGACAGCTCCGCCAGCGTGCAGCCCTTGCGGTCGGCCTCCGCCACCAGCCGGCCGGTCGCGTGATGCGCCTCCCGGAACGGCATGCCGAGCCGCGACACCAGCCAGTCGGCAAGGTCGGTCGCCGTCGCATGACCCGCCCCGGCGATCGCCTTCAGCCGCTCGACATTGGGGCGGAGATCCGCGACCACCCCGGTCATCGCCGCAATCGCCAGCGCCAGGCTGTCGATCGCATCGAAGAACGGCTCCTTGTCCTCCTGCATGTCCTTCGAATAGGTCATCGGCAGGCCCTTCATCACCACCGTCAGCGCCGTGAACGCCCCGAGAATCCGCCCCACCTTGGCGCGCGTCAGCTCCGCCGCATCGGGATTGCGCTTCTGCGGCATGATCGACGAGCCGGTGGTGAAGGCGTCCGACAGGCCGACGAAGCCGAAGGGCGAGGAGCACCACAGCACCACCTCCTCGCCGAGCCGCGACAGATGGGTCGCCGAAATCGTCGCCGCCGCCAGCATCTCGAGCGCGAAATCGCGGTCCGACACCGCATCGATCGAGTTGCGCATCGGCCGCGCGAAGCCGAGCGCCGCCGCCGTCTGCTCGCGGTCGATCGCAAAGGAGGTGCCGGCGAGCGCCGCCGCCCCGAGCGGGCACTCGTTCATCCGCTGCCGCGCATCCGCGAAGCGGCCGCGGTCGCGCCCGAACATCTCCACATAGGCGAGGAGATGATGGCCGAGCGTGACCGGCTGGGCCGCCTGCAGATGGGTGAAGCCCGGCATGACGGTTGCCGCATGCGTGAGCGCCTGCCGCGCCAGCGCCCGCTGCAGCCCCGCGAGCCCCGCCTCCAGCGCCTCGCCCGCCTGCCGCACGAACAGCCGGAAATCGGTCGCCACCTGGTCGTTGCGCGAGCGCGCCGTATGGAGCCGCCCGGCCGCCGCTCCGATCAGCTCCTTGAGCCGGCTCTCGATGTTGAGATGGATGTCCTCGAGCGCCCGCGAGAAGGCGAAGCTGCCGGCTTCGATCTCGCTCCCGATCTGCTCCAGCCCCTTGAGAATCGCTTCCCCGTCTTCCTTGGAAATGATTCCCTGCGCCGTCAGCATCTTGCAATGTGCCGCCGAGCCGGCGATATCCTCCCGCCAGAGCCGCCGATCGAAGTCGATCGAGGCGTTGATCTCCTCCATGATCGTGGCCGGTCCGGAGGCAAAACGGCCGCCCCACATCCTATTGGTCATGACAGCAACTTTCGAAATTCCGGAACGGGTTCCACCATGACAGGCGCCGACAGCTCTCGCATCCCATGGTGGCGCGTCACAGCGATCATCGTCGCCCTGGGGCTCATCGCTGCAGCCTACGCGATGTACCCGATCCTCGACCCGTCGAGCAACAACCCTGCGCAGCCCGCGACCGCCTCGTCAGGCGCGCCGGCAGCGATCACCCGCGCCATGGCGACCGGTCCGCTCGCCGCCTTCGTGGTCAAGCCGCAGCGTCCGCCGGTCGCCGACCTCGCTTTTGCCGATGGCGAAGGCAGGCCGCTCAAGCTGTCGGACTGGCGCGGCAAGGTCACCCTCGTCAATCTCTGGGCCACCTGGTGCGCCCCCTGCCGCAAGGAGATGCCGGCCCTGGCGGCGCTGCAGTCGAAGCTCGGCGGGCCGGATTTCGAGGTCCTCGCCATCAGCATCGACCGCAAGGGCGCCGCCGCATCCGCCGCCTTCCTCGACGAAGCGAAGGCGACCGCCCTCAAGCTCTATGTCGACCCGTCCTCCAAGGCCCTGGGCGCCCTCCAGGCGATCGGCCTGCCGGCATCGGTGCTGATCGACCGCGACGGCCGCGAGATCGGCCGCCTGCTCGGCCCCGCCGAATGGAATGCCCCGGAGGCCGAGCAGCTGATCCGGGCCGCCATCGCCGAAACGGGTGCAGGAAAGTCGAAAGACGCGCTCTGAACGCTGCCTTTTGGCGCGTTTAGCGCGTCGGAACCGGCTTCTCGCCGCGGTAATCGTAGAAGCCGCGCTGGGTTTTGCGCCCGAGCCACCCCGCCTCCACATATTTGACGAGCAGCGGACATGGCCGGTATTTCGAATCCGCCAGGCCCTCGTAAAGCACCTGCATCACCGCCAGGCAGGTGTCCAGTCCGATGAAATCGGCAAGCTCGAGCGGCCCCATCGGGTGATGCGCCCCGAGCCGCATGGCGGTGTCGATTGCCTCGACCGACCCGACCCCCTCATAAAGCGTATAGACCGCCTCGTTGATCATCGGCAGCAGGATGCGGTTGACGATGAAGGCGGGGAAATCTTCGGCCACCGCGATCGTCTTGCCCAGCGAGCTGGCGAATTCCTTGACCGTCGAAAAGGTCTGGTCGTCGGTGGCGATGCCGCGAATGACCTCGACGAGCTCCATCAGCGGCACCGGATTCATGAAATGGATGCCGATGAACTGCTCGGGCCGGTCGGTCGAGGCGGCGAGCCTCGTGATCGACAGCGACGAGGTGTTGGTGCCGATGATCGCGTCTTTCTTCAGGACCGGGCACAGGGCGGCGAAGATCTTGCGCTTGACCTGCTCCTCCTCGACCGCGGTCTCGATGACGAGGTCGCAGTCGCCCAGGCTCTCCAGCCCGCTGACAGTGCGGATTCGCCGCAGGGCCTCGCTCTCCTGCTCCGGCCGGATCCGGCCGGACTTCACGCTGCGCGCCAGGTTCTTCCTGATCGTCGACAGCGCCGCGTCGATTTTTTCGCCCGATTGGTCGTAGAGGCCGACATCATACCCGGCAACCGCGCACACATGTGCAATTCCGTTGCCCATTTGGCCGGCGCCGATGACGCCAACGCTCCGAATCCTCATAGTCACGTCACCTGTTCGAAAGCACGCGAGCCTATAACGCTGAAGCCAGCGCGACAAGCGCGATTTCGCATGTGCGGTATGGATTTCGTTGCACTGCGGGAGCGCAAGGGGGCGGCGTCAGTAGCCGCGCTTGGAAAGTTCGCTCTCGAGTTCCGGCACCGCCTGGAACAAATCGGCAACAAGTCCATAATCGGCCACCTGGAAGATCGGCGCCTCCTCGTCCTTGTTGATGGCGACGATCACCTTGGAATCCTTCATCCCGGCGAGATGCTGGATCGCGCCCGATATGCCGACCGCAATGTAAAGCTCGGGGGCCACCACCTTGCCGGTCTGGCCGACCTGATAGTCGTTGGGCACGAAGCCGGCGTCGACCGCCGCCCGCGACGCGCCGACTGCCGCCGACAGCTTGTCCGCCACCTTCTCCAGCAGCTTGAAATTCTCGCCGTTCTGCATGCCGCGGCCGCCCGAGATCACGATCCGGGCCGAGGTCAGCTCCGGCCGGTCGGAGCGCGACAGATTCTCCCCCTGATAGGCCGACAGCCCCGGATCGCTCGGCGCCGCGACCGGCTCGATCGGCGCGTTGCCGCCCTCGCCCGTTGCCTGGAACCCGGCGGTGCGCACCGTCAGCACCTTCTTGGGATCGCGCGACTGCACCGTCTGAATGGCATTGCCGGCATAGATCAGCCGCTCGAACGTGTCGGGCGATTTCACCGCCGTGACCTCGGAGATCTGCATCACGTCGAGCAGCGCCGCGATGCGCGGCGCATAATTCTTGCCGTTGGTGGTCGCCGCCGCGACGATCGTGTCGTAATCCGGCGCCAGCGACACGACGAGCGCCGCCAGCGGCTCGGCGAGCGGCCGCTCGAAGCAATCCGCCTCGCACAGCAGCACCTTCTTGACGCCGGCGAGCTTGGCCGTCTCGGCGGCGGCGCCTTGCGCATTCTTGCCCGCCACCAGCACATGCACGTCCGAGCCGAGCTGCAGCGCCGCGGTCAGCGCCTTGGCCGTGGCATCCCGCAAGCCCTGATTGTCATGTTCCGCAATGAGGAGGACGGCCATCGTCAGATCACTCCCGCTTCGTTCTTCAGCTTGTCCACGAGTTCGGCGATCGTCTTCACCCGCTGGCCGGCCTGCCGACGCGGCGGCTCGGTGGTGCTCAGCACCTTGAGCCGCGGCGTCACGTCGACCCCGTAATCCGCCGGCGTCTTCTCGTCGAGCGGCTTCTTCTTCGCCTTCATGATGTTCGGCAGCGACGCATAGCGCGGCTGGTTAAGCCGGAGGTCGGTGGTGATGATCAGCGGCATCTTCAGCTTGACCGTCTGCAGCCCGCCGTCGATCTCGCGGGTGACGGTCGCCTGCTCGCCTTCGATCTCGACCTTCGAGGCGAAAGTGCCCTGCGCCCATCCGAGCAGCGCCGCCAGCATCTGGCCGGTCTGATTGCAGTCATCGTCGATCGCCTGCTTGCCGAGGATGACCAGCCCCGGCTTCTCGGCCTCGACGATCCCCTTGAGGATCTTCGCCACACCCAATGGCTCGACCGGCCCGTCGGCCTTCACCAGGATGCCTCGATCGGCGCCCATCGCCAGCGCCGTGCGGATGGTCTCCTGCGCCTGCTGCGGTCCGATCGACACCGCGACGATCTCGCTCGCCTTGCCGGCTTCCTTGAGCCGCACCGCCTCCTCGACGCCGATCTCGTCGAACGGGTTCATCGACATCTTCACATTGGCGAGCTCGACTCCCGAGCCGTCCGCCTTGACCCGGATCTTCACATTGAAATCGACGACGCGCTTGACAGCGACCAGAACCTTCATGGGCGAGATCTCTTCAATCCGATTGAGCGGCCATGCTCTAGTGACGCACCCGGGCCGAGTCAACGCCCTGACCGGCATTGGGCAGGTCAGATGCGACCTTGAGCTCGCTGTCGAGCCGCTCGCGGAGCCGGCCGCGCAGCAAGAACGTGATCACCAGCCCGGTCGCGAAGCCGCCAATATGGGCCCACCACGCCACCGATACGCTCTCGTCGTCGGTGAGTGCAAAGAGGCTCACCACCTGCACCACGATCCAGGCGATCAGCGCCAGCGCCGCCGGCACCCTCAGCGGCAAACGGAACAACACCAGGATCCACACCCTGGCCCGGGGAAGCAGCACCAGATAGGCGGCGAGCACCCCCGAAACCGCCCCCGAGGCCCCGATCAGCGGCATCTCCGAACTGGGAAACATCACCGCATGGATGAAGCCGGCAGCGACCCCGCAGAACAGATAGAACACCAGATAGCCGACATGCCCGTAGGCGTCCTCGACATTGTCGCCGAACACCCACAGGAACAGCATGTTGGTCAGGAGGTGAAACCAGTCGGCATGGACGAACATGTAGGTGAGGAGCGTCAGCTGCTCGGGAATGTGCACGAGATCGGATGGCAGCGCCGCCCGGTCGTACAGCACCGCCGGAATGATCCCGGTCACCAACTGGAACTGCTCCTCGCCGGTGCCGCCGAGCAGCAGGTGACTGTAGAGCAGCACCAGCACATTGACCGCGATGAGCGCCCCGTTCACCAGCTGGAAGCGGATGATCCGCAACGGCGCATCGTCATGGAGGGGGATGAACATCGCCGCCCCTCAACGCTCCTCGCGCGACTTGCCAGGCACCCACAGCACATCGCCCGCGCCTTGCGCATTGACGAAGCGTGAGGCGACGAACAGGAAATCCGACAACCGGTTGGCATAGCGCAGGGCATCTTCCGACACGTCTTCCTCCGGCAGGTCCTTGAGCGCCACCATCGCCCGCTCGGCGCGCCGGCATACGGTCCGCGCCAGATGAAGGTGCGCGGCGGCCGGATGACCGCCCGGCAGCACGAAGGAGCGCAACGGCGGCAGCGCCGCATTGAGCGTGTCGATGTGCCGTTCCAGCCGCTCGACCTGGGCGCCCACGATGCGCAGCGCCTCCTGCCCCTCCTTGACGCCGCGCGCCGGCGTGCAGAGATCGGCCCCGAGATCGAACAGGTCGTTCTGGATCAATCCCAGCATGTCCTCGAGCGCTGCCAGTCCGGGCTCCGCCAGGTGCAGCCGCACGATGCCGATCACCGCATTGGTCTCGTCGACCGTGCCATAGGCCTCGATCCGCAGCGCCGATTTCTTGACCCGCTCGCCGGTGCCGAGCGCCGTCGTGCCCTTGTCCCCCGTCTTGGTGTAAATCCGGTTGAGCACCACCATCGCATATCTTCTCCCGCCGGCGACAATACGCGAGGCCGGACCTCCCTTGCAAATCGCCGGCCGGATCAGTCGCTTCGCAGATGGCGCGCCGGCTTGACCGACAGGGCCGGCCAGGCCGTCGCCACGCCGGCAACGATCGTCAGCGCCATCGCCGCCAGCGCCGTCCACAGCGCCACCGCCAGCGAGAAATCGAAATGCATCTCGAGCACGTGGTTGACGATCGCCAGTGCCGCGACGGAGCCGATCATCATTGCGAAGACGGCGCAGATGAGGCCGAGCAGCGCATGCTCGACGATCAGTGCCCGGACGAGTTGCCGCCGCGTCGCCCCGAAGGTCTTGAGAATGGCGAAATCATGCTGCCGGCCGGCCAGCGTCGCCGCCAGCGCGCCCGCCAGCACCAGCACGCCGGCAACGAGCGTCACCCCGCTCGCCAGGCGCACCGCCGCCACCAGCCGGGCGAGAACGCTGCCGACCGTCGCCAGCGCTTCGGCGATGCTGATCGCCGTCACCGCCGGATAGGCCCGCGACACCGCCTTGAGAATCGCCGGCTGCGCCTCTGGTGCCGCATGCACCGTCACCAGATGGGTATGCGGCGCCTGCTCCAGCGTGTTGGGCGAGAAGATCATCACGAAATTCATCTCGAGGCTTCGCCAGTTCACCTCGCGCAGGCTGGCGATCCGCGCCGTCACCTCCCGTCCCAGCACATTGACGCTGATCGTGTCCCCGAGCTTGAGCCCGAGTCCGCTCGCCACATCGGACGTGAACGACACGAGCGGCGGCCCGTCATAGTTCCGCGGCCACCACGTCCCGGCAACGATGTCGCTGCCCCGCGGCGGTTCCTCCGCATAGGTCAGGCCGCGGTCGCCGCCGAGCGCCCACCGGGCATCGGGAGACGACCGCACCCGGTCGGCCGGAACGCCGTTCACCTTGGTGATCTGGCCGCGCAGCATCGGTGCATCGCCGATGCGGTCGCTGCCCGAGGTGTCGCGCAGCAGCGCCACGAACCGGTCGCGCTCGCTGTTCGGCACGTCGAGGAAATAGAACGAAGGCGCGCTCGCCGGCAGGCTCGAGCGCAGCTCGCTGCTGATCGAGCGGTCGACCAGCGCCAGCGTCACGAAGAGCGTGAGCCCGAGGCCGAGCGACAGCACCGCCGCCGGCGTGGCGCTGCCCGGCCGGTAGAGCGAGCTCAGCGCATAGGCTCTGACCGCATTGGTCGGTGCCGGAAACCGCTCGGCGGCGATCATCAGCAGCCGCGCCAGTCCGGACAAGCCGGCGAAGGACAGCGCCAAGCCGCCGATGAACCAAGCCGTGATGGTGAGGTCCGGCAGCGTCATCAGGGCGATGACGGCAAGCGCCAGCGCTGCCACCGCCTGAACCGCAATGATTCTGACGCGCCGCCGCGCCGCTACCAGCCCGGCGTTGCTGCGCAGAAGCGTGATCGCCCGCACATCCATGGCGAGCGCCAGCGGCCCGACCGCAAAGCCGACCGCCGCGATGACCCCATAGGCTGCGGCGAGCGCAAGCGCTCCCCATTCGACGCCGGAAGCGACCGGCAGTGGCAGCAACCCGCCGAACAGCTCGTTGACGACAGCCGGCGCGATCGCGCCCGGGACGAGCCCGATGATGACCGCCAGCAGCGCCACCGCCAGCACCTCGAGGAAATAGACCTGGAACACCAGCCCTGACGAGGCCCCGAGGCATTTCAGCATGGCGATATTGGCCATCCGCCGGTCGAGAAAAGCCCTCACCGTGTTGGCGACGCCGACTCCTCCGGTGATCAGCGCCGCGAGCCCGGCGAGCGAGAGGAAGAAGCTGA
>JBEVJH010000242.1:0-3529 GCA_040510355.1 Aestuariivirgaceae bacterium
TGCCGCCTGCCATGACCGCCGCGCCGCCGCTCGGGATCGAGACGCCGTCCGGCAAGGGCTCGGGCGACGAGAACTTTCCGGTCGGCTCGTTCCTGCTGCCGCGGCGGCTGCGCCCGCATGTCGCCACCTATTATGCCTTCGCCAGGGCGATCGACGACATCGCCGACAATCCGGAGGCGACGCCCGCGGAGAAGCTCGCCCGGCTCGATGCGATGGAGCGGGCGCTCGACGGCGCGCCCGGGGACGATGCGGCGGCGGTCGAGAAGGCAACCAGGCTGCGGGCAAGCCTGATCGCCACCCATGTCGACTTCGCCCATGCCCGCGACCTCGTCTCGGCGTTCCGGCAGGATGCCGTTAAGGGGCGCTATGCCGACTGGGACGATCTCATGGACTATTGTAACCGCTCGGCATCGCCGGTCGGACGCTATCTGCTCGAGCTCCATGGCGAGGACCCGGCCGGCTTCCGCCAGTCGGATGCGCTGTGCAATGCGCTCCAGGTCATCAACCACCTGCAGGACTGCGCTGCGGATTATCGCCGGCTCGACCGCGTCTACCTCCCTGGCGACTGGCTGAAGGAGGAAGGAGCCGATGTCACGATGCTGGCGGCGGAGGCGGCGCCGCCGCCGCTCGGCCGGGTGATCCGGCGGACGGTCGGCCGCTGCCGCCAGCTGATGCCGGAGGCCCGCGCCCTGCCCGCGGTCCTGAAGAGCCGGCATCTCGCCATGGAGTCGGCGGTCATCGTCAAGATCGCCGACCGGCTGCTCGACGAGCTCGCGGCGCGCGACCCGGTGGCGGAGCGGGTCGAGCTGACCAAGGTTCAATTCGCGCTGTGCGGCATCAGCGGCGCCATAGCCGGGATGTTCCGGTGACCCTGCTCGCCCTTCTGTCGCTCGCGCTGTGGATCGGGCTCCTGCTGTTCTGGCACCAGTTCTGGCGCACCGACCAGCGGCTCGGCTCCGAGCCGGAGGCGCCGGCGCGCTGGCCATCGGTCGTCGCCGTCATCCCGGCCCGCAACGAGGCGACGACCATCGTCGCCTGTCTCGAGAGCCTCGCCGCCCAGGACTATCCCGGCCGCTTCCGCATCGTGCTGAGCAACGACTCGAGCACCGACGACACCGTCGAGCTCGCCCGCGAGCTGGCGACCAGCCTCCCCCCGGGCAAGCTCACGGTGATCGATGCGGCACCGCTGCCGGGCGACTGGGCCGGCAAGATGTGGGCGTTGAACGAAGGCGTGAGCTCGCTCGGCTCCGAGCAGCCGGAATTCCTGTGGCTGAGCGATGCCGACATCCGCCATGCGCCGGCGACTTTGCGGCTGCTGGTCAGCAAGGCGGTGAACGAGCGCCTGGCGCTGGCCTCGCTGATGGTGCGCCTGTCCTGCCGGACCTTCTGGGAGAAGCTGCTCGTTCCGCCCTTCATCTTCTTCTTCGGGTTGCTCTATCCGTTCCGCGCGGTCAACGATCCGATGAGCCCGATCGCCGCGGCCGCCGGCGGCGCGATCCTGATCCGGCGCGATGCATTGGAAGCGATCGGCGGGCTACAGGCGATCGGCGATGCGCTGATCGACGATTGTGCGCTGGCCCGCGCCGTCAAGCATAGCGGGCGGCGCATCTGGCTCGGCCTCGCCGATCACAGCCAGTCGTTGCGGGACTATCCCGATCTCGCCGACCTCTGGGCGATGGTGAGCCGCTCGGCCTATCACCAGCTCGGCTATTCGCCGCTGCTCCTGGCATTGACCCTGGTCGGCCTCGCCATCACGTTCCTGGTGCCGCCGATCGCGGCCTTCGCGACGCCGCTGGTGTCGCCGATTGCCGCAGCGTGCGGGATCTTCGCCTGGGCCTTGATGGTTGTCGCTTATCTGCCGACGGTGCGCTATCACGGGCTTCCCGACCCATGGGCGCTCGCGCTTCCGTTAGCGGCGTTGATTTATGGTGCGATGACTGCGTCCTCTGCGTTAGATCATCATAGCGGCCGCAAGCAGAGGTGGCGGGGGCGCGACGTCGAGACCGATCTATAATGGGCAAAATAAATGATAAACGTCCATTTTTTGCAGGGTTTGCCTGACGTTTGGGCAATGATAAGTTGCCGCCTTGAGTATGCTCCAGCGGCCTGAGGCAGCCGATATCGGAAGACAACAGCAAGAGGCATCATGCCGGTTTCCACTCCGCTTCTCAACAGCATCCATGTTCCCGCCGACCTCCGCAAGCTGCAGCCGAGCCAGCTGCGCCAGCTCGCCGATGAGTTGCGCCTGGAGACGATCGATGCGGCCTCTACCAGCGGCGGGCATTTCGGCGCCGGCCTCGGCGTCGTCGAGCTGACCGTCGCGCTCCATTACGTTTTCGACACCCCGCAGGACCGCCTGATCTGGGATGTGAGCCACCAGGCCTATCCGCACAAGATCCTGACCGGGCGGCGCGACGGCATCCGCACCATCCGCCAGCGCGAGGGGCTTTACGGCTTCACCAAGCGCAGCGAGAGCGACTACGATCCGTTCGGCGCGGCGCACAGCTCGACCTCGATCTCGGCGGCGCTCGGCATGGCCGTGGCGCGCGATCTCGATGGCCGCCGCAGCAATGTCATCGCGGTGATCGGCGACGGCGCGATGAGCGCCGGCATGGCCTATGAGGCGATGAACAATGCCGGCGCCCTGGACAGCCGGGTCACCGTCATCCTCAACGACAACGGCATGTCGATCGCGCCTGCCGTCGGCGCGCTCACCAACTATCTCTCTTGGCTGGTCTCGTCGCGGCCGTTCCTGTCGCTCCGCGACATCGCCAAGCAGCTCGCCAAGCGCTTTCCCAAGAGCTTCCGCCAGGCGGCGGAGAAGGTCGACGAATATGCCCGTGGCATGGTGTTCGGCGGAACGCTGTTCGAGGAGCTCGGCTTCTATTACATCGGGCCGGTCGACGGGCATGACATCGACACTCTCGTCCCGATTCTGGAGAACATCCGCGATGCCGACCAGCTCGGCCCCATTCTGCTCCATGTGGTGACCGAGAAAGGCAAGGGCCATCCGTTCAAGGAGCCACATAAGGAGCGCTATCACGCGGTGACCAAATTCGACCCGGTCACGCTCGAGACGCCGAAGGCCAAGAGCAATGCGCCGAGCTACACCTCGGTGTTCGCCGATTCGCTGATCCGCGAGGCCGAGAAGGACCGGCGGATCATCGCGATCACCGCCGCCATGCCGTCCGGCACCGGGCTCGACAAGTTCGAGAAGCGCTTCCCCGACCGCACCTTCGATGTCGGCATCGCCGAGCAGCATGCGGTCACCTTCGCGGCGGGGCTCGCGGTCGAAGGCTACAAGCCGTTCTGCGCCATCTACTCGACCTTCCTGCAGCGGGCCTATGACCAGGTCGTCCATGACGTAGCGATCCAGAATCTGCCGGTGCGCTTCGCGATCGACCGGGCCGGCCTCGTCGGAGCCGATGGCGCGACCCATGCGGGCAGCTTCGACATCACCTATCTGGCGACGCTTCCCAATTTCGTGGTGATGGCGGCGGCCGACGAGGTCGAGCTGACGCACATGGTC
>JBEVJH010000243.1:0-4486 GCA_040510355.1 Aestuariivirgaceae bacterium
CGGTGGTCGGGTTCCGCATCAGCTCTTCGACTGCCTGCCGGGTGGGCATCGAGGGAATGGCGCCGCGGCCGGTGGTGGCGAGGGCGCCGGCGGCATTGGCGAAACGGCAGGCAGCGGTGATCGCTGCCGCATCGCTCGGCAGGGCCGGCCCGCCGATCATGCCGGCGATGAGGCCGGCCATGAAGGCATCGCCGGCGACGGTCGCATCGATGGCCGTCACCGGGAAGCCGCGAACCTCGGCATGCGCGTCGGCGGTCAGCCAGTAGCAGCCCGCACGGCCGCGGGTGATGGCCATGAGCCGCAGACGCGGATGCCACAGACGGCGACCGCCGACAATGGGGTCGGGCTCATCGGTCAGGAAGCGGAGCTCCTCCTCCGAGATCTTGACGAGCTCCGCTTCGGCGAGGCCGAGGCGCATGCCGGTGCGTGCATCGTCGGCAGTCGGCCACAATTCGCGGCGGAGGTTGGGGTCATAGGTGATGAGCTTGCCGTGATGGCGCGCCAGGGCGGCGGCATGGAGCGTGCTCGCCCTGGATGGCTCGGTGGCAAGGCTGATCGAGCCGAAATGAAAAACCCTGGCGGCGCGCAGCGCATTCTCGTCGACGTCGGCGGTGGTCATCAGCATGTCGGCGCCGGGACTGCGATAGAACAGGAAATCGCGCTCGCCACCGGGCTCGAGCGACACGAAGGCCAAGCCGGTGCGCGCCTTGGCGGTGAAGCGCAGCGGCGCGATATCGACTCCCGCCTTCCGGAGCTCGTCTGCCAGGAAGCGGCCGAAGCCATCCTTGCCCGTCATGCCCATGAAGGCGCTGCTGACACCCAATCGGGCGAGCCCGACGGCGACATTGGCCGGGGCACCGCCGGCCGCCTTCTTGAAAGTCTCGGCGGCCATCAGGCTCTCGGGACCGGCAGCCGGCACGAAGTCGACGAGGAGCTCACCGAAAGCCACGACATCGGCCATGGCTGATCACTCCCGGGCGTCGGCAAAGGGGGCCATGGCGGCTCGCGCCTGACGCTCGGCGCCCTGCAGCAGCCGGTAGACCCGATATTTGGCATCATGGAAGGCCCGGATGTCGCCGGTCGCCGGGGTTGCAACGGCGCCGAGGCGGGACATCGCCTGCATTGCGTGCTCGAGCGTGCGAAAATCACCGGCAGCAACGGCGCCCAGCATGGCAGCGCCGAGCAGGACGGGCTCGAGGGTCGCGGCGACCGCAACGTCGAGGCCGGTCACATCGGCAAGGATCTGGCGTACCAGGCGGCTCTGGGCGGCGCCGCCGCTGATGATCAGCATGCTGATCATCAAGCCGCGCTCGCGCAATGCCTCGATGACCTGGCGTGCGCCGCATGACAGGCCGCACAGGCCGGCGACATAGAGCCTGACGAGGCTCGCAAGGTCGCGCTCGAGGCCGAGGCCGGCGATCACAGCGCGTGCATCGGGATCGGCCTCTGGGGAGCGGTTGCCGAGAAACTCGGGCATCACATGGATATCGCGGGCAAGCTTCGCGGCAGCGCCCGGCGATGGGGCGTCGGCAAGCGCCAGCGCCTCGAGAAAGGCGATGAGGGGCCTGTCCGACCGCCGGGCCTGCTCGGCCGCCTCGGCGGCGGCGGGATGCAGGCTCAGCAGCTGATCCAGAGCCGCGCCGGCCGCGGACTGGCCTGCCTCGTTGAGCCACAGGCCCGGAACCATCGCGGAGAAATATGGTCCCCATACGCCAGGCACGAAGGTCGGCTTGCCGGTCGTCGCCATGATGCAGGCGGAGGTGCCGAACACATAGGCGACACGGCTCTCGACGGGCGCGGGGCCGCCGGTCGTCGATGATGCGCCGACCGTGCCGACGCCGCCGGCATGGGCATCGATGAGCGACGCGCCAACCGGAGTGCCGGGGATGAGGGCGAGATCGCGTGCAGCTTCGGCGGTGAGACCGGCAGCGAGCGGGGAGGCCACATCGACGACGTTGCCGCCGATGCGCGCGAAGCCTTCGTCGACCAGCTCCGCGAGTCCGATCCGGCGGAAATAATCCGGGTCCCACTGCCGTTCATGGGCGAGATAGGTCCATTTGCAGGTGACCGTGCATGCCGAGCGGTCGCGTGATCCGGTGGCCCGCCAGCTCAGATAATCGGGAAGATCGAAGAATTGTCCGGCAGCGGCGAAGATGGCGGGCCGGTTCTCCTTGAGCCAGAGAAGCTTGGGGGTCTCCATCTCGGGAGAAATCACGCCGCCGACATATTGCAGGACCCGTTCGCCTGTCAGGTTGATGCGACGCGCCTGATCGAGCGCCCGATGGTCCATCCAGACGATGATATTGCGCGCGCGATCCTCCGACGGACCGACCGGCAGAGGCTTTCCCTGCTGGTCGACCACGACGAGCGAGCAGGTGGCGGCGAAGCCAAGCCCGGCAATGGCCTTGGGTGAAACGCCGCTTTGCGAGACCGCACCGCGGACGGCAGTCGCGACGGCCTGCCAGATCTCGTCGGAGGACTGCTCGACGATCTCGCCGGCTTCGTACCACGTCGTGATCGCCTGCTTCGCCGTTCCGAGAAGCGCGCCTGCAGCATCGAACACGCCGGCGCGTGCCGAGCCGGTCCCGACATCCACACCGATGAAGCAGCGTTCGGGCATGCAGTCACTCTCGAGCGCCCATTGGCTGCCCCAGCCGCGCGAATGTCAATGGCCCTTCAAACGGCAGCGCGCGGAACGCCGAACAGATTGACAGCGATGGTTCGGAGTGTGAGCATTGCGACAACGCGAGAGCCAATACTCGTGGATTGGGAGGTACAGATGAAACCCGTTCTCTCTGCGATTTTCGGTGCAGCTTGCCTCGCGGCGGCCGGCAGCGCCCAAGCCGAGACCCTGACGATCGCCACCGTGAACAATGGTGACATGATCCGCATGCAGGGACTGACCGGCGAGTTCACCAAGGCCAATCCCGGAATCGAAGTCAAATGGGTGACGCTCGAGGAGAATGTGCTGCGCGAGAAGGTCACCGTCGACATCGCCACCAAAGGCGGTCAGTACGACGTGCTGACGATCGGCACCTACGAGGTGCCGATCTGGGCCAAGAAGAACTGGCTGGTGCCGCTCGACAATCTCGGCGCCGATTATGATGTCGATGATCTGCTGCCGCCGATCCGCGCCGGCCTGACGGCCGACGGCAAGCTCTATGCCGCGCCGTTCTATGGCGAGAGCTCGATGATCATGTATCGCAAGGACCTTTTCGAGAAGGCCGGGCTGACCATGCCCGAGCAGCCGACCTGGGAGTTCATCATCGATGCCGCCAAGAAGCTGACCGACAAATCGGCCGGCGTGTTCGGCATCTGCCTGCGCGGCAAGGCCGGCTGGGGCGAGAACATGGCCTTCATCACCGCCATGGCGAATTCGTTCGGGGCGCGCTGGTTCGACGAGAAGTGGAACCCGCAATTCGACAGCCCGGAATGGAAGGAGACCCTCGACACCTATCTCAAGGTGATGAAGGAGTCGGGCCCGCCCGGCGCGGTGTCGAACGGCTTCAACGAGAACCTTGCGCTGTTCAACTCCGGCAAATGCGCCATGTGGATCGACGCCACCGTGGCCGCCGGATTCGTCACCGATCCGAAGGAATCCAAGGTCGCCGACAAGGTCGGCTTTGCCCTCGCTCCCAACAAGGGGCTCGGAAAGAACGCCAATTGGCTGTGGGCGTGGTCGCTCGCCGTTCCCGCAGGATCGAAGAAGGTCGAGGCCGCCGAGAAGTTCATCGGCTGGGCGACAGGCAAGCAATATGCCGAGCTGGTGGCGTCGAAGGAGGGCTGGGCCCATGTGCCGCCGGGCACAAGGAAGTCGCTCTACGACAATCCGAAATATCAGGAGGCCGCGCCCTTTGCCAAGCTGACGCTCGATTCGATCAACACGGCCGATCCAACGAAGCCCACCGTGAAGCCTGTCCCCTATGTCGGGGTGCAGTTCGTGGCGATCCCCGAGTTCCAGGGGCTCGGCACCAAGGTCGGGCAATTCTTCTCTGCGGCGCTCGCCGGCTCGACGACGGCGGAGCAGGCTTTGGCGAGCGCCCAGAAGACGGTGGCGCGCGACATGAAGCGGGCGGGGTACAAGTGAAGTAAGGGAGCGAATAGTGAGTAGCGAATAGCGAATAGAAATCCCGCTGCTCGACTATTCGCTATTCGCTTTGCGGAGGCAAGCGTGGCTACGCAACAGACCCAGACACTCGGCCGACTGCTGGTGTCGCCGGCGGTGGGCCTGCTGCTGCTGATCTCGATCGTCCCGCTGGCCGCGACCGTCTATTTCTCGTTCCTCAACTACAACCTGCTCGATCCTGGCTCGGTGGACTGGGCCGGATTCGACAATTACACCTACTTCCTCACCGATCCGGGGTTCATCAGTGCGCTGATCAATACGCTGATCATCGTCGGAGCCGTCCTCGTCATCACGGTCCTGCTGGGGGTTCTGGTGGCGCTCCTGATGGACCAGGCGGTGGTCGGCCGCAACCTGGTGAGG
>JBEVJH010000244.1:0-7576 GCA_040510355.1 Aestuariivirgaceae bacterium
CGCGGGTCGCGACCCGCAGGGTCCTCCTGCCCCCGGCAGCCTGCGCGGCGGGCACCATGCCGGCAAGCGCCAGGGCCGCGGTTCCGGTGACGAAAGCCCGCCGCGAGAGTGTCATCCCGTCATTCCTTTCCGAGGATAAGGGCGATTCGCGATCTCTCCGCTTGTCCGTGATCGTCGGCCTCCTTGTAGGCAGCCTCGAGAATCGCCCGGGCTCTTTGCTCGACGTTTCCTCCTTTGGCCAGCATGCCCTTTAGCACCTCCAGCTGCGCCTCCAAAGTCAGGCTGAAGTAGACGCGATTGGCGTCGTCCCAGCACTGAAGGGTCATTACCAGCGAGGAATGACCGCCGGAACTCTTCCGCGTGACATCGGCATGGCCTGCAAGCAGCCGATAGACGACGCCATAGTTGCCCGTCGCTGCCGCCAGCATCAGCGGCGTGTTGCCGCGCTTGTCGGACTGGTTCACATCGAGTTTGGGGCAGCAAGCCAGGAGAAGATTGACGCGGTCCAGGTCGCCCTTGTGGGCTGCCAGACTAAGAGGCGTAAAACCCTGCCCGTCAAACGCATTGACGAGGTTGACGCCGCGCCTATTCGCATATGTCAGCAGCGCGCGGAATGTCTGTTCATCGATTTTGCTGTCGATCGCGACAGTCAGAACATTGGCCGAAGGCTGGGCGCCGTTCTCGAGCAGCCAAATCACCAGTCCGTTCTCGGCAGCCTCAATGGCCTTCCGCAATGGCCGGCAACCATCCATGGCACGTCGATCGATAAAGGCCCTGACGGACTTCCGAAATTCGCTGTCGTCGGACTTACGCTTCCCCCTCTTGTCGAACAAGGAGGAATACTCGTTGAAGAGTTCTCGGACCGCCGTTCTCTTCTTCGCACCGAATGCCTGCGCCAGTAGAAAGAACCGCTCGGCTTTCGCATCGTCCTCGAAGTAGTTCCGGGCCACATCGGAATTGCCCAAGATCTGCAGCAGCGATTCACGCCGGCTCGGCGGATCGTATCGCGATTTGGGCTCGGCCGGCGCCGCCTGTGCAGTCGAGACCGGAGTGACGTACGAGATGAGGGGAAAACCGGTATCCATCCAACTCTCCAGCTTTCGAAAGGGATGGACTATCGCTTGTCTCGATTCGACCCGGCAGCCTGTCTCAAACAGCACAGTGCCGTCACGATTTCAGCAGCACCCCGCCGTCGACGACGAGATCGATGCCGGTGATGTAGGAGGCGGCATCGGACAGCAGGAACAGCGCCGGGTTGGCCAGATCCTCCGGGCGCGCCACCCGCCCGAGCGGCACCCATTGGCCAACCGCGGCGATCTTCTCTGCGGTGTTCCAGCGCGCCTGCATCGGCGTCAGCGTCGGTCCGGGATAGATTGCATTGGAGCGGATCCCGTCGGCTGCCAGCTGCATGGCGAGCGAGCGCGACAGCGCCCCCACGCCGGCCTTGGAGGCGGAATAGGCATCCTGCGGCACGGGATCGCCCCGGAGGCACTGGATGGTCGAGAAATGCACCATCGCTCCACCGCCGGCCTTGCGGATATGCGGCACCACCGCGCGGGCGGTGTGGACCATGGATTTGAGATTGATGGCGAAGACCTGGTCCCAAATGCGCAGGTCCATGTCAAGCAGCGACGCGTCGCGGCCGAACCACAGCACGCCGGCCACATTGGCGAGATAGTCGAGCCGTCCGAAGCGCATCGCCGCGTCGTCGATCGTGCGGCGGACGAAGCCTTCCTCGGTAAGGTCGCCCTCGGCATAGAGCGCCCGCTCCCCGAAGCGCTCGAGCCCCTCGGGCTGCGGCTTGACGTCGATCATCGCGACCGCCCCGCCGGCCGCCAGGATGCCGTGCGCCACGGCCTGGCCCATGCCGCCGGCCGCGCCCGTCACCACGGCGGCGCGACCGGTGAAGTCGTAGCGCAGCATCGTCAGCTCGCTGCCGTCATCGCCTTCTCGGCTGCGGCGATTGCTGCCTGACGCCGCTTGATCTCCTCGCCGATGGGCGGCCCGTTGAACCGCTTGTCATGCAGCACGAAGAGCAGGACAGCGACGATGATCGCCGCAATCACCGTAATGGCGAGATCCCCTGAGAAGTAATAGACGATGCCGACCGTGATCACGCCGAACAGCGCGCCGATCGGTCGGTTGCCCTCCATGGTGAACCAGAAGGCGGTCAGCGCCACCAGCATCACGACGATCAGATAGCCGACCTTTTCCTGCGGCGGCTGCACGCCGACGAAGATCAGCACGGCACAGCCGATGACTGCGAGCGCCGCGATCGCGATCGACATGCCGCCGAGATTGAATGGCCCCTTGTTGGTCCAGCCGCCGCCGAGCTCCGCCTTCATCGCCGCGGCGATCGGGAAGAGATAGCTCAGATAGAGGAACACCGCACAACCGGTGGACAGGACCAGAAAGGCGCCGCCATAGAGCGTCGCGACGATGGCGAGCACCCCGCCGACCCAGATCGCGGCTCCCGGCGTGCGCAGCTGCGGATCGACATGGCGCAGGACATGCGAGAAGGGCAGGCCGCCGTCGCGGGCGAAGGCGTACATCATCCGCGAGCATGAGGTCAGTCCGGCGAGCGCGCAGAGGAAGTTCGACACCACGATGCCGACAATGATCGCCGCCTTGAGAATGAACGGCATGGCGGTCGTGCTCATCAGCCAGTTGAACGAGTTCCAACCCTGCTTGGCGCCGGCGGCGACGCCGTCGATCACCGTGTTGGTCGCCGGATCGGTCTGGTCGGGCAGCGCCAGCACCATGGCGCACACCATCGCGTAACCGAACAGTCCCGACCACCACACCGAGCGGATCATGCCCTTCGGCACCTCGACCTGCGCGTTGCGCGTCTCTTCCGACGTATGGGCCGAGGCATCGAAGCCGGTGATGGTATAAACCGCATGCAGCAGCCCCAGGCTCAGCACATAGATCATCACCGTCGCCTGCGGCCACACATCGCCTCCGGCCGCGCCGGTGAAATTCGTATAGGTGAACAGCCGTCCGAAATTGAGCGACGGCGCGAAGGCGAGCAGCGCCAGCGTCAGCACGATCGTGGTGGCGAAGATGAGATAGCCGCTGAAATCGGTGACGATGGTGGTCAGCCGGAGGAAACGGTGGTTGAGGAGCGCCTGCACCGCGGTGACCAGGGTGATGAAGGTCGTTTGAACCCACCAGCCGGTCGAAAACTCGCCCGAGGGGGTCCAGTTGGTGACGTCCATGCCCAGCACCTGGGCGAGGAACAGGTCGCGGAACAGATTGAACAGGCCCCAATTCACCGACGCCACGACGAACATGAGCCCGAGCAGGTTGAACCATGCCGCCGCCCAGCCGAAGCCGCGGCCGCCGAAGATCGAGGCCCAGTGATAGATGCCGCCCGCGGTGGGGTAGGACGAGGCGACCTGGCCCATGGCGACCGCCACGACCAGCGCGAAGATGCTGCCGACCACCCACATGATGCCGACGGCGGCGCCGCCGCCGGCGCTCAATGCCGCCGGAAATGCCGTCAGGCCGCCGGCAACGATGCAGATGATGGCGAAGGATATGGCGAAGTTCTGAAACGCGCCCATGCGGCGCGACAGCTCCTGCGCATAGCCCATCTCATGGAGGACCTTCACGTCCTCGCTGACACGCGATTGTTGGTCGGTCATAACCCCTCCCAGTGCCATGACGAAATGATGACTAGGGTAAGGGGAAAACAGTCCGGAGGGAATAGGGCTTCGGCAATCGGCACGAGGTGATGACGTCAGGCCAGATCGAGGTCCCGTCGGTGGCGGATGAAGGGTGAATAGACCGGTGCATCCTCGGAAATCCGTCCCGATGTCTGCCACTCCGCCATCCGGTTGAAGGGGATGGCGGGTCGCCGGTCGACCGCGTTCAGCGCCTGTCGGAAGTCCTCGGTAACACCCTTCAACCGGGCTTCGACGACCGCCGGATCGGAATAGCGAAGCCCCGCCTCGACCCCATAGGCAATGTAGGGCGCAACGACCGTGTAGCCGACATAGGCAAGCGAGAATTGGACCGGCCACAGCAGCAGGTCGATGTCGCCGCTGCGGCCGTTGAAAGCATAGGTGTCGGCACTTGTGGCGACCGTCACCGACAGCATGGCGCGCTTGCCGGCGAACCGCCCCATCTCGAACCGCTTCCGGCTCGCATAGACCTCGCCATAGATGAAGACGCGATCCATCCAGCCCTTCAGCATGGCCGGTGGCAGGTGCCACCACATGGGGTATTGCAGCACCAGGAGATCGGCTCGGTCGAGCCTTGCGATCTCCTCGCGCACCATCGCCGGGATCGTGCCCTCCGTCGAGGCGTGGTGCTGCTCTGCCTGGACATCGAAGCGCGACATGTCGCGCCGGCCGTCATAATGCTCGGCCCGCTCGCATGGGTCGAAGCCCATTGGGTAGAGATCGGAGAAGGTGACGCTCCAGCCTTGTGCCGTCAGCGTGTCGGTCGCGAGGCGCGCCAGATGGGCATTGTAGGATTGCGGCTCCGGATGGGCAAGCACGACATGGGCAGTCCCGCTCACGGGCCTTTCCCTCCGGCCTTCAGTCGCGTCGCCTGGAGCAGGCCCTTGCGCTTGGCCTCGTAATAATAGCCGCTGGAATAGAGCCGGACCGCGCGCTCGCTGTTGCCGCCGGCGACCATATAGGCGCCGGCGAGATAGCGCCCGCCGAAGCGCAGATTGGTCTCGGGATTGAGCAGCCCCGCCGCCGGGCCGCGATAGCCCATGCTGCGCGCCGTCTCGTATTTGATCTGCATCAGTCCCCAATGGCCGCCATGATAGGCGCCGGCATTATAGTTGCTCTCGCGTTTGATGATCCGATGGAGCAGCGCCTCCGGCACCCCATGCTCGGCCGCCGCCGTGGTGATCATCGCGGTCAGCTGCGCCGACGGACCGGCAGCCTTCACGGCGCCCGCCGCGCCGGTCATGAGTCCGATCACGATCACAACCAACCCCAGGCTTCGGGTCATCCGCCCCATCCCTCGCCGGAAAGCACCCGCCGAACGCCGCAATGCCCTATGCCTCGAAAAGGGCAATATCCTGGCAGGTCACGTTTTATCAGGCGTTCTTGCTGCCCAGCGTTCCTTGAAAGAGCCGAGTCCCAGGGCTTGAATGGAGAATCTGGAGGGCTTCTGACCTGCTGTCATTGTCAACAACCTGGTTAACCAATTGCAACCGATGTTCGCGAGCGGTAACCTGTGCCGATGAGTCATGATGGGACTGTCGGACGCAACGAGGGCGGAGTGAAAGCCGCCGCCTCGACTCTCTCGATCCTCGAAGCGGTGGCGCTCGCCAGGGAGCCGATCGGCTTGTCGCAGATCGCCCGGCAACTCTCGCTGTCGAAGGCGGGGGTGTTTCGTTATCTTCGCACGCTTCTCGAGCGCGGCTACGTCGTCCAGAGCCGGGAGACCGGGCGCTATCGGCTCGGCCCCAAGGCCTATGCGATCAGTCATCTGGCACCGGTCGAGGGCGACCTGATCGAGGTATCGGAAGCGCCCATGCGCCGGCTGGTCGCCGCGACCGGCCTCACCACGGTCCTGGGCGCCCCCTCGCCCGAGGGTGTGATCGTCATGCGCTCGATGTCCGGAACCCGCGGGCGTTCCCTGCAGGTCTGGCCGGGGCAGATCATGCGCCCGTTCCACGCCTTGGCGCATGGCAAATTGATCCTGACCTTCGGCCCGAAGGACTACCGCGCGCGGGTCTTCGCCGCGCCGCTGTCGGTCAGGACTCCGAAGACGATCACCGATCACGGGCGGCTCAGCTCTGAGCTCGACGAGGTGGCGCGCCGCGGCTATGCGGTGGCGACGGAGGAATCGATCACTGGCGTCGGTTCGCTGGCGGCGCCGATCTTCGGTCCAGGGCATGAGCTCGTCGGGTCGATTGCGCTCGTGTCCTTCGTTCAGGACATTCCCGCCGAGCCCGAACCCGAGTTGATCCGGCAGGTCAAGGCCACTGCCGAAACCATCTCCAACTATCTGCAAGCTGCGCCGCGAGGTCCTGTTGATTGGGCCAATCGGATGGATGGTCACTGACCGGGTTCAGGCTCGGCCGAACGAACGTCTCAAGGTTTCCGACGGGCTCTCGCCGAAGCGCAGGCGGTAGCACTGGGCGAACTCGCCGAGATGGCCGAAGCCGCAATCATAGGCGATCGCCGTCGTGGTCACGCCCGGCTTGGCGGAACTGAGCCGGCGATTGGCCTCGTCGAGCCGGCAGTCGCGCAGGAAGCGCTGCGGCGTCGTTCCGAGATGCTGGCGGAAGCCGGCCTGCAGATGCCGCGGGGTGATGCCGAGCTGGCTCGCGAGCTCGGTGATCCTGACCGGCTCGGCGACATTGGCGCGAATCAGTTCGCAGGCCCGCTTGAGATGGCTGGGACCGGGATCGGGAATGCGCGCCATCGCCCCGCCGGACAGAACCGGCGTGAACAGGCTGACCACGCCTTGCAGCAGGATTTCGTCGAATGCGGCGCGCAGCAGCTCTGTCGGCGGGGTGCGCTGCTGCCAGATGAAGCTGACGGCGCGGTGAAAATTGGCTCCCAAAGGTGTCGAAAGGTCGAGCGCAAGAGCGCCGTCCGGTATTCTCTTCCTCAATCCTTCGGCAACCGTCAGCTGGTCGATGACGAGTTGCTCGTCGAGACGGAGCACGAAACGCATGCCATCGGATGACATTTCGACCACCCCGGACTTGCCGGGAATCCACCCTCCCGCCACGACATTGTCGCCGCGATGGCTTCCGATCGCGACTTCGCGGCCTTTGGCATAGCCTTTGACAACGCAGCTGCCCGCTTCGGCGACAGTGAGGGTGAGACAGGTCGCGTGTCCTTCCATTTGGAAGGCGGCGCTCTTGCCTCTGGTCAGTCGGACGCGGCCGAAGTCGATCTCGGCCCGGGTGAAGGCAAACGGAACCTTGCGATCGAGCGGCACGACGCTGTCGATGCTGTGAGCCGCTTCCGTATTGAAATGATGCGCAAGCTCGTCGACATCGCAGGTCGTGAAGACCTTCTTGCGCCAAGGCGCCGCAGCTTCCTGCAAAGGTTGATCCGGCGGCGTCTCAGGAGGCATGCAGCGAGCGTCTCAAGGTTTCCGACGGGCTCTCGCCGAAGCGCAGGCGGTAGCACTGGGCGAATTCGCCGAGATGGCCGAAGCCGCAATCATAGGCGATCGACGTCGTGGTCACGCCCGGCTTGGCGGCACTGAGCCGGCGATTGGCTTCGTCGAGCCGGCAGTCGCGCAGGAAGCGCTGCGGCGTCGTTCCGAGATGCTGGCGGAAGCCGGCCTGCAGATGTCGCGGGCTGATGCCGAGCTGCAATGCGATCTCCGAGATCCTGACCGGCTCGCCGACATTGGCGCGAATCAGTTCGCAGGCCCGCTTGAGATGGCTGGGACCGGGATCGGGCGCACGAACCTTGTCCTCGGCGATGATCGGGGAGAAGAGGCTGACCAAGCCCTGAAGGAGAATTTCGTCGAAAGCGGCGCGGAGCAGCGCGGGGGCCGGCCTGCGGGGCGGGGCGCTGAAATTTTAGGGGCGGCGGGAAAATGTGCCCACCCAAGTCGACACGGCGAGGCTCAAAGGAGTTGT
>JBEVJH010000245.1:0-2809 GCA_040510355.1 Aestuariivirgaceae bacterium
CGGGGCATATCCATCCGGTCATCGGCTTTTGCGCGATCCTGGCCATCGCCGTCGGCGGTGGCGCCTCGGGCGCGCTCAACATGTGGTACGAGGCGGATGTCGATGCGTTGATGACGCGCACCCGCCGCCGGCCGATCCCGGGCGGGCGCGTCTCGCGCGAGGAAGCGCTCACCTTCGGCCTCGTCCTCGCCGGCTTCTCGGTGCTCGTGCTCGGCCTGTTCACCAATGTCGTGGCGGCGGGGCTCCTCGCCTTCACCATCTTCTTCTACGTCGTCGTCTACACCATGTGGCTGAAGCGGCGGACGCCGCAGAACATCGTCATCGGCGGGGCTGCCGGCGCGCTGCCGCCGGTCATCGCCTGGGCCGCCGCCACCGGCACGGTGACGATCGAGAGCATGGTGCTCTTCGCCATCATCTTCATGTGGACGCCGCCGCATTTCTGGGCGCTCGCTCTGTTCAAGTCGGCCGATTATGAGCGGGCGGGCATCCCGATGCTGCCGGTCGTGGCCGGCGCGGCCGAGACGCGGCGCCAGATCCTGTTCTACTCGCTCGTCCTCGCGCCGCTCGGCACGCTGCCATACTGGATGGGCTTTGCCGGCCCCGCCTATGGCATCGTCTCGGCGCTCGGCGGCGCGGTGATGGTCGGCCTGGCGCTCGCCATCTGGCTGCGACCGGCCGACGACCGCCCGGCCAAGAAGATGTTCGGCATCTCGATCCTCTATCTCTTCGCCCTGTTCGCCACCCTCCTTGTCGACGCCATGGCGAGGGGGGCATGATGGTGGTGCCCGACAACAAGGGCGGCATCGTGCTGTCGCCCGAGCAGCTCAAGCGCCGGCGCCAGCGCAACATCGCGCTCGCCGTCGTGCTCGGCCTGCTCGTCGTGCTGTTCTATGTCGTGACCTTCGTCAAAGGCCCCGGCGTGATGTCGCGGGGACTCTAGGCATGGCCGAGCCGACGGTGGACCAGGCGGAGCTGTCGCGGCGGCATCGCCGCGTCGCGCTCTATTGCCTGACCTTCGTCGCCGCAATGGTCGGCGCCGCCTATGCCGCCGTGCCGCTCTACGATCTGTTCTGCAAGACCACCGGCTTCGGCGGCACGCCGGTGACGGCCGAGAAGGCCCCGGACAAGACGCTGGAGCGGACCTTCGAGGTGCGCTTCGATTCGAACGTCAACGGCATTCCCTGGCGCTTCGTGCCCGAGGCCAAGAGCGTGACGGTGAAGGCCGGCGAGGTGAAGACGGTCTACTACAAGATCATCAACACCGACTGGACGGCGACGCGGGGCATCGCCTCCTACAACGTCACGCCGGAATCGATCGCGCCCTACTTTTCCAAGATCCAGTGCTTCTGCTTTTCCGAGCAGACGCTCGGCCCCGGCCAGCAACTCGAGCTGCCGGTGGTGTTCTTCGTCGACCCCGCCATCGTCGACGATCACGAGCTCGATTCGATTTCGACGGTGACGCTCTCCTACACCTTCTTTCCCTCGAAGGAACCGCCGAAACCCGTTGCAAATGCCGGCTCGCCAGCCGACAAACCGAAATTGTGACGCCGGCAGGGGACCGGCCGTTGGAGAACGACATGGCTCACGCCAAGCAGCACGACTACCATCTCGTCAACCCGAGCCCCTGGCCCTTCGTCGGCGCGATCTCGGCCTTCGTCCTGGCGGTCGGCGCAGTCACCTGGATGCACCAGATCTCCTGGGGGCCGCTCGCCACCGGCATCGGCCTGATCGGCGTGCTCTACACCATGCTGATGTGGTGGTGGGACGTGATCAAGGAGGCGCAGCACGGCGACCATACGCCGATCGTCATGCTGCACCACCGCTACGGCATGATCCTGTTCATCGCCTCGGAGGTGATGTTCTTCGTCGCCTGGTTCTGGGCCTATTTCAATGTCGCGCTCTTCCCCGCGAGCCCGCATGAATTCGCCCGCACCGAGCTGACCGGCGGCGTCTGGCCGCCCAAGGGCATCGAGACCTTCGACCCGTGGCACCTGCCGCTGCTCAACACGCTGATCCTCCTCACCTCGGGCACCACGGTGACCTGGGCGCATCATGCGATGATCGAGGGCGACAAGCAGGGCGTGAAGAACGGCCTGATCTGCACCATCCTGCTCGGCATGTTGTTCACGCTGTGCCAGGTGTTCGAGTACAGCCACGCGGCCTTCGATTTCTCCGGTCATATCTATGGCGCCACCTTCTTCATGGCGACCGGTTTCCACGGCTTCCACGTCGTCGTCGGAACGATCTTCCTCGCCGTCTGCCTCTACCGCGCCTATCTCGACCAGTTCACCGTGCGCCATCATCTCGGCTTCGAGTTCGCCGCCTGGTACTGGCATTTCGTCGACGTGGTGTGGCTGTTCCTCTTCGCCTGCATTTATGTCTGGGGCCACGGTCCCTCGCTGCCCGGCGCGGCACACTGACGAGACGGGCGGTGCGCATGGGCGGCTTCGGGCCGCCCGATCGGGTGCGACCATGAGCGATCACCGCCACTATCCGCCGCAGCCGGCGGTGAGCGTCGGCCTGGCCGGCCGCTGCCCGCGTTGCGGCCAGGGCAGGCTGTTTTCCGGCGTCACCAAGATCGCGCCGCGCTGCCGGGCCTGCGGGCTCGATTTCGTCGATCCGGGCGACGGCGCCGCGATGTTCGTCATCCTGATCGGCAATATCGTGATCCTCGGCGCGGCGCTGTGGGTCGAATTCACCTTCGAGCCGCCATTCTGGGTGCACATCATCCTGTGGCCGCCGCTCTCGCTCGGCTTCTGCGTTCTCGCCCTGCGGCTGATCAAGGGCCTCCTGGTGGCGCAGCAATACA
>JBEVJH010000246.1:0-4955 GCA_040510355.1 Aestuariivirgaceae bacterium
CCCGGTTTCGTGGCCAATGTCCGATCCATGGCAGAGCTTCTGCCGTGGCGGTTGATGGGACGTCAATAAGCGGCCCCGCAGGACAGATATGCGAGGGTTATCTTGGGCGGGATGCAGTGGGCGTGTGTTAGGCAATCGGCGTTAGGCATTAGGCAGTGAGCGGCGCTCTTCCCTACCGCCTACTGCCTACTGCCTACTGCCTCACCAGCTCGCCACGGGCCAACAGCAGGCCGGCGATCAGGCCGACATAGATCGCCGTCAAGGTGACGGCGATTCCGGGTGGGCCGAGGAGGTCCAAGGCGATGCCCGCAACAGGCGGGCCAACGATGCCGCCCACCCCCCACATGGCACCGAAGGCGGCCGAGCCTGCGACCAGGTCGGTTCCCTGGAAGCGGTCGGCCATGACCGTCATGGCGATGATGTAGACGGCGTAGGCCGAGGTGCCGAGCAGCAGCGCCACCGGCCAGAGCAGCGGCGTCGTCACCACGAAGGGCAGCGACATGGCGAGGAGCGGGGTGGCGATCGCGGCGATCCACAGCACGCCCTGGCGCGACCAGCGGTCGGCCAGCCAGCCGATCGGATATTGCAGAACGGCGTTGCCGGCGATCGCCACCGCCAGCGCCCAGGAGGCGGTCTTGAGGTCGAGGCCGCTGCGCAGGCCGAAGATCGGAAAGAAGGCGAGCATCACCGCATCGAACATGGTGAGGGTGGCGACGGCGAACAGCAGGAGCGGAGCGCGGCGGACAAATCCCAGCATGGTGGTCGAGCCGGCACTCTCGAGACCGGTGTAGTCAAGATCGATGAAGAAGAGCGGCAGGGCGCTCAGCGCCACCAGCAAGGCGGCCAGCACGAAGGGGAGCCAGCCCTCGACGCCGGTATAGGGAAGCAGGAACGGCCCGACGGAGAAGCCGAGCGACAGGGCCGAGCCGTAAATGGCGGCGACCCGGCCGCGCGCGTCCGGCGGGGCAAAGCCGAGGATCCACGCCTCGCTCAACGTGTAGAGAGTGCTGCCGGCGACGCCGAAGAGAAATCGCGTGGCGAACCACACCCCGATCGAGGGAAACAGCGGAAAGCTCAACAGCACCAGGATGATGGCGATCATGGCGGCAAGCGCCAGCCGCCGGCCGCCGAAACGGGCGACGAGCCGCGGGATGAACGGCCCGGAGAGGATGATGCCGAGCGGACCCATGGCGGCGTTGAGGCCGATCACGGTGGCATCGATGTGGCGGGATTCCAGGATGATGTTGAGCAGCGGGTAGGTCAGGCCGAAGCCGATATCGGCGACCACGATGGTGGCGATGGCGGCGACGAGATTTTTGAGCGAGCCGCGCTCCCCTGCCCGGCCCGGCTCCCGGCTCACGGCCATTTCGCCAGCGGCGGCATGGAGGAGAGGATCGAGTCGACATTGCCGCCGGTCCTGAGCCCGAACAGGGTGCCGCGATCATAGAGCAGGTTGAACTCGACATAGCGGCCGCGGCGGACGAGCTGCTCGTCGCGGTCGTCATCGTCGAAGGGAAGGTTCATGTTGCGGGCGACCAGCGCCCCGTAGATCTCGGCGAAGTTGTCGCCGACATCGCGGGCGAAGGCAAGGTCGGCGGCGAAATCGCCGCTGTTCAGCCAGTCGAAGAAGATGCCGCCGACGCCGCGGGCCTCGCCGCGATGCGGCAGGTGAAAATAGTCGTCGCACCAACTCTTGAACCGCTGGTAGTCGGCATTGGCATGGCGGCCGCAGACCTCCGCCAGAGCGGCATGGAAGGCCAGCGTGTCGGGGTGATCGGCGGCGCGGCGCCGGGCGAGCACCGGGGTGAGGTCGCCGCCGCCGCCGAACCACCTTTTGGTGGTCACGACGAAACGCAGATTCATGTGGGCGGCGGGGACGTTGGGATTGAACGGATGGGCGATCAGCGAGATACCGGTCGCGAAGAACCGGCCATCCTCCTCCGCGCCAGGGATCTGCTTGCGGAATTCGGGGCTGAAGGCGCCGAACACGGTCGAAACATGGACGCCGACCTTTTCGAAGACCCGGCCGGCCATCATGGCCATCACGCCGCCGCCGCCGGGCTCCGCGTCGTCCACCCGGCGCTGCCACGGCGTCAACACGAAGCGGCCGGGCGGGCGGGCGGCGAGCGGGGTCGCGGCAAGCGCGTCCTCCAGCGCCTCGAAACGGCGGAGAAGCGCGTCGCGCACGGCCTCGAAGGCGGCGCGGCTTGCGGCTTTCTCGGCCTCGAGGTCGTGCAGGGGGTCCATGGAAGCTCCTTACCGCGTAACCGCCCGGAGCGCTATGTCCGGCATATCCCATGCGACTTTTGATGGCTGGACAGGGCTTGCGGCCAATGCCAAATACCCCATGGGAATCAGCGCGGATCGAGGGACAACCGTGTCGACAGCCGAAGCAGCCGAGGGTACCAGGCGGGATTTTCTCTATATCGCCACCGGGGCGGTCGGGGTGGTCGGCGCCGCATTCGCCTTGTGGCCGTTCATCGACCAGATGAATCCGGATGCCTCCGTGCGGGCGCTGGCGTCGATCGAGGTCGATCTCGCGCCGGTGGCGGTGGGCCAGGCGATCACCGTCAAGTGGCGGGGCAATCCGGTGTTCATCCGCCACCGCACTCCGCCGGAGATCGAGGCGGCCAAGAAGGTGCCGCTGGACGATCTGGTCGACGGCGAGGCGCGCAACGCCAACCTGCCCGACAGCGCGCCGGCGACCGACGAGAACCGGGTGGTGGGCGGCAAGGAGAACATGCTGGTGATGCTCGGCGTGTGCACGCATCTCGGCTGCGTGCCGATCGGCAATGAGGGCGACTATACGGTGGTCGAGAACAATGTGAAGATGGGGGGCTGGTTCTGCCCGTGCCACGGCTCGCATTACGACACGGCGGGACGGATCCGGAAGGGGCCGGCGCCGGAGAACCTGCACGTCCCGCAATACGCCTATATCAGCGACACCAAGATCCGCATCGGATGACAGGAGCCGGATGATGGCCGAGCATGAAAGGCACGAGTTCAAGAATCCGGTCGCCCGATGGTTCGACTCGCGCCTGCCGATCCTGAGCCTTGCCAAGGGGCATGTGATCGACTTCCCGACGCCGCGCAACCTCAACTACTTCTGGACCTTCGGCGGCATTCTGGCGGTCATGCTGGTGGTGCAGATCGTCACCGGGGTGGTGCTGGTGATGCATTTCACGCCGCATGTCGACTTCGCCTTCGATTCGATCGAGGCGATCCGGCGCGACGTGAATTACGGCAACATCATCCAGAAGATGCATACGGTGGGCGCGTCGATGTTCTTCCTCGCCGTCTACATCCACATCTTCCGCGGCCTCTATTACGGGTCCTACAAGGCGCCGCGCGAGGTGCTGTGGATGATCGGCGTGCTGATCCTGCTCGTGATGATGGCGACGGCGTTCCTCGGCTATGTGCTGCCATGGGGCCAGATGAGCTTCTGGGCAGCGAAGGTGATCACCAATCTGTTCTCGGCGGTGCCGTTCTTCGGCGATACGATCGTGACCTGGCTGTGGGGCGGCTACTCGGTCGACAATCCGACCCTCAACCGGTTTTTCTCGCTGCACTATCTCCTGCCGTTCGTGCTGGTCGGGCTGGTGTTCCTGCATATCTGGGCGCTGCATGTGCCAGGGAACAACAACCCGCTCGGCGTCGAGGTCCAGTCGGGGCAGGACACGGTGCCGTTCCATCCCTATTACACGCTCAAGGACACCTATGCGATCGTGGTGTTCCTGCTGCTGTTCGCCGCCTTCATGTTCTTCGCGCCGGACTATCTCGGGCACCCGATCAACTATGCCAAGGCCAACCCGCTGGTGACCCCGCAGCATATCGTGCCGGAATGGTACTTCCTGCCCTATTACGCGATCCTGCGCTCGATCCCGGACAAGCTGCTCGGCGTCATCGCGATGTTCGGCTCGATCCTGGTCCTGTTCGCACTGCCATGGCTCGACACCTCGAAGGTCCGCTCGGCCAATTACCGGCCGGTCTACCGGCAATTCTTCTGGCTCCTGGTGATCGACAGCATCCTGCTCGGCATCGTCGGCTCCAATCCGCCGGAAGGGGCGTGGCTGACCATCGGGAGAATCGCCACCGCCTATTATTTCCTGCACTTCCTGGTCATCGTCCCGCTGGTGGGCTTCCTCGAAGTGCCGCGGCCGGTGCCGGCATCCATCTCCGAGGCGGTGCTGCCGCCGCGGTCCGAGCTTCGTGCTGCCGAGTGAGGGAATCGCAGTGTCGATCATGAGCCGCCCGTTTCCGCTCCTTGCAGCAGCGCTGCTTGGCCTCGCGACACTGACTTCGCCGGCGCTCGCCGCCGACGAGAAGCTCCCCGCCAAGGACGTGGCGTTCAGCTTCGAGGGGCCGTTCGGCACCTTCGACCGGGCGCAGGTGCAGCGCGGCTACCAGGTCTACAAGGAGGTGTGCGCGGCCTGCCATGCGATGGAGCTCATGCGCTATCGCAATCTCGGCGAGCCGGGCGGCCCGGAATTTCCTCCGGACCAGGTCAAGGCGATCGCGGCGGAGTTCAAGGTGACCGACGGGCCGGACGCCTCGGGCAACATGTTCGAGCGCCCGGCGCTGCCGTCCGATCCCTTCGTCAAGCCGTTCCCCAACGACAATGCGGCGCGGGCGGCGAATGGCGGGGCGCTGCCGCCGGACCTGTCGCTCATCACCAAGATGCGGGCCGGCTGGTCGGGCAGCCTGAAGACGCTCTACACGACCCAGCTCATCAAGGGCATGGGCGGGCCGGAATATGTCTATTCGGTCCTCACCGGCTATCAGGAGCCGCCGCCGGAGCTGGCAAAGGAGGCGCCGGAAGGCAAGCTCTACAATCCCTATTTCGAGAACGGCCACTGGATCGGCATGCCGGCGCCGCTCACCGAGGGGAGCGTCACCTATGCGGACGGCACCCCGGCCACCGTCGACCAGATGGCGAAGGACGTGTCGGCGTTCCT